>JASHQS010000078.1 GCA_030038995.1 Xanthobacteraceae bacterium
GCCGCACGCGCGCCTCGTCGTGCTCTCGGCCATCCTGGCGGCGTACGTGCTCATGAACGCGCGCGAAGTGTGGCGCGGGCTCGATCCCGAGCTGCTGTCGCGCTGGCCGACATTGGCGCTCTTGGTCATCCATGCGGGCTTTCTCTTGGCGCGGATCCCGCTGGCCGGCGCGCTGCCGCCGGGCGTCGGGGGCGCAGTGGGCGGAGTAGGCGCAGTGGGCGCCATGGGGACCATGGGCGGAGGGCCGCGCCTATTCATCTCCGTCGTGGCGCTGGAGGCGCTGTGCACGACCTTCGCGCTGGCCTTCCTGCGCGTGTGCATGACCAAGGAACGCGTCGAGTTGCAGCAAAGAAAAGCGGCGCTCACCGACGCGCTGACCGGCATTGCCAACCGGCGCGGCTTCTTCGACCGCGGCGAGCGCCTCCTGGATGCCGCGCTCGCCGACCGGCAGCCCGTGGCGCTCCTGCTGTTCGACCTCGACCGCTTCAAGGACATCAACGACGGCGCCGGCCATCATGCCGGCGATCAGGTGCTGCGCGGCCTCACCCGGCTCGTCAAACCGGTCATGGGCGCCGACGACCTGTTCGCGCGGATGGGCGGCGACGAGTTCGCCTGCATGCTGCCCGGCGCCGACATGACGCGGGCGCTGCAGATCGCCGAAACGGTGCGGCGCGGATTTGCAGCGCTGCGGGTGGAAGGACTGGTCTCGCATCCCACCGTGAGCGTCGGTCTCGCCATGGCGAGCGAGGCGGGACAGACGCTTGAATCGCTCCTGGTGAGCGCCGACCGCGCGCTCTATCGCGCCAAAGCCGAGGGCCGTAACCGCGTCGCCCCGGCGCCGCCGGTTTTGGTCGAGCGCCCGACTGGCGAGCCGGCGCCGCCGCTGGCTCCGCTGTTGCCGATTATCGTGTCCAATATCGTGTCCAAGTCGCGCTCGACACTGAGCACCACCTGATCACGGCAGCGGGCGGCGGGCTTTAAGCCCCGGCCACCGCCCGTCGCGACCTCCGGGTCTTCTATATTCCATCGGCATCCGTATTATCATTCCGACAAGCAGCGTTGTGCCGGCGATAAGCGAGCGGCGCGGCGCCGCCGCAATCGGAATTTTCCCCATGAGCAAGCCGCCGCTGACACTGCAAATGCCGTCACCGCCGGATCCGGTCGCAGTGGCGCTCGACCCCGCGACGACGGCGTTGCTCATATTCGACATCGTCGATCCGATTTGCACGCGTCAACCGAATTGCACGGGGCAAATGGTGCCGGCGATCTCCGCACTGCTGGCGCGGGCGCGAACGGCCGGCGTCACCATTGCGTATGGGACGCGAGCGCCAACCATGTCGAAGTGGCTGCCGGAAGTTCTCCCGGCGCCCGGCGACATCAGGATTGAAAGTCAGGCTCAGGACAGGTTCTACAATACCGACCTCGACCAGGCGCTGCAGGCCAAAGGGATCACCACGCTCATCCTGACCGGCTGGAAGGTCAGCGGATCGGTCACCTACACTTCGGTCGGAGCAACGCTGCGCGGTTACACGGTCGTTGTTCCCGTCGATGCGAGTTTGGACGCCACGGATTACGAAGTTGCCATCGGGCTGTTCCAAATTCTGCATCAGCACAGTGCGAATGCCGCCAACGAGCCTTTGAAGACTGCAGCCTCGACGCTGAGCCGCACGGACCTGATCACCTTCAAATAGCGGAATCGCGCACGCCGGGCCGGCCACTTCGCGCCGGACCCGTCGGCGCGGCCGGAATGACGATTAATTGCCCGGATTTCGTATCAGATCACAGAATATATCAGGAACAGAAGCAGCGCTATGCTTCCGTATTTTATCAGATTATAGGCAAGCAGGCTTCTCGGCTTGACCTTTTCCTTGACGTAGGAACGCAATTTATAAATCGGCATATAGGCCGTGGAGATGAACGAGCGCTTGCCCCGATCGTCGGCGCCGGTAAATTTGGCAACGATGCCATAGTCGACCGCATCGGCAATGGGCTTCATGAACGTTCTGAGTTGCGTCTTTTCCACGTCGCAAAACAGTATGACGCGAAGTGTGTCGGTGTTGTTCACGGCGCTGTGCAGGTAAGTCTGGTCGAACAGCAGCTCTTCGCCGTCAAACCAGGGATATTCTATGCCATCAAGCGTCAGCGCGCATTTTTTGGAATTCGGCGTCAGCAAGCCCAGGTGATAGCGCAGCGACGAGGCAACCGGGTCGTGGTGACGGCCCAATCGTCCCCCGGGCGGCAGCACGGTGAACATTGCGGAGCGAACGGCGGGAATCGAGTCGACGATGGCGCAGGTCTTGGGGCACGTCTTGACCGCGGTTTGCCCGCATTCCTTGGTGTACCACTTCAAGGGATACAGCCGCCAACCGCCCTTTTCGAACGTGTTGTATCCGGGCTGGTCGGCGGACGACTGACGTTGAAAAGCACCCGCATCGCGCAACGCTCGGGCTTCTTCGCGAATGAGCGGATAGGCGGCTTTGATTTTGTCGAGGCCGGGAACCGTGTCAGCCGCAAACACCGCTTTTTGCGTCCCCACCGTGAAATAGGTGAATAGGAAATTCAGCGGAGCAAGAAAAAGCACGTGATTGGAAAGATATTTTTTAAGAGGAAGATGGTCGCTGTAGCGGTGAATTATGTAAGCAAAAGAACCGGCATAAACGACAATGAGAACCGCGAATTGATGCTTCATCTCACAGCCCGCCCGTCAGCGCATGGTCGCAAATCCGCCGTTCGGCATGTGGCTCCGCCACAAGCCGCATCACCTCGACATCGATCGACGCATGCCGGCCACCCACTTCCCCGTCGCGGGCAGAGATTAGGCGCTTTGCCTTGCGGATTCCAGCCGGCCGCTCGGGCGGAACTTGAAACCGAACTAACCTGTGGATCGATTTGCGAATTTCGCGATTATCCTTTGCCGGTGCCGACGCGCCGGCGCAACGGCCGAATATAAGTGTGCCGAACATAAGCCTCGGCGGCCTTCATGCCGACCTTCAACATCCGGCGAAGAATGCGCAGCCGCATGTGCCGCAACTCGGGCGGCAGGGTGCGCAGCGACTTGTACAAGGTCCGCAGCGCTACCCGCGCCCAGGAAATCCGCTTCGACGTGTTCTCGCGATGCTGCCGCAGCGCGCTCAGGTAGGCATCGGCCCAAGCGACCCGATATTGCCACGACAGCCGTATCCACAAATCCCAATCCGGCGCCGCGATCGACTCGTCGAATCCGCCGACCGCCAGGATGGCATCGCGTCTTACCAGCGCGTGGCTGCAGCCGCGGCCGTAATCGATGAGCGTGAGGCCCTCCTTGGCCGATAATTGCGGCGGCGGGCGCAATCTCGGATGGGGGACGGACTTGGTTGCATCGAACATCGAGAAGTCGCAAAACACCAAGTCGGCGGCGGCCGCCGCGGCGACTTGCAACTGCACCTCGAGCTTGTCCGGCAGCCACAAATCGTCGTCGTCGAGGAACGCGATCCAGCGGCCGCGCGCCGCCCTCACGCCGGCGTTAAGAGCAGGCCCAATCCCGGCGCGCTCGACGCGAACCACGATACAGTCGGCTGCGTGCGCGGTCTCGAGCGTTGCCGGCGTTTGCGGATTGTCGGGACCGTTGACGACAATCAGGATCTCGTAGCCGGTGAAGGTTTGGGCTCGCACCGAGCAAAGCGCCTCGCGCAGCAAGTGAGGCCGATCGCGCGTCGGGATGACAACGGATACCAACGGGTCATCGGACACCCTGGCCAGGCCGCCATCGTCAGCAAAAAAACCGCCCGGGGTGACCGAATGCAGCGGCGGGCAAGCCGCGGCGGCATGTCGCTGCGGCATTGCCGATTCACTTTCCGGCTCGTCGGGCATTGCGTCCTGGCATCCGCCTCGCGGTAAATTAGGTTACTCCGAAATTCAGGACAAGGGACTTTAAGAACACGGCGCGCGAGGCGATCCGGCTGCGCACGCGGCCGCGGCCGCGGACGAACGGCACTCAGACAAACCGTCAGCGCGCCGCTCTCCTGGGCTGCGACAGCAACGGGCCGTAGCCGACGGCGAACGTCCAAAACGCCGCGATCCAGGCGGCCGCCGCGGCGTGCAGCAGCGCCGTGGTCGCCGGCTCGAACGCGGCGGCCACGCGCAGCACCGCCGCCGTCACGATCAGAAAGTAGATGGCTTGCGTCGATCGGCCGGCGACCAGCGCGTGCCCGGTGTGACCGAGGC
>JASHQS010000079.1 GCA_030038995.1 Xanthobacteraceae bacterium
GTCGACCGCGCCCGCGCCTTCGTGCGCAAGGCGGCGCACCGCTCGGGCGGCACGCTGCCGCCCGGCGCGGCACATTTGACCCGCGCGACGGCCACCCATCGGACGCTGCGCGGCCTCATCGCCGCGGCGCTGACGCGCTTCGCGGCGGCCTCGGCCGATCCGGCGCTGCTCGAATCGGTCGATTTCCAGGCCGGCATGAACATGCACAAGGTCAACGCTTCGGAACTCGCCGTGGCGGCCGTGATGAGCGCCATGCAGGCCTGCGGGCTGGCCGGTTACCGCAACGACGGCGATTTCACCATGGGCCGGCATTTGCGCGACGTGCTCTCGGCGCCAATCATGATCAGCAACGACCGCATTCTCGCCAATGTGGCGGCGGCGTCGTTGCTCGGCAGTACGCCGGCGTCGCTGCGCGATTAGCGGAAAGAGGCAACGAACAGACAGGGCAGGGCGGCGAAAAAGCGCGAACAGGAGGCGTTCCGGCAATGAATGTCGCATTCAAGCAACCGATCGAAACAACGCGCAAGCTCGACTCGATCGCCGATGCGCTGCTGTTGCCATCCGGCATCGACGGCATCTATGCGCGCACCGCCACGTTCGAGCAGGTGATCAACGGCCTCACCACCCTGATCTCGCAGTACCGCGAGCCGAATACGGAGGTCTTGCGGTTTCCTCCGGTGATGAGCCGCCGGCAAGTGGAGAAGTCCGGGTATCTGAAGAGTTTTCCGCACTTCCTCGGCTGCGTGAGTTGCCTGTCCGGAGCGGAGCCGGAGATTCGCGCTGCGGTCGACCGCCACGAAGACGGCGGGGATTGGACGCCGTCACTTTCCGCCGCCGACCTCGTGCTCAGCCCGGCGGCTTGCTATCCGGTCTATCCGGTGGTCGCCAGCCGCGGTCAAATGCCCGCCGACGGGCTATTGTTCGACGTCGCCTGCGATTGCTTCCGCCGCGAGCCCTCGAAAATGCTCGACCGGCTGCAATCGTTCCGCATGCGCGAATACGTGCGCGTCGGCACACCGCGCCAGGTCGACGAGTTTCGCCGGCGCTGGATGAAGCTCGCCGAAGGCTTTGCGGCGCGGCTCGGCTTGAGCTGGCGCATCGATTACGCCAGCGACCCGTTCTTCGGCCGCGGCGGCCAGTTGATGGCGGCAAGCCAGGTCGAGCAGGCGCTCAAGTTCGAGTTGTTGATCCCGGTGCATTCGGCCGAGCAGCCGACGGCGTGCATGAGCTTCAACTATCACCGCGATCATTTCGGCACGACGTGGAATATCCGCACCGCGACCGGGGAAGTCGCGCACACCGGCTGCGTCGCCTTCGGCCTCGATCGGCTGGCGCTGGCGCTGTTCGCAAGCCACGGACTTGATTTCGCCGCTTGGCCGGCGACCGCCCGCAAGGCGCTGGCGCTGTGATGGAGCGTTGCTCGACCGCTTAAACGCCGAGCACGGCGAATTCCGTATAGGCGAGGTCGCCGAGCCGCGGCCGCTCGGCGCCTTTAAAGTATTTCGGCATGCGGCCGCCGCGAAATACGCCGACCAGCCCGGCGACCGGGCCGTTGGCGTCGACGATGACAAACGGCATGCCGCGCCGGGCCAAGTAACGGCCGATCGGACCGGCAAAACGCACGAGATCGCCAATGTCGCGGCAATAGATCAGCCGCGCGCACGGCACGATCTTTTTGACGATACGCGGCCGGAACACGAACGGATAGGCGCGCCCAGCGGCCACGCACCTCAGGCTGACGCAGCCAAGCGCGGCGTGCTGGCGCAGCATCTCGCGCTCGAACGCGTCGACCTCGACCAGCGCCTGCGCCTGCACCTGCGCGTCGATCACCTCGACGTCCTCGCCGCCGAGCAGATTGTTGAGCATCGGCACGGCGACGAACACGCCATCGCAATAGCGGGCAAAACCTTGCGCCTCGATGATCGGCGTGGTGTGCGGCGCCGGCGACACGTTCAGATACGTGACATCCTTGTGAGCGAGCGCGCGCGACACCAACAGCGGCGCATAGGACCGGAACGCAGGCTCGACATACCAGCTCGACAGATTGCAACGGGCCGTAAAGCCGTCGCCGGCGCGCACGGTCGAGCAGATCAGCAGAATCGCGCCGACCGGGCCGCCGCCGCTCTCCAGGAGGTAACCATATTGCGGCAAGCCGGGCGGCGGCCGGTGTTCCGCCAGCCGCTGCAGCGCGCGCCGCCAGAATGCACGGCCGCGGCCCGGAAATCCGCGCGCCAACAGCGCGACGATCGCGGCCACGTCGGCATCGGCGATTTGACGGCAGCGGATTGCCGGCGCGCAAGCAACCATTCGCGTTGACCACGACCCTGTCGTGAACTTGTTTGTAAGTGTTGCGCGACTATACCGGCGCGAAATGAACAAAGCGTAGGTGCGGCGATCATGTCGATAAAATTAACCATAATGGACGAGATGGCGCGGGTGGCGCGCGAGCACGGCAAGATTTTGGCGCCGCTCGACGACGATCTGGCGCTGCTCGATTGCGGCCTCGACTCGCTCGGCATCGCGGTGCTGGTCGCGCGGTTGGAAGACAAGCTCGGCCTCGATCCGTTCACGACCGCCGAAGAGGTGCAGTTCCCGGTTACGGTCGGCGATTTCGTCAAGGCGTATGAGCACGGCGCTCACTGACGCGCAGCCGCTGCGCGCGCGCCTCACGGGCGCGACGGCCGACGCCGTCTTCTTCGATCGCGCGGCCAGGGTGCGCGTTGCCGATCTCGTTTGTCGAACGAGCCTTTGCGGCGGGCGCGCGGACCTGGGCGGGCGCGCGGTTCTGCTCGTCACGGCAAGCCAGCTCACGGCGGCGCTGGCGCTGATCGAGCTCGACGGGATGGTGCGGCGGCTGTTGATTTTGCCGCCCGACGTCGATCCCGATCATCTCGGCGCGCTGATCGCAGGCGCCGAAATCGACGCTGTCGTGACCGATGGAACTTTACCGCCGCAGCTTGCCGGTCTGCCGGTTCGCGTCGTCTGCACGCCGGGCATCGTCCCGCTCGCGGAGCCGCCGCGTGCGTGCGAGCGCACCGAATGGGTGCTGCTGACTTCGGGCACGACCGGCGTGCCGAAGATGGTTGCGCATAGCGTTGCCGGCCTCACGGCTGCGCTTGCTCCGAGCGCGTCCGCCGAACCGGTCGTGTGGGGCACGTTCTACGACATCCGCCGCTATGGCGGCCTGCAGATTTTTTTGCGCGCCGTGCTCGGCGGCGCTTCGCTCGTGCTGTCGAGCGCCGGCGAGCCCGTCGCCGAGCATTTGGCGCGGCTGGCGCGCCATGGCGTCACGCACCTTTCCGGCACGCCATCGCATTGGCGCCGCGCGCTGATGTCGCCGGAAATCGGCAGGATCGCGCCGCGTTACGTCCGCCTGTCCGGCGAAATCGCCGACCAGGCGATTCTCGACGCCCTGCGCGCCGCTTTCCCGCGCGCCGATATCGGCCACGCCTATGCCTCGACCGAGGCGGGCGTCGTTTTCGCCGTGGATGATGGGCGCGCCGGATTTCCCGCGCGCTTCCTTAACGGCGCTCGCAACGGCGTCGAGATCAAGATCGTCGACGGCTGCTTGCGCATTCGCTCGCCCGGCGCTGCGCTGCGTTACGTAGGCGGCGCAAAGACCGCGGCGCTGCACGACGGCGACGGCTTCGTCGACAGCGGCGACATGGTCGAGCGGCAGGGCGACCGTTATGTCTTCGTCGGCCGCCAGGGCGGCATCATCAACGTCGGCGGCTTGAAGGTTCATCCCGAAGAAGTCGAAGCCGTCATCAACCGGCATCCGCGGGTGCGTATGTCGCTGGTACGGGCCAAACGCAGTCCGTTCACCGGCGCGCTCGTCGTCGCCGACATCGTGTTAACCGCACCGGCCGCCGCCGCCGGCAACGAAGCGGAGCTGCGCGATGACATTCTAAAACTCTGCCGCGGCGCGCTGCCGCGCCACAAGGTTCCAGCAGCCATCAGCTTCGTCCCGGCACTCGCGGTCGCCGCGACCGGCAAACTGGCGCGGCGCGGCGTTTGAGCGCACTGGCCGATCATGAGCGACAAGCCGCGCAACGTCCTCGTCACTGGCGCAAGCCGCGGTCTCGGCCTTGCCATAGCGCGCCGGCTGACGGCGGCCGGCTATCGGGTGATCGCGGTGGCGCGCGGCAAGAGCAAGCCGATGGCCGAGGCGATCGCCGCGGCCGAGGACTGCAGGCACGGTCCGCTGCACTTCGCGCCGTTCGACCTCGGCAAGATCGACGCCATTCCCGACCTCGTCAAGAATCTGCGCAGGGAGTTCGGTCCGCTCTACGGCCTCGTCAACAATGCCGCGGTCGGCCACGACGGCGCGCTCGCCACGATGCACAATGCGCGCATCGAGGAGCTGGTGCGCCTGAACACGTTGTCGCCGATCGTGCTGACCAAATACGTGGTGCGCGCGATGATGGCGGAAGGGGCCGGGCGCATCGTCAACGTCGCCTCGATCATCGGCTTCACCGGCTATAGCGGCCTTGCCGCCTATGCGGCGACCAAGGCGGCGATGCTCGGCTTCACCCGGTCGCTGGCGCGCGAAGTGGGTCGGCTCGGCATCAATGTCAACGCCGTGGCGCCGGGCTTTTTGGACACTGAAATGACTCATGGCTTAGTGGGCGAACAGCGCGAGCGCGTGATCCGCCGCAGCGCGCTGCGCCGGCTCGCCGACGTCGACGACGTGGCCAACGCGGTCGAGTTCCTGCTCGGCGACCAGGCGCGCAGCATCTCGGGCACGGTGCTCACCGTCGACGCCGGCACCACCGCGTGACAGCCGCCGCTTTGCGCCGGTTCGCCGCCGCGAATGCGGCATGGCCTCCATCGCCCTAAGCCGCTAAAACCTGCTGCCCAATGAGCGCCGCGGCGCCGCGTGCCCATGCCGTGCGACGGAGCATGGAACCGGGCTCGGCGTGGGCATATTGAGCCGCTCGACCGCCAAAAGGCCGCCAACAACCGCCTGGACATCATCATGAAACAATTGAGCATCGCCGTTGGTTTGTTCGGGATCGCTGCATTGGTGCAGCCGGTCCTGGAGCACAACTATGCGGCGGCAATTCTCGGCGTCGTGACGCTCCTGTGCGCCGTCACCACCTATCGTTCCGCCGCGATATCGAGCTTTCTCAAAATTTTCGTCGGCATCTTTTCGACCGAGACCATCATCTTCGGCTTGGCCGTTGTCGTTGGCCGAACCGGGTTTTGGCCTGCCTCCTTTGCGCTGGAGCGACCGCCGGAATATCTGCCGCTCGCGGTCGCGATCTTCTCGATCCTGGTCTATGCGGTGGCGCAATCGCGGACGGTCGGGCAGATCATGCGCATTGCCGACCGCTACTTCGACGCCGCGGATAGTGGAACCGCGCGCATCTGGCCGTTCCGACCGTTCACCGCGCTGGAGCGCCGCATCGCCGTGGCGATGGTGGTGTTTCTGGTCGTTCTCAATCAGGCCGAGGTCGCCATCAACGTTCGCCTGAATTTCTTCAACCGCGACTGGTTCGACGCCATCCAGCACCGCGACGCCCATACGTTCTGGCAGCAGCTCTTGTTCGTGTTCATGCCGTGGGCCTTCATCTACGTGGCCATGTTGGTGGTCGAATACTTCACCCAGTACATGCTGGTGATCCGCTGGCGGCGCTGGCTGACCGACCATTTCGTGTCGCGCTGGCTCAATAGTCACAACCACTATCGCATCAGTCTCGTTGCCGGCCAGACCGACAACCCCGACCAGCGCATTTCCGAGGACGTTTTCCGCTTCATCAACGGCGGCACCGACGGCTCGATTCAAGCCTTTGGGCTCTACGATTTCTCCATCATCTTGATTTCGACCATCACCACGCTGGTGTCGTTTTCCATCGTGCTGTGGACGCTGTCGGAATCGTTCACCTTACCCGGCACCAACATCGTGCTGCCCGGATTTTTATTCTGGGTCGCCTTGATCTACGCGGCAGCGGGGACGCTGATCATCCATTTGATCGGCCGGCCGTTGATCCGGCTGTACTTCCGGCGCCAGCACATGGAAGCGGATTTTCGCTTTTCGCTTGCCCGGTTGCGCGAATATACCGAGCAGGTGGCGCTGCTCGGCGGCGAAGGCGCCGAGCAGAACATTTTGGGCTCGCGGTTCGGTGCCCTGGTCGCCAATTATCTCGACGTCATCTTCCGCGGCATGCGAGTGCAGGCGTTCAGGCAGACGTTCAACCAGGTGTCGCCGATTATTCCATTCATCTTCACCGCGCCGTTCTACTTTCTCGGCAAGATCGAACTCGGCGTCATGACCCAGACGGCGCAGGCGTTCGGCCAAGTAGCGAATTCGCTGACGTTCTTCGTCAATTATTATAACTTCCTTGCCCAATTCAAATCGGTGGTCGACCGTCTCAACACGTTCGATGCCGCGATCGACCGGGCGCAGGCGCTGGTCGACGCCGGCCCGGCGCGTATTGCCGCCGGCAGCGACATCGTGCTCGACGACCTTGAGCTCGCTCTGCCCGACGGCCGGCGCATTGTCGATGCCAGGCATTTCGACTTCGCCGGCGGCGAAAGCGTCGTTGTGTCTGGTCCGTCCGGATCGGGCAAGTCGACGCTGTTGCGCGCCATATCGGGGCTTTGGCCCTACGGCGAAGGTCGCATCAAACGGCCGGAGCGCGCCGACATCATGGTGATCCCGCCGAAGCCGTACATTCCGATCGACACGCTGCGCGCCGCCGTCACCTATCCGGCGGTGCCCGGCACCTATCGCGACGACGACATCCGCGCCGCGCTCGTCGACGCCCATCTCGGCGCGCTCGCCGGCGAACTCGACCACGAGGAGGTCTGGTCGCAGCGGCTGTCGAGCGGTGAGCAGCAGCGGCTGGCGCTGGCCCGCGCGCTGCTGCGGCGGCCGGACTGGCTGTTGCTCGACGAGTCGACATCTGCGGTCGAGGAGAGGCTCGAAGCCGAGCTTTACGCCATGCTGGCCAAGCGGTTGCCGAAGACCACGATCGTGTCCCTCGGCCACCGCTCGACATTGGTGCCGCTGCATCGCCGGCATCTGGAAATGTCGCCGCAAGGCGATCGCTTCGCGCTGCGCGAGATCGCGAAGGCGGATGCGGCGGAGTGAGGCGGCGACGGAAGCGGTCTCGTTTCGTCATTGCGAGCGACCCGCCTACGCTCGCTACGCGAGCTACGGCGCGGCTTTGGTCACGCCGAAGCGTGGAGCGCAAAGGCGGAAGCGAAGCAATCCAGGCTCGGTGCGCCGAATCCCGGATTGCTTCGTCGCCCCTTCGGGGCTCCCGCAGTGACGATCAGATGAAAAGCCTTTACAGCCGCACCATGCCGGCCTGGATGCGCTCGTAGCGCGCGCGGTCGAGCCGCACGAAAGTTTGCTGCGCCGGATCGTCGAAATAGATTGCGTCGTCGGTCGCGGCCGGATCGTAGCCCTGGCGCGCCAGGTCGGCGGTCTTGTGTTTGAACGTGGCGGTGGTCTCGATGCGGTCCTTGATGCGCAGGAACAGCGGCCGCGCATAGGCCGGCAAGTGTTGCGCGAGGTGTTTGCGCAGCGCGGCTAGATCCAAGGTGCCTGCCGGCACCAGCGTCGCCATGCCGGCTGCGCCTTCGCAGCCTGGAATCGCCACGCCGTAAACCGTGGTCTCGACGATGCCGGCAAACGCGCTGATCGCGGCGGCGACCTCCGAGGTCGCCACGTTCTCGCCCTTCCAGCGAAAGGTATCGCCGATCCGGTCGACGAAATAGAAGAAGCCGCTCTCGTCTTGGCGCATCAGATCGCCGGTGCGGTACCAAGCGTCGCCCGGCGCGAACACGTTGCGCAGGATTTTGCGCGCGGTGTCCGGCGCGCCGGTATAGCCCTCGAAGGCGGCGCCCGCTTGCGCCGCGCCGTCGCCGATGCGGCCGATCGCTTCGCCGCTCTCGCCGGCCGCGCAGCGGATGCAAAAACCCTCGGCGTCGCGCGCCGGCTCGCCGGTCGCGGCATCGAATTTCACCAGCGCCAGCGGCAAGCGATGCGCCAAGAACGACGGCACGCGGCCGATGGCGCCGACCTCGCCCTCGACGTTGTAGAGCGAGACGTTGCCTTCGGTCGCGGCGTAAAACTCCAGAATGCGCGGGATGGCAAAGCGTTCCGCAAAGCGCGGCCAAACGTCGGCGCGCAAACCGTTGCCGCAGGCCAGGCGCAGCCGATGGCCGCGCTCGCGCGGATGGGCGGGTGCGCCGGCCAGATAGCGGCAGAGTTCGCCGATATATTGAAACAGCGTGCAGTCCCACTCGCACACGTCGTCCCAGAAATTTTTTGCCGAAAATCTTTCACGGATCACGACCGCGCCGCCGTTGACCAGGAGCGCGCCGGTCGCCACCACGCCGCCGATCGAATGATACATCGGCAGGCAATCGTACATGCGGTCGTCGGGTCCGGTGTTCATCAGGCCGGCGAACCAAAAGCTCCATTGCAACAGCCGGCGATGGCTGACATTGGCGGCTTTCGGCAGCCCCGTCGTGCCGGACGTGTAAATCGCCAGCGCCCGGTCGGCGATGCTGGTGCCGCGGCGCTCCGATGGCGAAAGCGGCGCCGGCGCGAAGCGCTCGACCTCGCGATCGATGCGGGGGAATGCATCGTCATCGCCGCCATGGACCCAGATCCTCGGCCGGCTGGTGATGTGCGCCGCGGCGCCGCGGTGCGCGTCCAACAATTCGGCGGCGACGATCGCATGCCTGGGCGCGACGACGTCGATGCAATGCGCCAGCGCCGCCCCGCGCAGATTGACGTTGAGCAGCGCGACCACGCCGCCGACGCTGGTGATACCGAGCCAGACCGCCATGTATTCGGGCCGGTTCGGCATCAACAGCCCGACCGTTTCGTCCTTGCCGAGACCGTGCGCCAGCGCCCAGCGCGCATAGCGGTTGGCGCGTTCGGCAAGGCCGCGATAGGTGAGCGATTCGCCCTGCGCAAGCAGCGCCGGCGCCGCGCCGCGGCGCTGCGCCATGTCCTCGATGACGCAGGGCAACAGCCGCTGCTTCTGGCGCGCGATCGGTGCGGTCGCTTGCAGCGCGCGCACCCAGTCGGACAAGGCGCCGTCGCGGCCGTGCGCCGGCCGCTGCCTCGGTTCCAGGTCGATGAGAGCCATGCCCGATGATCGCCGAATACCGTGAATCTTCCGCCGCGAAATTATCTAAAATTTGAATCATCATAGTGTGCCTTTCGGCTCGATCCACGATCGCGCCGCGGCGCGCTCCGCGCATGGCAAACGGTTAAGGTTATTCTCGCCAATTTGCCGCGCTTGTGTTGTTCGGCTTGCCCGCCACGGATAAGAAACCGAAACGGCCTACAATTGCGCTCGTTTCGACCAAGCGGCGGGAGAACATGAGACGCGAAACCATCGCCATTCACGGCGGCTACGAAACCGATCCCACCACCAAATCGGTCGCGGTGCCGATCTATCAGACCGTGGCCTACGAGTTCGACTCGGCCGATCACGGCGCCGCGTTGTTCAACCTCGAAGCTGCCGGCTACCGCTATAGCCGCATTTCCAATCCGACCGTGCAGGTCTTGGAGCGCCGCGTCGCCGCGCTCGAAGGCGGCGTCGAGGCATTGTGCGTGAGCACCGGACAGGCCGCGCTCAATTACGCGCTGCTCAATCTCACCCGGATGGGCAGCAACATCGTCTCGGTGCCGCAACTCTACGGCACCACCTACACGCTGTTCGCCCATATCATGCCCGGCCAGGGCATTGCGGTGCGCTTTGCCGAATCCGATCGGCCCGCGGCAATCGAGAAGCTGATCGACGAGGACACCCGCGCCATCTTCTGCGAGAGCGTCGGCAATCCGGCCGGCAATATCTGCGACATCGAGGCGCTGGCCGCGGTCGGCGCCCGCCACGGCGTGCCGGTGGTCGTCGACAATACGGTGGCGACGCCGGTGCTGCTGCGGCCGATCGAATACGGCGCCGACATCGTCGTGCACTCGCTGACCAAATTCTTGGGCGGCCACGGCACCACGCTCGGCGGCGCCATCGTCGATTCCGGCCGCTTCGACTGGAAGGCGCAGGCGCGGCGCTTCCCGATGTTTTGCGAGCCGGACGCCTCCTATCACGGCCTCGTCTATACCGAGCATTTCGGCGCCGGCGCCTATATCGCGCGCTGCCGCAGCGTCTATCAGCGCACCACCGGCGCGGTGATCGCGCCGCTCGCGGCATTTCTCCTGCTGCAGGGCATCGAGACCGTAGCGCTGCGCGTCGAGCGCCACGTCGCCAATGCGCGCCGCGTCGCCGAATTTTTGCGCGCCGATCCGCGCGCCGCCTGGGTGAATTACGCAGGCTTTGCCGACAGCCCCTACCACGCGCTGGCGCAAAAATATTTCGGCGGCCGCGCCTGCTCGCTGATGACCTTCGGCATTGCCGGCGGCTTCGAGGCCGGCAAGCGGTTTTACGACGCGCTCAAGCTGTTCAAGCGGCTGGTCAACCTCGGCGACGCCAAATCGCTCGCCTGCCATCCGGCCTCGACCACGCATCGGCAGATGTCGGCGGCCGAGCAGGCCAAGGCCGGCGTGACGCCGGAGACGATCCGGCTCTCGATCGGCATCGAACATATCGACGACATCTTGGCCGATCTCGATCAGGCGCTGGCCGCGGCGCAGCCGCGCCAACGCTCGGCGCTGCTCGCGGCCGAGTAGGGGGAGCGCGGAGCATAAGCGCATGCCGCTCTTCCTCGACACCACGCCATCGGCGCCGGCCGGCGCGGTCCATGACGCGAACTGCGTCACCATCGGGCTCATCAACAACATGCCGGATGCGGCACTGGAGGCGACCGAGCGGCAATTCATCGATCTGATCCGCGCCAGTGCGCGCAACACCGTGGTGCGCCTGTTGCTGTTCGCGATCGCCGAAGTGCCGCGCGGCGAGGCGGCGCGCCGCGCCATGGCCGGCCGCTATCGCGGGCTCGGCGAGCTGTGGGACAGCCGCCTCGACGGCCTCGTCGTCACCGGCACCGAGCCGCGCGCGAAGAACCTGAAGGACGAGCCGTATTGGGGCGCGCTCAGCGACGTCGTCGATTGGGCGCGCGGCCATACCGCGTCTACCATCTGGTCGTGCCTTGCCGCTCATGCGGCGGTGCTGCACTCCGACGGCATCGAGCGCCGCCCGTTCGAACAAAAGCTCTCCGGCGTGTTCGCATGCCGGCCGGGCGCGCCGCATCCGATGCTGCGCGGCGCGGCGCTGCCGCTGTTGGTGCCGCACTCGCGCTGCAACGACGTCCCGGAAGCCGCGCTCAAAGACGTCGGCTATCGCATTCTCAGCCGTGCGGCCGACGCCGGCGTCGACATGTTCGCCCGGCAAGACCGCAGCTTTCATCTGTTCCTGCAGGGCCATCCCGAATACGAGCCGGATACGCTGCTGCGCGAATATCGCCGCGATGTCGGCCGCTACCTGCGCGGCGAACGCGAGCATTATCCGGCGGCGCCGCGAAACTATTTCGACGACGCGGCGGCCGCGCTCGCTGACGAATTCCGCAAGCGCGCGCTCGCCGAGCACCGCGCCGAGCTGATCCGCGCCTTTCCGAAGCGGACACTGGAAACGCATCTCGCTGCCGCGTGGCGCGGCGCCGCGATCGCCATCTACCAAAACTGGTTCGACTACCTGAAGGGCCGCAAGGCCGAGCGGCGCCCGCCCAATCTGCCGCGCCGGCGCGCCTGGCGCGACTGGCCAACCGCCGCGCTGCACGCGCCGGCCGCCTCGTAGGCCAAATTCCCGCGATCGTGCTAACGTGCGTGGAGCCATCTCCCGCTCGTCCCCGCGACGGCGGCGACCCGGTCCATCTGCACGCTGGATTTCCGCTTTGCGCGGGAATGAGCGCAGTGTGCGGCCGTGAACGTAAGGGACAGCAAGGAGCACCGTATGGTCCCGAAACCGATCCGCCGCGTCGTCACCGGCCACGGCAGCAAAAACGTCGCCAAGGTCATCAGCGATGGGCCGGCGACCAACACAAAAGTGCCGCGCGAGGGCGTCGCCTCGACCTTGATGTGGTGCTCCGAGCAAATGCCCGTCGACATCGCCGTCGGCGAGGACGTCGAGGACATGGGCGCGCGCATCCTCGGCACCGCGCCGCCGGAAAACGGCTCGCGCTTCATCGTCATGGAATTCGGCCCCGGCATCGCCTCGGAAATGCACCGCACCGAAACCATCGACTACATCGCGGTGCTCTCCGGTGAGATTGACATGGACATGGACGATGCCACGGTGAAGCTCGGCGCCGGCGACATCATGGTCCAGCGCGGCACCAACCATGCCTGGGTCAACCGCAGCAAAGAGCCGGCGCGGCTTGCCATCGTGCTGCTCGACGCCAAGCCGCTCGGCATCGGCCACCCCCGCTGGCGCGCATAGGCGCTAACATAGGCCTGTTTCCCGGATGCGGTGCAGCGCGCAGCGGTGCACCGCTGATCCGGGATCGTCCCAAATGCGGCGCTTGTGACGATCCCGGGTCTGCAGCGCACCACACTTCGCTGCGCTTCGTGCTGCGCTGCGCCCGGGAAACGCAGCTATGTTAGCGCCCGTGCGCCGGCGCGGCCAACAAGCGCGCTGATTTTATTCGGCTCCGCGAGGCGTGCGGCGCCGATCAGGGTCGGGGCCGGGGCGCCACGAGGGCCGCCCCTACGCAGGTCGTTACCGCAGCGCCGCCGTGTGCGTCCCGTAAGTGACGGTGGCGACGAAGACGATGGCACTGCCGGAGAAGCGGTCGGACGTGAGGCCGGGATTGGGCTCAGGGCCGAAGGTCATCATCACCGAGCGGGCCGGCTTCGCCATCAAACCCGCGAGCGCGCGGTAGTCCGGCTCGCCGAGCAGCGAGGTGCTGAGATAGCGGCGCACGCTCGGCGACAGCATCACCGCGCGCAGCCACGGATTGTCGAAGCGGCCGCCGCGTATTTCGGCCGCGGGCAGATGGGGTGGCGCGGCCAGGATCGTGGAGAGGGCCTGTGTAGCCGTGCGCTTGACCGCGATCGTGGTTGCCGGCGGCGGCACCGGCAGATGCGCGGCAGCCGGCGCAGCCGCTGCAGCCACGACGCGCGGCACAAGCGCGGCGCGGGTCGCGGCGGGCGAGGGGGCGCCGGCGATTTTTTGCTGTTTCGGCTGCGCCGCATAGGCGAGCGCAAGCTCGGGGGGCACGCGGTCGTCGCGCGCTCCGGCCCATGGACTGTCGGCCGGCGCAACGCCGCCGCTGCTGCCGGCGAGGTTTGCGGCTGGCGCCGACGCGGCGGCGACCTCCCGGCGCGCCGGTTGCGCCGGGTGCAGCACGCCTTCACGCAGCGGATTTTGCTCCGCCGGCGCTGCGGCGGTCTCGCCGTTGGGTAGGCCGGCCCAATAGCCGCGCGCGATGATGATCTGGTTCGGCGTCATGGCCGCGAGACGCTGCGGTGCCCCACCCACCGGCGTCTGCTCGTACGAGGCGAGTTGATAGGTCGAGGGTTTTTGGACGGCGCCGTCCGCGGTTGCGGCCGGTGGGGCGGCAGAAAGTCCGACCGCCGCGCGCTTGCGCGCGGCTTCGCGCTCGAGCGCGGCGAGGAGCGGGTTCGCGGCTTTGTTGGCGTCGACGCGCGGCACCGCCGGCGGCGCCGCAGCGGCGGCGGCGATTTTCTGCACCGGCGCTACGGCTTTCGGCGGAGCGGAATTGGCCGGCGGCACCGGCGGCGCCGGCGTGCGCTGCGCGCCCGCAGGCGACGGCGCGGTGATCGAGGCGGTCTCGATCTCGGCGTCCTCGTCGGGTTCCGGCTGCTGCTCCGGCTTGACGAAACCGAACAGTTTGGCAAACGGATTGGCGCTATTCTGCGTCATGTCGGCGAGCACGACCGGCGCCAGCTCGCGGCCGCGCTTCTTGATGTCGGCGAGCGCCAGCTCGTAGCCGGGCAGCGGCCGCCCGTCGCTCGGAATGTAGGCGGTGCGGCCGTCCGGGAACACGCGCAAGAGCTCGTTGCGCGACATGCGCGGCCACATGCGCACGCCGCCGGTATCCATGTGCACGAACGGCGAGCCGGAGGTCGGGTAAAAGCCGACGCCGCCGCGCTGCAGGCGAAGCCCGATCACGCGCAGCTCTTCGAGCGGCACGCCGGGAATGTAGAAGTCCATGGCGTGGCCGAGCATGTGCTGGGAAAAGCGGGCGACGCCGCGGCTCCTTCGCCGCAGCATGGCGTTGGTCGCCGGCGAGCGATAGCCGCAGATCACGTCGATCGGCTGTGTCGATCCGGTCTCGCGCTGCACCTCCCAAACCAGATCGATGAGCTGCGGATCCATGCGGATCTCTTCGCCGCGCCGCCAGTCGCGCAAGAACCAGTTGAGTTTTTCCAGCGCCGCCTCGTCGTAGCGGCCGTCGCGCTTGTAGGTGATGGTGATGTCCTCGCCGGTATGGACGTGGTGCATCGAGATGGTGCGCGTCTCGCCCTCGGCGACGGCATTCTGCAGCGCCTTCGAGCCGAACAGGAACAGACAAAAGGCAAGAGCGCACGAATAGCCGGTGCGCACGGCGTGGCGACGCAAGATGTTTTGACGCGCGGTACCGGGCGGCACTGGCGATCTCGCGTTTTGGACGCGTTGCAGGCGCCGGCCGCCGCGCCGACGCGGCGGGCAACGCCAACGCATTGCTCAATTTGGGAAAGGGTAAACGCGAACCGACCCCGTTACCCTTAACCCCCGACGCCAACAGGGCTAGCGGCGCAGTGTGGCAAAATCTGGCCCGGTTCGGCCGCGGCCCCGGGCCGGGCCCGGCCGCCGGGGCGCTGACCCTTGCGCCGGTATGGTTAACGGCAGGCTAAAGCCGGTGCAGCCGTCACGGATGATAGCCGGTGTCGCCGCGCACCTTGCCGCGGAACACCCAATAGGACCACGCGGTGTACATGAGAATGATCGGCAGCATGAACAGCGTGCCGACCAGCAAAAAGGCCTGCGTGTTCTCCGGCGAGGCGGCCTGCCAGAGCGTGTAGTGATAAGGCACGATCATCGGCCACAGGCTGATGGCGATGCCGAGGAACGACATCATGAAGAGGCCGACGGCGCCGAGAAACGGCACCAATTCGTAGCGATGCGTCAGCGCGTACCATTCCACGAGCGCAATCGCGGCGGTGATGATCGGCACCGGCGCCAGCAAGCCGATATCGGGCCAACTGAACCAGCGCTGCGCGATGCCGGCATTGGCGAGCGGCGTCCACACGCTGACGACGATAATTCCGGCCAAGACCCCGATCAGGCACAGCCGTGCCGCCCGCCACGCCCAATCCTGCAAAGCGCCTTCGGTCTTGAGGACGAGCCAGGCCGCGCCGAGGAGCCCGTAGCCGGCGAGGAGCGCGACACCGACCACGAAGGCAAACGGCGTCGCGAAGTCGAACGAGCCGCCGGCAAAATGCCGGCCCTCGACCTTGAAACCCTGAATGAAGGTGCCGAGCACGACGCCTTGCGCGATAGTCGCGACGATCGAGCCGCCGCAGAATGCGCTGTCCCAGAACCGGCGCAGGTGCTCGTGCCGGAAGCGGAATTCGAAGGCGACGCCGCGGAAGATCAGGGCGAGCAGCATGACCAGAATGGGGAAATAGACCGCGGGGATGATGATGGCGAAGGCGAGCGGAAATGCAGCCAACAGGCCGAGCCCGCCGAACACCAGCCACGTCTCGTTGCCGTCCCACACCGGCGCGATCGAATCCATGATGGTGCTGCGCATCGACGGGTCCGGCATGAAGCCGTACAGCATGCCGACGCCGAGATCGAAGCCGTCGAACACCACATAATAGAACACCGCCAGCGCCAGCAGCGCGATCCACAGCGGTACGAGGTCGAGGACTGCCATCACATCCTCACGGCGGCGAATCGGGGATGGCCCGGGCGGCGCTCTCGAACGGCCGGCGCGGCCGCCCGCCCGCCACGCTCTGCGTCACATCAGGCGCCTGCGGACCGCGGCGCACCAGAGCGGCCATGACCGCAATGCCGGTCGGATACATGATCAGATACACGGCCACATAGCAGGCAAACGAAATGACGACATCTATACCGGTGAGCGAGGGCGACACCGAATCGGTGGTGCGCAACAGCCCGTAGACGGTCCAGGGCTGGCGCCCGACCTCGGTGGTTATCCAGCCGCAAATCACCGCAATAAAGCCGAGCGGTGCCGCGTATTGCAGCATTCGCAGAAAAAGCGGCGACTGCCACAGCCGGCCGCGCCAGCGCAAAACCTGGCCGGCCGCCGCGACGAAAAGCATGATGAAGGCGACGCCGACCATGATGCGGAAGGCGAAAAATGGCGGGCCGACCGGCGGCCGCTGGTCGGCCGGCCATTCCTTGAGGCCCTTGATCTTGCCCCGCCAGGAATGAGTGAGAATGAGGCTGCCGAGATCGGGAATCTCGACGTCATCGTGCATCGTCGCGTCGGCGTCGTCGGGAATGCCGAACACCGTGAGCGGCACGGGCTCGACGGTGTCGTAGCGGCCCTCGATCGCGGCCAGTTTGGCCGGCTGATATTTCAGCGTGTTGAGGCCGTGCTGATCGCCGAGAAACATCTGCAGCGGCACGATGATGATCAACAGATCGAGCGCCATGCGGATCATCATGCGCGCGTCGTCCGGCGCCCGCTGCCGGCGCAACAGCCAGGCGCCGACGCCCATCACGACGAACGCGGTGGTGATGTAAAAGCCGGTCACGGTGTGCAGGAACCGGTAGGGAAACGACGGATTGAAGATGATGGCGATCCAATCGACCGGCTCGAACCGGCCGTCGACCAGCTTGTAGCCTTGCGGCGTCTGCATCCACGAATTGGTCGCCAGAATCCAGAACGACGACAACAGCGTGCCGAAGGCGACCATCAGGCCGGCGAAGAAATGCGCCCAGGCCGGCACCAGCCGGCGGCCGAACAGCAGAATGCCGAGAAACGAAGACTCCAGGAAAAACGCCATCAGCCCTTCATAGGCCATCAGCGGCGACAGCACGTCGGCGGTGGCGTCGGTGAAGCGGCTCCAATTGGTGCCGAACTGGAACGGCATGACGATGCCGGACACGACGCCCATGCCGAACGACACCGCGAAAATGCGCGTCCAGAATGCCGAAATGCGCAACCAGATGTCGCGGCCGGTGAAGAAAGCCAGGCCTTCGAGCACCGCGATGTAGGAAGCAAGCCCGACGGTGAAAGCCGGCAGCAGGATGTGCCAGGAAATCACCCAGGCCCATTGCAGCCGCGACAGCAACACCGGATCCAAAGTCATGGCGGCCTTTCGATGGCTGGCGCGGCACCGGCGCGCGGCAGCGACGTTTCAGCCTTTGCGAAAGACGCCGCCAATTGGAACGTCTCGCGGCACCACCGGTTCATTTCGTGGCGAAGCGTACGGCTTTGTCGGTCAAATGGAAAGGAGGCGGCGATGCTCCGGCTTTCGCTGCTCGCACCGGGACTTTTCTCACGACGGCGATTCCTCGGCACCAGCGGCGTCGCGGTGGCCGGCGCCGCACTGGCAGCCCCGCATGAGGCTGCCGCCCAGGCGCCGCAGAGCGCCAAGGCGGGCGAGCAAAACCCCAGCGCCAGCGATCCCGGACCGGAAAATCGCGCGCTCAAGGAGCTCAATCCGAACAGCTTCACGCCGCCTTCGACCGATCACAAGCTGGGAAAAACGTTTTGGAGCTCGTTCTCCGCCATGCACCGCCGCATCCAGGACGGCGGCTGGTCGCGGCAGGTCAACGTCGACGACTTCCCGATCTCGAAACAGATTGCCGGCGTCAACATGCGGCTCACGGCGGGCGGCATTCGCGAACTGCACTGGCACGTCGCCGACGAGTGGTCGCTGATGCTGTACGGCAATGCGCGGCTGACCGCGCTCGATTTCGATGGCACGCCCTATGTCAACGACGTGACCGCCGGCGACCTCTGGTATTTCCCGACCGGCGTTCCGCACTCAATTCAGGGTCTCGGTCCCGACGGCTGCGAATTTCTCCTGGTCTTCGACCAGGGCGATTTCTCCGAGGACGACACCACGCTGCTTTCGGACTGGATGATCCACACCCCGCCGGACGTTTTGGCCAAGAACTGGGGCGTGGCGCCGAGCGCGCTTGAGCCGCTCAAGAACGTGCCGCCCGACGGCCGCTACATTTTCCAGGCGCCGGTGCCCGGCCCGCTGCAGCAGGACAAGCAGGCGGTGACGCGCGATGGCGGCATGCCGACCGAGGCGTTTCAGTTCCACATGATGCAGATGAAGCCGCAGAAATCGACCCGCAGCGGCCAGATCAGGATCGTCGATTCCGCCGTTTTTCCGGCGGCGGCGAATATCGCGGCGGCCCACGTCACGGTGAAGCCCGGCGGGCTGCGCGAGCTGCACTGGCATCCCAATGCCGACGAATGGCAGTACTACATCGCCGGCAAGGGGCGCATGACGGTGTTCTTCAACGCCGCCACGGCGCGCACCCAGGATTTCAACGCCGGCGATGTCGGCTATGTGCCGCAGACGCTCGGACACTACGTCGAAAATACCGGCGACACCGATCTCGTATTTCTCGAAATGTTCAAGACCGCCCGCTACCACGACCTCTCGCTCAACGACTGGCTGACCCACCTGCCGCCCGAACTGGTGGCGCAGCACCTCGGCATTTCGGCGCAAACTCTCGACGCCATCCCGCGCGCCAATCTCGGCGTCCTTCCGGCGTGAGATTTGGTCGCTACAAATCCCGGCATCACGCCTTCGGGCGATGCGTCGGGGCGGCCACGAGGGCCGCCCCTGGCAAAGGACCGGAGAATGCGCCGGACCATGACGCAGGGGCACCCCTTGTGGGTGCCGGCATGACGATCAGTTCAATGATTGCCGCTGGTGCAATAACCGCGGCCCCGCGTTTCGCGCCTATTGCATGTCGATCTTTTTCACATACGGCCCGAGCACCTTGGCGGCCTGGTGGACGTAGGACAGGTCGATCACGTCGTTGACCGTCACCTTGCCGTCGATCTGGCCGGCGTCCTTGAAATACTGCCAGGCCATCTGCAGCGCCGGCACGTTGAGATTGCCGTCCGGATCGACCGCCTGCGAGATGATGGCGCGGTGCACCGCCGGGTCTTTGATGAACGAATATTTGACCAGGATCTTGATCACGGCATCGGCGTTGGGACCGGCGATGTGGCCGCCCTTGAGCGCGTCGTCGTAGAAGCGGATCGCCTTGACCAGCGCGATCATGAATTTGTCGGCGGTTGCCCTCTCCTTCGCGAATTTCGGGCTGTAGAAGATCACCGCGGTCTGGAAGCCGGGGAAAATCTGGTCGGCCGTGACCAGCTTCCTGGCGGCGCCGAGCTGCAACAGCTTGGTCACGGTCGGCTCGACGGTAAGGCTGGCGTCGATGCCCTTGTTGGCATAGGCCGCGATCTGGTTCGGGAAGCCGAGATAGACCGGATCGATGTCCTTGATGGAGAGGTCGTTCTTCGTCAGGGCGTAATTGATCAGCGCGTCTTCGCTGTTGCCCTTGGCGGAGATCGCCACTTTGAGGCCCTTGAAGTCTTTGAGGCTCCTGACCTTGCCGCTGTCGATGAGGTCGCTGCGCACCATGATGTTTTCAAAGCTGTAATCCTTGGTGTTGCGCGCCTTGTCGGCGACGATTTTTATGCCGAAGCCGCGCTCGACCGCGTTGTAGAGCCCGGCCGAGGTGGCGCCGGAGCCGACGTCGATCTCGCCGGAACTCAGCGACGGAATCGCCTTGGCGGCCGAGTCGAAGCGGACGAATTTCACCTTCAACCCCTGCTCGGCGAAATAGCCGTTGGCGTCGGCGATGAACAGCGGCGCGTCGCTTGCCGCGCCGATGGTGCCGACGGTCAATTCCTGCGCCTGCGCGCGGGCAACCATCGCAGTCATCGCCACGACGGCCGCCGTTGCCACCAGCCAGGTTTGAATCTTTCTCATCGACGCCATTCAATCCTCCCGACGCTTGCTCAATTCCGCTCGTCCCCGCGCCAGCGCATAGGCGCTAACATAGGCCTCTGTTTCCCGGATGCGGTGCAGCGCGAAGCGGTGCACCGCTGATCCGGGACCGTCCCAGACTCCGCAACTTGTTACGATCCCGGGTCTGCAGCGCACCACTTCGCTGCGCTTCGTGCTGCGCTGCGCCCGGGAAACGCAGCTATGTTAGCGCCTATGCGCGATGGCGGGGACCCAATTCTTTTCAAGCTCCTGGATTCCCGCTTGCGCGGGAATGAGCGGAACGTAACACGTGTCCGCTTGCCTCGCCTGCGACACCGATGCGCTCACAGCCACGGCATCAGCGAGGCGTGGATCACGTCGGGCACGCCCTCGCCGCCCACGGATTTGATGGCAAGGTCAACGTCCTTCAATCCAAAGCGGTGGGTGGTGATCAGCTCCAGCGGAAAGCGCTTCGAGGCGAGCTGCGCCAGAGCGAGCTCGCAGGCCTTGTAGCTGTGGCCGCGTGCGCTCTTCATGGTGATGAACTTCACCGTGAATTTCTCCAGCGGGAAATTGGGAAACGCCGCCAGCTCGCCCTGCACCACGATGGTGCCGCCCTTGCGCTTGAGCGCCTCGATGCCGAGCAGGATCGGAATGGTGCCGGCGCCGGCGGTGCAGTCGAGCGCGACATCGACGCCCTTGCCGCCGGTGATCTCCATGATGCGGGCGAGCGGGTCTTCCTTGGTCACGTCGATGACGTGATCGGCGCCGAGCTTTTTGGCGACCGCGATGCGGGCGCGGTCCTTGGCGGTGCCGGTGACGATGATCAGCGCGGCGCCGGCCTGCTTGCAGATCACGGTCTGCGACAGGCCCTGCTGGCCCGGCCCCTGGATCAGCACCGTCGAATCGTAGCCGACGCCGCCGTCGAACAGCGACCATTCGACCCCGTTTGCCATCGGCGTCACCAGCCCCGCCAGCTCCGCCGTCACGCCCTTGGGCACGTGGTGCACCACCGCG
Source organism: Xanthobacteraceae bacterium (assembly GCA_030038995.1). Taxonomy (GTDB): domain Bacteria; phylum Pseudomonadota; class Alphaproteobacteria; order Rhizobiales; family Xanthobacteraceae; genus BOG-931. The sequence goes on from JASHQS010000079.1 coordinate 20,888, forward strand.
TTCCACGGCAAGTAGACGTACTGGGCGAAGCCGCCCCACAGGTGCGGCGCCTTCTCGGCCGAGGTGTAGCCGTAGCGGATCGCGTCCGGATTGGTGCGCCAGTTGGTGTTCTCGCAATGCCGGTACTGGCCGGCATGGCACCACTCGCACTTGCCGCACATCACGTAGTGCTCGACGAAGACGAGATCGCCTTCCTTAAATCCTTTGCGGCGGGTGAATTCGCCGCCGGCTTTGGCGATGGTGCCGATGTTCTCGTGGCCCATGATGGTCGGCGCGTTGCTCGGCGGGTGCTTGTAGAGCTTGACGTCGGTGCCGCAGATGCCGCCGACCTCCATCTTCATCAGCGCCGCGTCCTCCGGGATGTCGGGCATGGGGAATTCGCGGATTTCGGTCTTGCTCGGCCCGGTGCGCACCGCCGCCAGGACTTTTTCTGCCACTGAAAATCGCTCCAGCTTGGTCTTGCAGTCGCTTAAATAAGCGCGCGCAATCTAGAATGCAGCAAAACCGCGTCAAGCCTGCCAAACAGGTGCATTTTTGCCGTTGGCAGCCTAACTTGAAGGCGTGGCAGGCTCCTTCCCGATGATGCGACCGTTACAGCGAAGCGCGGGTCAGAGCGCCGCGCATGAGCGCGTGCGCGTTTGGACGCGGGCGCGCTTTGCGCTTGGCGAGGACGACACCGTGATGGTGTCGGAGATCGCCTGCACGGTGCCGGGCTGCCCGCCGATCGAGACCCACGTGGTGTTCTGGACCACTGCCGGCCGCCACCATTTCCAGGTGTTCAAACCGCTCGCCAAGATCGTCGAGGACGATTTGCCGCCCGCCTTCATGAAGAACGCGCTCACCTGGGTCGAAGGCGTCGAGTGCAGTTGCTGTTGAGCTTCCGACCTGAGCGGAAGAGTGCTATCGCGGGCTGTTGTGTTCTCGGGCAGTTGGTTGAGGGACATCAATGTCCGTATTGGACGACTTAAAACCGACCCGCAAAGCGCGTGTGATGGACCTGCTCGGCGAGGCCGGCTTCGATCTGAGCGACTGGAAGAACTACAAAGGTAAGTCCCCTGCCGCCAATCCCAAGTATTGCTACAATTGGTCATTCGACCAGCCCGGCGAGGCCGTTGCGGTGTGCCTTTGGCACGAAACTTTGAAGCAATCGAACGGTAACGTTTCGTATCACCGCAAGCCCAATGCTAGGGCGTATCGGGCGGACAAGTCGGCCGTATGGAACCTGCGCAACTCGCAATTTGATGCAAAGCTCGAACTGGCGTATCGGCAACAACTGCCGGTTTGGGTGATTGTGCTTGAGGTCAAACAAGGCAATCGGCCGAACCATAAAAACAAGGCATCGATTGTTGCGGGGCGCTTGCTGGACTCTACTCCTTGGGCCGTGACCGAGTACGACTACGATACCGGCGAGTGTTGGCTGGTACGGGGTGAGCGACCGACAACGCTGGCCACGGATGCGCCAGACTTGGAAGCTTCTTGGTTCGAGGGCAAGCGGCGTCAGGCTTTTGTTTTCCACCGCTGGCGTGAGGCGCGGGCGCGTCGCGAGAAAATCCGAGAATGCTTAGCCAAGAACGGCGGCAGGCTAATCTGTGAGGTGCCCAACTGCGGGTTCGATTTTTTTGAGAGGTATGGTCCTGTTGGGGAAGGCTATGCCCAGGTCCACCACCTGTTGCCGCTCAACAGCGCACCGCCTGAAGGTCGGAAGATTAAGTTGAAAGACCTCGCCATCGTCTGCGCCAACTGCCACGTGATGATTCACATCGGTGGTAAATGCAGACCATTGCCTGGACTGATTAGCCGTCGAACCTGAGAGCCTCTGGCGGCACCCCTTCAACATCCTCAAGCCGTTCACTGAAGCGTCACCCGGCCGCCCGCCTTCATGAACAATCTCTGGGCCGAGGGCCTAGAATGCGGTTGCTGCTAAGCGTCCTCGTATCGCCTTTTGCGCGCAGAATGCTGGACAGTAAGGATGACGATCTCATCCGCCGACCAATCGAGCGTGTAGTACACGAGGTAGGAGTATCTTCGGACTACCAGCTTGCGCACGCCCTCCGCGGTCTGATGCCTTCCAAGCTCCGGAAACAAAACCAGATCTTGCAATGACTCGATGATTGTAGCACGCACGCGTAAAGCGGCGTTTGGACTGAGCTCGTGGATATAGTCGGCAATTTCAGCGAGATCGCGAGTAGCCCGCGGCGTGAAACGCAGCCTCATCGATCAAAGCGGCGAAAAGCTGCTTCGACCTCAGCATCGCTGGCGAATTCGCGGCGTTTTGCCTGGGCAATACCTTCCAGAACCGCCGGCAGATGAGAGGCGTCGATTTCTTCGGGCTCGCCTTCGCCCCCGGCAAGCCGCAGCATGGCCCGTGCGATTTCATCCTGGCTCTCCGGCGACAGGCGGCTCACGGCCTCAAGCGCTTGCTCAAGCAGTCTCGTCATAGAAATAAGATAACCGCTTTTCCGAGCCTCATAAAGAGGGACATCATAACCCTGCCGCCTTGAGCGCATCCGCCTGGCGCTTGGCGACGCGGTCGATGGAGAAGCGCTCGATTGCTTCGTTGAACAGCCGATAAAAATTCAGCTCGGCGCGCAGGTGCAGGAACACGGCGCCAAGGCCGATCGCTGCGCGATCCATGAACACGAATTCGCGCGGCACCTTCACCGGCCCTTTGCGTTTGAGCGCCTGGTGGACGCGGAACGCTTCGCGGCGGCCGTATTCGGCCGGCGCGACGCCATCGGCGATGGTGCGCACGCGATCGTCAAGGAGCGGCGCATAGATGAAGCGCGCCCAGATGTTGAGCGTGTCGATCAACTCGCGGGAGAGCCCGCGAAAGCCCCAGGTCTCGTAGGCGTGCACGATCAGGTCGTCCTCGCTGCGCAGCAGGCCATGATAAAGATCGACGACGCCCTGCACGAATTTCGGCGCGAAGATGCGGATGCAGCCGTAATCGAGCAGATTGATGCCGACCGGCGCAGCGGATGTTATGCGCGGATTGTCCCGGTCCAATCCAAAGACGGTGTAATTGCCGAGATGCGGGTCGCCGTGGATGACGCCGAAGCGGCTGAACGGAAACCACCACGCGGTGAACATGGCGCGCGCCAGCGCATTGCGCGTTTCGAGCGGATCGTTCTTATGCGCGAGCATGCGGCTGCCGTCGAGCCAGTCGAGGGTCAAAAGCCGCCCGGTGGATAGTTCCGGCCAGGCCCGCGGCACGCGCACGATGTCGACGCCGTCGAGCATCACCCGATAGAGCGCGACGTGCTTGGCCTCGCGAAAATAGTCGAGCTCTTCGCGCACCCGCGCGCCGATTTCTTTGCCGATCTCGGTGGTGTCGATCGCGGTGTCGAGGCGGCGGCGGATGGCAAGGAGCCATTCCAACTGCCGCAGATCGGCTTCGACCGCGGACTGCATGTCGGGATATTGCAGCTTGCAGGCCAAATCTTCGCCGTCGAGCGAACGGGCGCGGTGCACCTGGCCGAGCGACGCGGCGGCGGCGGGATGATGCTCGAATTTTTGGAATTTTTGCTCCCAGTCCGGACCCAATTCGGCGCTCATGCGGCGCTTGACGAAGGCCCAGCCCATCGGCGGCGCTTCGCTCTGCAGCTTCTGCAACTCGGCGGCATATTCGGCCGGCAGCAGATCCGGAATGGTCGCGAGCAGTTGCGCGACCTTCATCAGCGGCCCCTTGAGCCGGCCGAGCGCCGACGACAGCGCCAGCGCCTCGCCGGCGCGGTCCGGCGCGCCGCCGAGGAGCCGCCGCCCGGCATAGCGCGCCGCCACGCCGCCGACATTGGCGCCGACCCGCGCA
>JASHQS010000080.1 GCA_030038995.1 Xanthobacteraceae bacterium
CTGGCGATGCGGCCGGCATTGCTCAACGCGCTGCACGCCGGCTTCGGCGATAACCTGATCCGCTTCTATGACCACGCGCGGAAAAACGACCTCTACCTGTCGTTCGCGGTGACGCCGCCGTCGGGCATCCGCGACCGTGAGATCTATACGGGCGTGGTGCGCGACGACCCGACCCTGCAGGTGGTGGCCGAAGACGATTCCGGCGTGATCGTCTCGGGCATGAAGATGCTCGCCACCGGTGCGATCTTCGGCGACGAGGTCTATATCGGCAATCTCACCGCGATCGACGACAAGCGGCAAAGCGAAAGCATCACCGCCGCCATTGCCAACAATGCGCCCGGCGTGTCGTTCTGGGCGCGCGAGCCGTACGAGCGCCACGCCGGCGAGGAGGCCGATTATCCGCTGAGCTACCGGTTCGACGAGAATGACGCGGTGCTGGTCTGCGACCGCGTCAAAATTCCGTGGGAGCGGGTATTTCTGCACAATAACGGCGCCTGGTCGCGCCGCATCTACATCGAGACGCCCGCCAACGTTTATCAGAACCAGCAGTCCAACATCCGCTTCTGGGCCAAGATGGGGCTCGTCGTCGGGCTGGCAAGCCGCATGTGCGAGGCTAACGGCGTCGACAAAGTGCCGGCGGTGCGCGAGACGCTCGGCCGGCTCGCCGCGCTCGAAGCGACCATCGCGGGCCTCGTCGCCGGGCAGATCGAGGCCTGCGAGAGCTGGCCGGACGGCTTTGTCACGCCGAACCGGCGCATGGTCTACGCCGCGCTGAACTGGTGCCAGGAGCACCACACCAAGATCATCGACACGCTGCGCACGCTCGCTGGCGCCGCGCCGCTGCAAATGCCGGCCAGCATCGATCTGTTGGCCGATCCGCAGCTCAAGGACCGCTTCGAGCGCTGGTGGGGCACCGCCAGCATGCCGGCGATGGCGCGCTATAAACTCTACAAGCTGGTATGGGACCTGATCGGCTCGGAATTTGCCGGCCGCCACATGCTGTACGAAAAATTTTATGCCGGGAATTCGATCATCGTGCGCAACCAAAGCGACCGCGAGGCGCCGTGGGACAAATTCCACGGCATCGTCGATGGGCTCCTTGGTGCCGTGGCGCTCCCAGGCGCATAGGGCGGGAGCGCGGTCATGAACGATGCCGTGCTGGTGGTCGCTATCGTTGTGGTCATCTCGGCCGCCGCGCAGATGTGCACGGATCCGCGGGTCAGCAGGCTGTTTGCGGAGAGGAACAAGCTCATGATCGCGTTCTATGCCCTGTACGGCGCCATGAGCGTCGCCGCGCTGGCAGCGTTCGTGCCCCGGGGGCAAGTTGCCGCGTTCGGAGCCTTCGCGGCGGTGCTCGGCTGGATCGGCCTTGGCGGATTGGCTTATTTCCGCTTCACGACGCCGCTGCCGGCGCCGGCGCGGGTGATGCATGTCGGCACGCCCGACGTCGTCGGTCTCGTCGTCATCACCGCCGGCATGGCCCAGGCCATGCTGCTCAGTTGAGCCATTCTGTTCACTAATTGTTCTTGAAGCCTTCCCGGAACTGGGCTAGGGTGGCCGGGATCGGCAGGGGCGGTCGGGATGGTCCAGCGCGTTTCCACCGTGGCGTTCGAGGGCATCGAGGTGCGGCCGGTGGACGTTCAGGTCCAGGTCGCGCCCGGCGTGCCGGCTTTCACTATCGTTGGCTTGCCCGATAAAGCGGTGTCGGAAGCGCGCGAGCGGGTGCGCTCGGCCTTGATCGCATCGGGCTTGGCGCTGCCGGCGCGCCGCATCACCATCAATCTCGCGCCCGCCGATCTGCCCAAGGAGGGCAGCCATTACGACCTGCCGATCGCCCTCGGCCTGATGGCCACGATCGGCGCCATCCCGCATGATGCACTGTCAGGCTTCACCGTCCTGGGTGAACTCGGTCTCGACGGCTCCATTGCCGCGGTGGCCGGCGTGCTCCCTGCTGCGATCGGCGCCAATGCGCGTGGCGAAGGTTTGATGTGTCCGGCCAAATGCGGCCCGGAGGCGGCCTGGGCGAGCCCCGAGATCGAGATTATCGCCGCGTCTTCGCTCATTCAGCTCGCCAATCATTTCAAGGGCACGCAGGTGCTGTCGCGGCCGCAGCCCAAGATTTTAGCGATTGAAGGCGCCGCGCTCGACCTCGCCGACATCAAGGGCCAGGAGAGCGCCAAGCGCGCCCTCGAAGTGGCGGCGGCCGGCGGGCACAATCTGCTCATGGTCGGCCCGCCCGGCGCGGGCAAATCGATGCTGGCGGCGCGGCTGCCGACGATTCTGCCGCCGCTTGCTCCGGCCGAACTGCTCGAAGTGTCGATGGTCGCGTCGGTCGCCGGCGAGATCGAAGGCGGCGCGCTGACCAACCGCCGGCCGTTTCGCGCCCCGCATCATTCGGCCAGCATGCCGGCTCTGGTCGGCGGCGGATTGCACGCACGGCCCGGCGAGGTGTCGCTCGCCCATCACGGCGTGCTGTTTCTCGACGAACTGCCGGAATTCCAGCCGCAGGTTTTGGATTCGCTGCGCCAGCCGCTGGAGACCGGCGAAGTCTCGATCGCGCGCGCCAACCATCGCGTCACTTACCCGGCGCGCTTCATGCTGGTCGCGGCAATGAATCCGTGCCGCTGCGGGCGCGCCAACGAGCCCGGTTATGCCTGCCGCCGCGGCCCCAACGGGCGCTGCACCGCCGATTACCAGGCGCGCATTTCCGGGCCGCTCATCGACCGCATCGACCTTCACATCGAAATGCCGGCGATCACGGCCGCCGATCTCATCCTGCCGCCGCCGGCCGAAGGCAGCCGCGAAATCGCCGAGCGTGTGGCGCTTGCCCGCGAGCGCCAGACCGCGCGCTACGCGGCCATCGGGCTGCCGCACGTGTGTACCAACGCCGCGGTGTCCGCCACGGTGCTCGAAGACGTCGCCAAGCCGGATGCGAGCGGATTGACGCTGTTGCGCGAGGCCGCCGACGCGATGCGGCTCTCGGCCCGCGGTTATCACCGCGTGCTCCGGGTGGCGCGCACGCTGGCCGATCTCGACGGCGCCGACAAAGTCGGCCGCGTGCATTTGGCCGAGGCGCTGTCGTATCGCGCGCTGGCCGACGAGGTGCGCCGGGCGGCGTGAAGCGCCGACGCAACTTATCCCGACCCGTTCGCCGCATGGATCGTGCCGCGCATACCGATCGCCGCCAAAAATTCCTGGCGCGTCTCGGCGTGGTCGCGGAACACGCCCAGCATGCGGCTCGTCACCATGGTGACGCCGGGCTTGTGCACGCCGCGCGTGGTCATGCATTGATGGGCGGCCTCGGCGACCACGGCGACGCCGTGCGGCTTGAGCACCGCGTCGAGACAGGATGCGACCTCGGCCGTCAGCTTCTCCTGAATCTGCAGGCGCCGGGCATAGACCTCGACCAGCCGCGCCAGCTTGGAAATTCCGACCACCCGATTGCGCGGCAGATAGCCGATGTGGATGCGGCCGATGATCGGCGCGAGGTGATGCTCGCAATGCGACTCGAACCGGATGTCGCGCAGCACCACGATCTCGTCGTAGCCGCCGGTCTCATGGAAGGTGCGCTTGAGGTAGTCCTGCGGCTCGTGCTTGTAGCCGGAAAACCATTCCTCATAGGCGCGCACTACGCGCGCCGGCGTGGCGCGCAAACCCTCGCGCTCGGGATCGTCGCCGGCCCAGCGAATGAGCGTGCGCACCGCCGCCTCGGCCTCGGCCCGCGTCGGCCGTTCCAGCCGGGCGGGCCCGGCGGAGTGCCCGCGTGAGCGCCTGTTATTGACCACTTTATCCATCCGAGTTCTCCGCTGGCGCCGAACGCGGCGGCCCATTGGTGCTGACGGTCCGGGATAGTGTTAACAAAACGGCAACCCTCGCTCCAATCGCGCTTGGCGCCCGCAAGGGATGCGCAACGTTCATAAGTCACAATCCGCGTCAAGCGTCGAACGAAAATTAAAGCGCCGACCCCGGCCGCCCGCCGGCCGTGTCCGGATCGCGCGCCGAGCGGGACGGGACCATGCGGCCGCGCGCCACTTTGAGAAAGCCCGCCATCGTCACGCGCCGGCTGTTATCGCTGACCGTCCGCGCCGCCGCCATCACCTCGACGTCGTTCGGCATCGCCTTCGGCTTTCTCTCCGGCACCGTCGGGCCGAACGCACACTACGATCCCTATACGTTCGCGGTCGGCGTCTCGGCGCTGTTCGGCGCCGCCTGCGGCGCCATCGGGCTATTGTTGTCGCGCATTGGCCAAATGAAGCGGGAGCTGCGGCATCTGGAAGCGCGTCTCGACGAAGCCGCCGACCGCAACTGGCAGATCAAGGAAGCCGAAGAGCGCGCCAAGAGCTTTTTCGAGGCGCAGGACGACGTCATCGTGCGGCGCGGCCGCGACGGCGCCATTACCTACGTCAACGACGCGTTCTGCGCGCTGGCCGGCCGCAGCCGCGGCGGTTTGCTGGCGACCAACTTTACGCTAACCGTCCTCGAACAGGGCGACGCGCCGGCGCTTGCCGACGGCACGCGCGGCTGCGACCAAAAAATCGCCGCGCCCGACGGCGCGCGCTGGATTGCCTGGCGCGAGGTCACGGTGCGCTCCGAGAGCGGCGCCGAAACGCAGAGCGTCGGCCGCGACGTCACCGACCGCGTCGAAGCCGAGCGCGCACTCGCCGAAGCGCGCGACCAGGCCGAAATGGCCAACCGGGCAAAATCGCGGTTCCTGGCGATGGTGTCACACGAAATCCGAACCCCGCTCAACGGCATCCTCGGCATGGCCGATCTGTTGCGCGACACGCCGCTCTCCGCCGAACAAACGGCTTACCTCAACGCGGTCAAGAATTCGGGCGAGACGCTGCTGGCGCTGATCGACGAAATCCTCGATTTCTCCAAGATCGAAGCGGGCCGGCTCGATTTTGCCGCGCGGCCGTTCGGGCTGGCGGCTTTCGTCGAAGAGGCGGTCGAGCTGTTGGGCCCGCGCGCCCAGGCCAAAGGTTTGGAAATCTGCTGCTATGTCGACGAGCGCCTGCCGGCGCGCGTCGTCGGCGACGCCGCGCGGCTGCGCCAAGTGCTCTTCAACCTCACCGGCAATGCCGTCAAATTCACCGAACAGGGTGGCGTCTCGATCGTGGTCGAGCCGGCCGCGCCGCCGGACCGGGTGGCGATAGCGGTGCGCGATACCGGCATCGGCATATCGCCGGACGATCAAGCGCGCATTTTCCTCGAGTTCGAGCAAGCCGATGGCGGCGCCGCGCGCAAGTTCGGCGGCACCGGCCTCGGCCTTGCCATCTCCAAGCGGATCATCGACAACATGGGCGGCACCATCGATGTGGCGAGCGCGCCCGGCGAGGGTTCGACCTTTCGCGTCACGGTGCCGCTGCCGCGCGCCGGCGACGCCAACGAGCCGCCGTTCGCGGCCCCGGATCTCCGCGGCCAAGACATCCTCATCGTCGCGCCCGGCGCCATCGAGGCCTCGCTCCTGGCGCGCCACCTGCAGCGTTGGGGCGCGCGCATGCAAATCGTCCCGGACGAAAAGGTCGCCGCCGCGGTGTTGCCGGAACAGCCCTGGGCGGCGGTGTTGGCCGATCAGGCGCTGGGCACTGCGGCGAGCGAAGCCGTGGCGCGGCTCGCCGCCGCGGTGCCGCGGCGCATCGTGCTGGTGGCCCCGGCCATGCGCAGCGAACTCGCGGCACTCAGCGCAGCGGGATTTTCCGGCTATCTGATCAAGCCGGTGCGCGCCGCCTCGCTGGCCGCGCGCTTCGCCGACGATGCCGCCTTTGCTGCGGCGGCCGCCGCCGAACCGGCCGCTGCCGGCGATGCGGCAAACCCCGGCGCCGGATTGTCGATCCTCGTCGCCGAGGACAACGAGATCAACGCGCTGTTGACGCGCGCGCTCCTGGTGAAACTCGGCCATCGTCCGACCCTGGCGAAAAACGGCGCCGCCGCGCTCGACAACTGGCTCGCCGCGCGCGCCGCCGGCACGCCTTACGATCGCGTGCTGATGGACCTGCACATGCCGGGCACGGACGGCCTCGAAGCGACGCGCCGCATCCGCAGCCTCGAAACCGAGCAGCACAGCCCGCGCACGCCAATCGTTGCGCTCACCGCCAATGCCTCGGCCGAAGACCGCGACGCCTGTCTCGCCGCCGGCATGGATGGATTTTTGGTCAAGCCGCTCGACCGCGACCGTCTCGCCGCGGCGCTTGCCGCGGCCGACAAGTCGGCGTTGGCGGCATAGCAGTCAGCGGCTTCCTGCGGTTCGACTATTGTTGTGACAGTCGAGGTAAATCTTCGAGGGTCGAAATCTCGTCTCGCCGCCTTTGTAAATCACGCTCTATATCGGCCCTCTTGCTCAAGATCATCCGAACTTTCTCATAGAGCGATCTTCATTTCTGAAAGTCTTGTGATAGCCGAGGAGACTTCGCTCTAGAATTCGAACATGCCGTTTCGGATCAGAAACCGCATACCCGATGCGCTGGGCTTCCCGATTATGGCGCTTGAGAATTGCAATTGCCTGGGCTTGGTCTTTCGCGTCAACCACGTAACAAAATCCGATACCCATATTGAACACCTCAAACATTTCATGGTCCGGGACGTTCGCATGATGCTGGATGAGAGAAAATATGGGATGGGGCTCGATCAATCGGTCGATTTCGAAACCGACTTTTGCCTCGACTCGAGCCAAATTCAGCAACCCGTCGCTGGTAATATTTATCAGCGCCTTAATGCCTTCCACGCTCTGTAAGATTTCCATTGCTTCCGGCACGTAGATATCCGTCGGGCGCAAAAGTTCTTCGCCCAAAGTTCCCCGCAGGTCATCAAATTTGTGATCAATTCCATATGAATGATCTTCAAAAAAGGCTTTGCGTGCCAGCGACAGGCCGTTGCTGTGCACCCCATTGCTCCGCACCCCGATGACAACGTCCCCTTCAGCTACATGCCTGCCGCAGACGACCTTATCGAGGTCGACTTCACCAATCGCCATGCCAACGAGGTCGAAACCGCTGATGATGTCTTTGAGCTGCGCTGTCTCGCCCCCGGAGATTGAAATGTTTGCCCTTTCGGCGCCGGCACAAAGTCCCGCCGCAATTTCATCCAGCATTGCGGCGTCAGCCTTTTCAATTGCAATATAGTCTACGAGAGAGAGCGGTTTTGCGCCCACGCAAATCATGTCATTGACGTTCATTGCAACGCAGTCAATGCCGATAGTGTCGTATTTCTTCATCATCGTCGCAATGATCGTTTTAGAGCCGACGCCGTCAGTGCAGAGGGCTATGCCAGCTCCGTTTAACTCAATGACATTGGCAAAATAGCCAATTGGCAGGACTACGCGACCCGCGCCATGCTTTGGCCAAGTCCGTTGAACCCGCTTGATTATGTGATCGAGACCTACATCCGCTGCCGCGGTGTTGACGCCAGCCTGCTCATAAACTTCCTGTCGCATCTCTAGGGACCCGCAGTCATGAGCACTCAGCCTTGAAACCGTTACCACATCTCGATCGTTCCTTGCCATGGGGTCAATCCCGTCCGATTGGCCTATTGCGCGTAAGCACCCCATCCCTGTCAGGGCCGATGTCATGCCCGTCCAGATATGCGAGGATCGCCCGCCTTATGGTCTTTCCTATGGAACTGTCCTGACGCTCCACGAGATCCATAAGACGACGGCAGTCACGCGTTTCCAGCCTTGCGGCAGTAGGACGGAGATTCAGCTTTTTCCGCTGCCGGCGCTTCATGATTCATTTTGAATCATTTTGATTGGAATTTCAACCATATTTGGGCGTATGCGCGCCGCTGCCCCCAAAATGTTGAAAGGCGGCCAAGCCGAGGCTTTCGTCGAGCCTCACAGCCGGCGCAGCGCCACTTCCTCGACCTGGTGCGTCTCGCCCTTCTTGAGGATGAGGTCGGCGCGCGGCCGCGTCGGCAAAATGTTTTCGCGCAGATTGAGGAGATTGATGCGGTTCCAGATCGAGGTCGCGGTGGCGACGGCGTCGGCATCGGACAGCTCGGCGTAGCGGTGAAAATACGACTTCGGATCGGCAAACGCTGTGCCGCGCAGCGCCAGAAAGCGGGTGACGTACCACGACAGCAGCACGTCCTCGTCGGCGTCGAGATAGACGGAAAAGTCGAAGAAGTCGGAGACGAACGGCACCGCCTTGCCGTCCTTGGGCAGGCGTCCGGCTTGCAGCACGTTGAGCCCTTCGACGATCAGGATGTCGGGCCGGTCGATCTCGATCCATTGGCTCGGCAGCACGTCATAGACGAGGTGCGAATAGAGCGGCGCGCGCACCGGGCGGTAGCCGGCCTTGATGTCGGACAGAAAGCGCAGGAGCGTCGGCAGATCGTAGCTCTCGGGAAAGCCTTTGCGTTCCATCAAACCTTTGCGCTCGAGGATGGCGTTGGGATAGAGGAAGCCGTCGGTGGTGACGAGATCGACCTTGGGCACGTTGGGCCAGCGCGCCAGCAGGGCCTGGAGCACGCGCGCGGTGGTGGATTTGCCGGCCGCCACCGAGCCGCCGACCCCGATGATGTACGGCGTCTTGGCGTCTTCGGTGCCGAGAAATCCCTGCTGCGCGCGAAACAGGCCCTGGGTGGCGGCGACGTAAAACGACAACAGGCGCGACAGCGGCAGGTAGATTTCCTCGACCTCCGACATGTCGAGCCGGTCATGCATGGAGCGCAGCCGCGTGATCTCCCCGGCGCGGAGCGTCATCGGCGTATCGGCACGCCGTTCCGCCCATTCGGCGCGCGAGAACACGCGATAGGGCGACAGCTCCGTTTCGGCGCGTTGCTCCATGCTGCCCGTCCCTAGCCGCTTTTACGCGAAGCCTTCTCGTCCAAGCCGGACTGGCGCGTACGCGCCTCCAGCTCGGCCTCGACTTCCGCGAGCGTGATGCCGCGGGCGTGCAGAACGACCAACAGGTGATAGAGCACGTCGGCGGCTTCGGCGATGGTCCGCGCGCGGTCCTCGGCGACCGCCGCGATCGCGGCCTCGACCGCCTCCTCGCCGAGCTTTTTGGCGCAATGAACGATGCCGCGGTCGAGGAGCTTGCGCGTGTAGGATACATCCGGGCTCGCCTGCGCGCGCTCGTCCACGCGCTTCTCCAGGTCGTGAAGCGTAAACACGGTCATCGTCGGCACCTTTGCCGGGTTCCTTATCACCTTCGTCCGGGTGTCGGGAGAGGCAGGTTACGGATCGAGCCGCATCGGCAAGCCCGCACGGGCCATATAGTCCTTGGCTTCGCGCACGGAATGCTCGCCGAAATGGAAAATCGAGGCGGCGAGCACGGCGCTGGCGTGGCCGTCGCGAATGCCCTCGACCAGATGTTCGAGATTGCCGACGCCGCCCGAAGCGATCACCGGCACGGTGACGCCGTCGGCGATGCTGCGCGTCAGCGCGATATCAAAACCCCGGCGGGTGCCGTCGCGATCCATCGAGGTGAGCAGGATTTCGCCGGCGCCGAGCGCGACCACTTCGCGCGCATAGGCGAGCGCATCGATGCCGGTCGGATTGCGGCCGCCGTGGGTGAAAATCTCCCAGCGCTCGGCTTTACCCGGCTTCGACACCTTCTTGGCGTCGATCGCCACCACGATGCACTGGTCGCCGAATTTTTCCGCCGCCTCCTTGACGAAGCTGCGCCGCGCCACCGCCGCCGTGTTGATCGACACCTTGTCGGCGCCCGAGGTCAACAGCGCGCGGATGTCGTCGATCGTGCGCACGCCGCCGCCGACGGTGAGCGGCATGAAGCAGGCTTCCGCGGTGCGGCGCACCACGTCCAGCATGATGCCGCGGTTCTCGTGGCTTGCGGTGATGTCGAGGAAGGTGAGCTCGTCGGCGCCGGCCTCGTCATAGGCGATCGCCGCCGCCACCGGATCGCCGGCGTCGCGCAGGTTGACGAAATTGACGCCCTTGACGACGCGGCCGTCCTTGACGTCGAGGCAGGGAATGACGCGAACCTTGAACATCACTCCGCTGCTGATTCCAGGGAATGCTGCTTCATAAAATCCCAGAATCTTCCTACCATTCGTCCTTCATAGTCCGAAGAAGTCACATCTGCGATAAAGAAGAGGCTAGATCCGGCAAACTTCAAGAATCTTCCCGCCAAATCCGATACCGAAAGATCGCTTTTCAAGAAACAGACATGGCCGTCGAGCGTATACATCTCGGCGCCATTGTCGAGCGACTCAACAAAGCTCGACAAATCAACGTCGGGATTGCTCCCATCGTCAAAGACTAGAAGATATCTCTTCATCTCTTCTCTCCGACGTCTGTTTCCCCACTCGAACTCTCGATTCGAGCGACCTGATTTGCAACATCGACTATATCGGCGCTCCTACCTTTGCGATAAAGAATTTGGAGCGCACGTTGTCTAATCCGGTACTCTTCCGATTGTAACCGATCAGGATCGCGAAACATAAATATTACATAGGCGATGAGCGTGGCAATAACAGGAAGTGCGGCGAAACATATTAAAAGGACCCGAACGAGCCGATCATCGACGATGGCAGAGAGAATAAGGGCCAAGGGAGTAATTAGGCCTACCAGCCAAAGGAGCGGATTGATCGCTGTGCGCACGACCCGTATCGTATCGATGCGCGACAATCCGGCTCGTATAATCTCCTCAATTTTCATCTGTCGGACGTGCCCTTGATCAGTTTCAGGGCCAAAACCGCATCCAACCTACCATCATAGAGCGCCCTGCCCAGGATGGCGCCCGCTAGCTTTTGTGCGCGCGGCGCCAGCAACGCACGAATATCTTCGATCGAGCCGAAGCCGCCTGAGGCAATCACCGGGATCGATACGGCATCGGCCAGCGCGATCGTCGCGTCGAGGTTCGGGCCGCCGAGCATGCCGTCGCGAGACACGTCGGTGTGCACGATCGCCGCCACGCCCACGGCCTCGAAGCGTTTGGCGACGTCGAGGGCAGTCAGTTCGGAGGTTTCGGCCCACCCCGCCACCGCCACTCTGCCGTCACGCGCGTCGAGCCCGACAGCGACGCGGCCGGGGTAAGCACACGCGGCTTCTTTCACCAGCGCCGGATTGCGCACCGCCGCGGTGCCGATGATGACGCGCGTAACCCCCTTCGCCAACCAGGCGTCGATGGTGGCGCGATCGCGAATGCCGCCGCCGAGCTGCACCGGGATATCCACCGCGGCGAGGATGCGTTCGACCGCCGCGGCATTCACCGGCTTGCCGGCGAAGGCGCCGTCGAGATCGACGACGTGCAGGTACGTGAAGCCCTGCGTTGCAAAAGCTTTGGCCTGCGCGGGCGGATCGCGGTTGAACACCGTCGCGCGCGCCATGTCGCCCTGTTCGAGACGCACGACCTCGCCGTTCTTCAGGTCGATGGCGGGGAACAGGATCACGGCTTCCACTGCAAGAAATTCGTGATCAAGGCGAGCCCAAACCTTTGGCTCTTCTCCGGATGGAATTGCGTGCCGAAAATGTTGCCGCGCGCGACCACTGCGGTGAGCGGTCCGCCGTACTCGGCTGCTGCGACGAGATCATCGCGGCGGGCGGGCTTGAGCTGATAGGAGTGGACGAAATAGGCGTGGCGGCCGTCTGGCCCGAGCGGCAGGCCTTCGAGCAGCACATGCGGCCGCAGCACGTTGAGCGTGTTCCAGCCCATGTGCGGAATCTTCAGCCGCGGATCGCTCGGCGCGATGCGGTCGACCTCGCCGGCGATCCAGCCGAGGCCCGCAACGACCTCGTATTCGCGGCCGCGTTCGGCCAAGAGCTGCATGCCGACGCAGATACCGAAGAACGGGCGGCCGTTGCGCCGTACCGCCTCTTCGAGCGCGGCCGTCATGCCGTCGACCGCATCGAGCCCGCGCCGGCAATCGGCAAAAGCGCCGACGCCGGGCAGCACAATGCGGTCGGCTTTGGCCACCACGGCGGGATCGTTCGTCACCCGGATCGACTCGCCGGTGCCGAGCGCGTGCGCCGCGCGCTCGAAGGCTTTGGCCGCCGAGTGCAGATTGCCGGAGCCATAATCGACGATGGCGACGCTCATGGGCCGGCTCCGGGCTCGGGGAATAGCCCGATCACGTTCGGCGTCTGCGGCACGCGCGCCACGCCGGCCGGTGCGCCGCCTGGCGCGCCGGGCGTCTCATGTGACGTGCCGCTCTGGGCGCGCGTCTGGCGCAGCCACGCCTCGAAGAAGCGCCGTTCGGCGTCTTCAAGATCGGCGCCGCTGATGACGCCGATATTGCTCCAGCCGCGGCGCCGCAAGCTGAGCCGCCGCAGCGTGCTTGCTTCGAGCCCCACCAGGAGCGAAATCAACAAGCCGACCACGGCGATCGCGGTCGGCGATGCGCCGAATGTCACCAGCGTGGCCTCGATCGCGCCGGAGATCACCACATAGCCGGCGAGCACCAGCCACATCCGGTGCCGCAGCATCCACAGCGGCGCCAAGAAGAACGCCCACCATGAAAAACTGTCGCGCACGAAGATAAAGCGCTCGGCCGCGGACGATGCGCTGGCGCTCGCCGGTGCCTCATGAACGGTGTACACGGACATTCTGCTTCAGCCGTTCGACGGCTGCCTTGACCCGCCAAGGGTGCCCTTGGTCGATGGCACCTCATGGGCGGCACGCGGATCGATGGCGACCGCCATGCGCAGCGCGCGTGCCAAACCCTTGAAGCACGATTCGGCGATATGGTGGTCGTTGCTGCCATAAAGCGTCGCCACGTGCAGGGTCAGGGCCGCATTCACCGCAAAAGCCTGAAACCATTCCTGCACCAGCGCGGTATCGAACGTGCCGATCTTGGCGCGCACGAACGCGACGTTGAACACCAGGAAGGGGCGGCCCGATATATCGATCGCCACCCGGGTAAGCGCCTCATCCATCGGCACATGGACATCGGCGTAGCGCGTAATACCCTTCATGTCGCCGAGCGCCTTCTTGATCGCCTGGCCGAGCGCGATACCGACGTCCTCGGTGGTGTGGTGATGATCCACGTGCAGGTCGCCCTTGGCCTTGATGTCGAGGTCGATGCGCGAATGCCGCGCCAGCAAATCCAGCATATGATCGAGAAACCCGATCCCGGTCGCGATCGACGCGGCGCCGCTGCCGTCGAGATCGACTGCGACCTCGACGGCGGTCTCCTTGGTGGCGCGCTTGACCGATGCCTTGCGCATGGCGGGCTCCGCGGCTCGAAAGCGCGTGCCTTGTATCAGGGCTTTGTCGCTTCCGCCATCGCACGGCGCGGCGCGATCCGGCGCAGATTTGCATTGGCGGGAGCCAAATCCTAAATCAGGGGCTCCCTGGGCTTTATTCAAGGCCTCCGCCGCATGCATCTTCCTGAATCCGCCCGAGAAGCCGGGCCATGGCACGGCACGACGATCTTGACCGTCCGCAAGGGCGGCACGGTGGCCGTAGGCGGCGACGGACAGGTCTCGATCGGCCAAACCATCGTCAAGGCCAACGCCAAAAAGGTGCGCCGGCTCGGCAAGGACGACGTGATCGGCGGCTTTGCCGGCGCCACCGCGGACGCGTTTACCCTGTTCGAGCGGCTTGAAGCCAAGCTCGAGCAATATCCGGGGCAGTTGACGCGCGCCGCCGTCGAGCTTGCCAAGGATTGGCGGACCGACCGCTATCTGCGCCGGCTGGAGGCGATGATGATCGTCGCCGACCAGAGCGTCTCGCTGGTGCTCACCGGCACCGGCGACGTGCTCGAGCCCGAGGCCGGCATCGCCGGCATCGGCTCCGGGGGCAATTACGCGCTCGCGGCGGCGCGGGCGTTGATCGACGGCCCGCTCGACGCCGAGGCGATCGTGCGCCGCGCGCTCGACATCGCCGCCGACATTTGCGTGTACACCAACCGTAACGTCACCATCGAAACGTTGAAAGCGTGAGCGGTGAGCGACTTCTCCCCCCGCGAAATCGTCTCCGAGCTCGACCGTTTCATCGTCGGCCAGGGCGATGCCAAACGAGCGGTGGCGATCGCGCTGCGCAACCGCTGGCGCCGCCTGCAGCTCGACGAGCACTTGCGCGAGGAGGTTTTGCCGAAGAACATTCTGATGATCGGCCCGACCGGCGTCGGCAAGACCGAGATTTCCCGGCGCCTCGCCAAGCTCGCCGGCGCGCCGTTTCTCAAGATCGAGGCCACCAAGTTCACCGAGGTCGGTTATGTCGGCCGCGATGTCGAGCAGATCGTGCGCGATCTGGTCGAGATCGCCATCGCGCAGACCCGCGAGCGCAAGCGCAAGGACGTGCAGGCGCGCGCCCAGCAGGCCGCCGAGGACCGGGTGCTCGATGCCCTGGTGGGCGCCAATGCCGGCGCCGCGACCAAAGAGACGTTCCGCAAAAAGCTGCGCGCCGGCGAGCTCGACGACAAGGAGATCGAAATCGAAGTGCAGGTCGGCGGCGCCGGCTTGCCGCTGTTCGACATCCCCGGCATGCCCGGCGCGCAAATGGGCGCGATCTCGATCGGCGACATTTTCGGCAAGCTCGGCGCCGGCCGCACCAAGACCCGCCGCGTCACCGTGCGAGAGTCTTACGACATCCTGATCAACGAGGAGTCCGACAAGCTGCTCGATACCGATCAACTGACGCAGGAGGCCGTCCGGGCGGTCGAGAGCAACGGCATCGTGTTTCTCGACGAGATCGACAAGATCTGCGCGCGCGACGGCCGCATCGGCGCCGACGTGTCGCGCGAGGGCGTGCAGCGCGACCTGCTGCCGCTGATCGAAGGCACCACCGTCGCCACCAAGCACGGCTCGGTGAAGACCGACCATATCCTGTTCATCGCATCGGGCGCGTTTCATATATCAAAGCCGTCCGACCTGTTGCCGGAGCTGCAGGGCCGGTTGCCGATCCGGGTCGAGCTCAAGCCGCTCACTCGCGACGATTTCCGCCGCATCCTGACCGAGCCCGAGGCGTCGCTGATCAAGCAATACGTGGCGCTGATGGCGACCGAAGGCGTGACCTTGGAGTTTTCCGGGGACGCCATCGATGCGGTGGCGGATGTGGCGGTTGCGGTGAATGCCAGCGTGGAAAACATCGGAGCGCGGCGGCTGCAGACCGTCATGGAGCGCGTGCTCGACGAGGTGTCGTTCGCGGCCCCCGACCGCAACGGCGAAACGGTCAAGATCGACGCCGCCTACGTGCACAAGCACATCGGCGATCTCGCCAAGAACGCCGATTTGAGCCGGTTTATTCTGTAGCCGCTCGCGTCTGCCTGACCGCACGCGGCTCTCCCGATCAGCGTGGTCAGCGTGACGCACCCCGGCACGTGGCAAATCCTGGCTTTTGCCGTTAAGCTTTCGGCGGGTCCAGCCGGGGTGTCGCCATGCTCACGCGTCGCCGCCTGATCGCTCTGTCCGCCGCCTCAGCTATTGCGCCGGACGTTCTCACTCACACCGCGCGCGCGCAAACGCCGGCCGGCACTTGGCCGGATCGGGCGGTGCACATGATCGTGCCGATCGCCGCCGGCGGGCCGACCGACACCAATGCGCGGATCGTCGCCGATCGGCTGTCGAAAATTTTGCGCCAGCAGGTCGTCGTCGACAACAAAGGCGGCGCCGGCACCAATATCGGCAACGAGTTCGTGGCGCACTCCGACCCGGACGGCTACACGATCCTGTACGGCACCTCGTCGCTATCGGCGAATGCGGCGCTCTACCGCGCGCTGAGCTACAATCCGATGACGGATCTTGCCCCGGTATCGCTGGTGGCGAAATTTCCGTTTTTCATGTTCGTGCCGAATTCGTCGCCGGCCAAGACGGTCGCCGAATTCGTGGCCTATGCCAAATCGCGTCCGGGTAAGCTGATCATGGCCTCGCCCGGCACCGGCAGCGGACCGCATCTCGCCGAACTGTTGTTCATGCAGATGGCGCACATTCAGATGACGCATGCGCCGTATCGCGGCGCCGCGCCGGCGTTCATCGATCTCATCCCCGGCCGTGTCGATTGCTATTTCGGCAGCGGCGAACTTTTGACCTATTCGCGGTCAGGGCAAGTGCGCGTGCTTGGCTCGAGCGGCAGCAAAAGGTCGCCGGCGGCGCCGGACGTGCCGACCATCGCCGAAGCCGGCGTGCCCGGCTACGAAGTGGAATCCTGGCAGGGCGTGTTCGTGCCGGCGAAAACGCCGGTCCCGATCGTGCAAAAGCTCAATGCCGCTATAGCCAAGGCGCTCGCCGAACCCGACGTCGTCAAGAAACTCACCGCCACGGCCTATGGCCCCGAGTCCAGCTCGCCCGCCGCGCTCGGGAAATTCCTCAAAGAAGACACCGCGAAGTGGACCGCGATCATCAAGTCCGCGGGGCTGAAGATCGATTAGTTTTCGCCTGCTCCAGGCTGATTTCGCGAATCAGCGCCATCCAGCGCTCGATCTGCGCGAAAACATTCTTCTCGGCGGCGTCGCCGCGTGGCGTCTGCGGCTTGGCTTGAGTGGCCGTGACTTCAGACATGCGGATTGCTCCGATCGGAGGACCTGATCGAAGCCCTCGCAGCCAAAACCGACGATTGCCTGACGGCCGGGCGCCTTTCGATCGTTAAGGTTAACGGCCGCTGCGCCGCCCTAGCGCATGTTCCGCTCCGATCGAATCGCGACTCCTCGGTTCGTCATTGCCGGGCTTGACCCGGCAATCCATGCTGCGTCGGGGCCGCATGGATGCGCGGGTCAAGCCCGCGCATGACGGGGAAGTGGCGCTACATGAGCGGTATCTGCCCTAGCGCGCCCGGCGCAAGCGCACGTAAAGTGCGCCCTCGCCACCGTGGCCGACATGGGCCGCCTCGAAGCCGACGACGAAAGCGCGAAATTCCGGCAGCGCCAGCCAGACCGGCACCTGCCGCTTGAGCACCCCGCGCGCGGCGACGTGCTCATCGCCGCGCGCCGTGCCCTTGCCGGTGACGACCAGCGCCAGGCGGGCGCCGTCGCGTTGCGCGCGTTGCAGGAATGACAACAGCGCAGCATGCGCTTGCCTTTGCGTATAGCCGTGCAGATCGATGCGGGCATCGATCGGCGCGCGGCCGCGCGCCACGCGCTGCTTGAGGCGCCGGTCCAATGGCGCCAGCGGCGGGCTCTTGGGCCGTAATATCTCGGCAGACGCCTTGGCGCGAGAAAGCGCGCCTGGTGTACCGACTGGCGCCGGAGATTTCCGCTCGGCTGCCGCCGCGGCATCAGCGGTTCGTTCCGGCGCGGTATCGCGCAAGCGGCGCAGCGGTTTGATGGAGCGGGCAAAGCTGCGCCATAGCGCCTGCTCTTCTTCGCTTACTTGGCGCCGGCGAGTCATGCGTGACAGTAAACCCGGCCAAGCCGGCGCGCCGGCACGGCTCATTGTCCGGTTTCGGTGGCGATGATTTTCCAGTTGGGATCGTGCGAGGAGACATCGCGCGCGAACGTCCACAAATCGGTCACGTCAGTGACCTTTTCGGCATTGCCGTCGATCACGGCGCCGGATCGGTCGCGCGTCGCCGAAACCAGCTTGGAGACGAACCGCACGGTGATCTGCGCGGTGCGGGTGCGCAGCTCGGCGCCGTTGATCGTCGAGGAATCGATCGAGACGAATTTGCTCTCGACCGTTTCGCCGCGCGCTTCGCGTTCGCCGATGGCGGCGTCAAAACCATCATAGACCTCGCGCGACAACAGGCCGCGCAATTGCCGGCGATCGCCGGCCGCGAAGGCGGTGACGACCATCTCGTAGGCGGCGCGGGCGCCGGTGAGAAAGTGCTGGGCGTCAAAACTCGGATCGGCGGCGGCGATCGCATCCAGTCCGACAGCGGCCGCCGAACCGGCTTCGGCAACGCCCTTCCAGCGTTCGGCCGGCGGCTGCGCGGCCTCGACCGCGCGTGGGGCTGCCTCGACCGGGCGCGACGGCAGGGTGACCACCTTTTCGCCCGCCGAACTGCGCACGGCGTCGCGCGCCGAGTAGGGGTCGTAGGGCGGACGCTCGCGCCCGGTGCGCCGGCCCAACACGCTGCGAAGCCGCAGGAAAATGAAGACCGCGAGCGCCAGAAAGATGATGGTGTAGATGTTGTCTTCGAACACGTCTCGTATTCTCTCGTATTCTTTCGACGTTACGCGTGGCGCTTGAGCGGCCGTCTCGGCAACCAAATAGCAAAGCCACGAGCGGAAGCCGGGCTCCCCCTGTCATGTAAGCACGCCCGGGGAGCCCTCCAGAGGCCGCCGTTCGGAAATCGGCCGCCAAGCCGAAGCTTAGACGATTGCGGACTGCGCGCCAACACGGCAAGGCACGGCATGCTTACCGAGCACGCAAGCGGACTCACCGAACCGGGCCGCGAGGGCCCGCCATGCAAAGCACCCCAGCGGCCCAATTTTCGGACCGCCAAGCCCCGATTCGATCGTGTTCGCGGCAGCCTGACGGCATTGTTCCGCCGGTCCCCCTATGTTAGCCAAGCCGCAAATGCCCGCCAGCGCGGGCCGGAGGCGCGTATGTCGACGACGAACGGCGGTCCGCAGCCGCAAATGGCGATGCCCCAGATCGGGGTCCTCGCGCAGTACGTCAAGGACCTGTCCTTCGAAAACCCGCATGCGCCGCGCTCCATGGCGCCGAGCGCCACGCAGCCCGCCATCAACATCCAGGTCAACGTCGAGGCGGCGCCGATCGCGGAAAGCGATTTCGAGGTGACGCTCAAAATCGAGGGCAAGGCCGAATCGCAGGGCATGCTGCTGTTCAACTTCGAGCTGGTATATGGCGGCATTTTTCGCGTCCAGAACGTGCCGGCCGACAGCGTCCAGCCGGTTGTCATGATCGAATGCCCGCGCCTGTTGTTCCCTTTCGCGCGGGAAATCATCGCCTCGGCAACGCGCAACGGCGGCTTTGCGCCGCTATTGCTCAATCCGATCGATTTCGTCGCGCTGTATCGCCAGCGCTTGGCTGGCGTACCGGCCAGCTCGCCGCCGGAACCGCTCAGTCAGGGCTGACGTAATCGCGCCAGATCGCATTGTCCCCGAGCGTGGCGATAAAGCGCCGATGCTCGGCGCGATCCGCCGCCGAAACGCGTTCGGAGAGCGGCAGCGGCCGTTGGCGCAGAATGATCGGCATCCCGGCCGTGAGCGCGGGCGCCACTGCTTGCGACAGGACGAGCTGCGCCTGGCGCGCGCCGATCAGCTCGATATAAACCTCCGCCAACAGCTCGGCGTCGAGCAGCGCGCCGTGCTTGGAGCGGCGCGAATTGTCGATGCCGTAACGCGCGCAGAGATCGTCGAGCCGGTTTGGCGCGCCGGCGTGCTTGCGGCGTGCCAACAGCAAGGTGTCGACGATGCGGTCGTGGCGCAACGGAACGCGACCAGCGCGCTCCAATTCGGCGTTGAGAAAAGCGAGATCGAAGACCGCGTTATGGGCGACGAGCTGCGCGTCGCCCAGAAACACCACGATCTCCTCGGCCCGCTCGGCAAAACACGGCTTGTCCTTGAGGAAGTCGATGGTCAGGCCGTGGATCTGCCGTGCCGCCTCCGGCATGTCGCGTTCGGGGTTGAAGTAGCTATGAAAAGTCCGGCCGGTCGGAAAGCCGTTGACAAGTTCGATGCAGCCGATCTCGACCAAACGATCGCCCTGCAGGGGATCGAGTCCGGTCGTTTCGGTGTCGAAGACGATTTCCCGCATCGAAAGTCCGCTTGCGCCGGCTTGCCAAGGCACGGCGGCGAATCACCGCTGCCGCGGCTGCATTTTAGCAACGGCGTGCAAAATGTCGCGCACTTGCGCGCGGGCATGGCCGAAATCCCGTGAACTATCCAGGACGAAATCGGCGCGCCGGCGCTTCTCGGCGTCCGGCATCTGCTTGGCCAAAATCGCGGCGAATTTTTCCTCGGTCATGCCCGGCCGCTCCAAAACGCGCCGGCGTTGCAGCTCCGCCGCGGCCGAAACCACCACTACGGCGTCGCAGCAGCATTGCAGCCCGGCTTCGAACAACAGCGGTATGTCGAGGACAACGACGGGCGCGCCACGCGCGGCTTGTTCGGCCAAAAACCTGTCCCTGGCCTTGCTGACCAGCGGATGCACGATGGCCTCGAGCCGCGCCAATGCCTCATTGTCGTTGAGCACCCGAGCGGCTAGTTTCGCCCGGTCGACCCTGGCGCCTGAAGTGGAGCCCGGAAACGCCTGCTCGATGGGCGCCACCGCTGCGCCTTCGTAGAGTGCGTGCACGACGGCGTCGGAATCGTGCACCGGCACGCCTGCTTCGGCAAAAAACCGGCCGGCCGTCGATTTACCCATGCCCAGCGAACCGGTCAGACAGAGGACGAACGGGCGTCGGGCGCCGGCTTCGGTTGCGTTCATGACAGCAGGTATCCGTGCCGGCGCAGGAAATCGAGCAGTTCCAAGAGCGGCAAGCCCAACACGGCGAAATAATCGCCCTCGACGCGCTCGAACAATTGGCCGCCCAGACCCTCGAGCTGATAGGAGCCGACGATCTCAGTGACGGCGCCGCCGGCGGCATCGAGATAGCCCTCAAGAAACTGGTCGGAAAACGCCCGCATCGTCAACCGCGCGACGCTGACATGGGCGAAAACCAGAGCGCCGTTCTGCACGCATGCCACCGCCGAATGCAGCGAATGGCTGCGGCCGGAGAGCGCCCGAAGTTGCGCCCGGGCTGCCGCCCGGTCACGCGGTTTGGCGAAGCGTCTGCCGTCAAACGCCAACACCTGGTCGGCGCCAAGCACAAGGCGCCCTGGATTGTCTCGGCCCACGAAGCGAGCTTTTTCGCCCGCCAAATGCGCCGCAACGGCACCCGGCTCATTGGTCGGCGCGCCGGCTTCGACCGCCCGCTCGTCCAGATCGGCGGCGTGCACTTCGATCGGGATGCCTGCGGCGACGAGCAACATGCTGCGCGCCTTGCTCTTCGAGGCAAGCACCAGCGCATCGGCGGCAAGCCAGAGCGGCATCGTTCATGACGCCTTGCGCCGACGCCGCTCCGCCAAGTGCGCCAGCACCGCCGCCGCGGTTTCCTCGATCGAGCGCCTGGTGACGTCGATCAACGGCCAATTGTGCCGAGTGCACAAGCGCCGCGACGCGGCAACCTCCTCGGCCACGGCTTCGCGGTCGATGTACTGATCGTCCTCGCGGTGCGCTTTGAGCCCAAGCAGTCTGTTCTGGCGGATCTGCACGATGCGCTCGGGGCTGGCATAGAGGCCGACGATCAGCGGACGCTCCAGCCGCTCGACCTCCGCCGGCAACGAGACGCCGGGAACGAGCGGCACGTTGGCGGTCTTGACGCCGCGGTTGGCCAGATAAATCGACGTCGGCGTCTTCGAGGTGCGCGAAACCCCGACCAGAACGACGTCGGCTTCCTCCAGATCTTCCGGCTGCTGGCCGTCGTCATGCAGCATCGTGTAATTGAGCGCGTCAATGCGCTGGAAATATTCGGCATTGAGCGTGTGCTGGGCGCCGACCTTATGGGTCGTCTCGGCGCCCAGATAGGCGTGGAAGAGGTGCAGTACCGGACCGAGAATCGACAGGCAGGGCAAGCCAAGCTCGCGGCACTTGCTCTCAAGCCGCGCCGCCAAGTCCTCTTCGAGCAGCGTGTAAAGCACGATTCCGGGCGATTCCTCGATCTCGGCAAGCACCCGGTCGAGCTGCTTTTGCGTGCGCACCAGCGGGTGGACGTGTTCGACCGGCATAACCCTGGCGTACTGGGCGGCCGCGGCCCGCGCCACCGTGATCAAGGTTTCGCCGGTCGAATCGGAGATCAGATGAAGGTGAAAATAACCCGCCGTGTGCGCCATGGGTGGACCGGATAACCTGTCGATAAACCAGGAGAAGGCCACGCCCGTCGCGCTTGCGCAAGCGCCCGGCTGGACAAGCGGCCGGGTCATCCACATACGTCCATGCCGGGACGATCCAACGTCGGTGCTGCCCAGCAATGGGGAAATGTGGAAAGACTCCGCGCCGTCGCCACAACGGCTCAAAATGCTTGATGAATTTACCCACATATATGCTCCCGGTCAGCCCGAAATTGCGGGTAAACAAGCGCTCACCGGGATGACATGTGGATTGTGATGCATGAGTCCAATCAACCGTCCAACCACTACAACAGTCTCTTTTAAATATGATTTGGTTTAGGATGGACGGGTGCCGATAACATCGCCAAATAAACCAATCCTGCGTGTGCTCACAGGCGAACGCCTGGTCGGACCGCCGATCTGGTTGATGCGGCAAGCCGGCCGCTACCTGCCGGAATACCGGGTCATCCGCCAACGCGCCGAAACTTTCCTCGATCTGTGCTTTAATCCCGAGCTTGCGGCGGAAATTACATTGCAACCGATCCGTCGATTCGGTTTCGATGCGGCGATTCTTTTTTCCGATATTCTCGTAGTCGCCCACGCGCTCGGTCAGCGCGTGAGCTTCGAGGCCGGAGACGGACCGCGGCTCGATGCGCTGGCCGA
>JASHQS010000008.1 GCA_030038995.1 Xanthobacteraceae bacterium
GCCACGCCATGCTGCACACCATGTACGGCCAGGCGCTGCGTCACGCGGCGGAGTTTTTCGTCGAATATTTCGCCATCGACCTGATCATGGACGACGAGGGCCGCTGCCGCGGCGTCATCGCACTCAATCTCGACGACGGCTCGATCCACCGCTTCGCGGCGCAGACGACCATCCTGGCGACCGGCGGCTACGGCCGCGCCTACGCGTCATGCACCGGCGCCCATACCCAGACCGGCGACGGCAACGCCATGGTGCTGCGCGCCGGGCTGCCGCTCGAAGACATGGAATTCGTCCAGTTCCACCCCACCGGAGTGTACGGCGCCGGCGTGCTGATCACCGAAGGCGCGCGCGGCGAAGGCGCCTATCTGGTCAATTCCGAAGGCGAGCGCTTCATGGAGCGTTATGCGCCTTCCGCCAAGGACCTCGCCTCGCGCGACGTGGTGTCGCGCGCCATGACCATCGAGATCCGCGAAGGCCGCGGCGTCGGGCCCAAGAAGGATCACATCTTCCTGCACCTCGATCATCTCGATCCGAAGATTCTCGCCGAGCGGCTGCCGGGCATCACCGAATCGGCGCGTATCTTCGCCGGCGTCGACCTGACCCGCGAGCCGGTGCCGATCGTGCCGACCGTGCACTACAACATGGGCGGCATCGCCACCAACTATCACGGCGAAGCGCTGACCAGGAAGAACGGCAATCCCGACGCCGCCATCCCCGGACTGATGGCGCTCGGCGAGGCGGCCTGCGTCTCGGTGCACGGCGCCAACCGGCTCGGCTCCAATTCGCTGATCGATCTCGTCGTGTTCGGCCGCGCCGCGGCGCTGCGCTGCGCCGAAATTCTTACGCCGGACGACAAGCAGCCCGAACTGCCCAAGGATTCCGCCGAGCGGCCGCTGGCGCGGCTCGACAAGTTCCGCTTCGCCTCCGGAGCGACGCCGACCGCGCAGCTGCGCGGACGCATGCAGCAGGTGATGCAGAGCAATTGCGCGGTGTTCCGCACCGGCGAAGTGCTCCAGGAAGGCTCCAAGCTCATCCATCAGGTATTCGACGGCGTCGGCGACGTCCGCGTCGCCGACCGCTCGCTGATCTGGAATTCCGACCTGGTCGAGACCCTGGAATTCGTCAACCTGATCGAGCAGGCCGTCGTCACCATGGATTCCGCGGTCAACCGCACCGAAAGCCGCGGCGCCCACGCCCGCGAGGATTTTCCCGAGCGCGACGATGCCAACTGGATGAAGCACACGCTGGCCTGGCTCGACGGCAAGACCGGCAAGGTCACCATCGACTACCGGCCGGTGCACAGCCATACGCTGACCAACGAGGTGTCCTATATCGAGCCGCAGAAGCGGGTGTATTGAGGCAGGCCATGACCGAAGCGGAAACATTGACCCTGCAACTCCTCAAGCAAATCGATCATAAGCTTGAAACGTTGCTCCAGAAGTTACCGGACGCGCGCGACCAAATAACCGCCGCGGTCAGGCATAACTCACGAGCCGATCGCGCCAGAGAGATTGCAGCATTAACGCCTCAATCAATTAAACAGACTGACACCGTTGAATTGCTGCATGAGGACAGACTGCGGTGATCGTTATCGACGCTTCAATGGCCGTGCGATCTCGTTGCGCTCGCTTGGCTGGGTCGCGGCTTTGATGGACGCGATTGGGCGACCTTGCGCAAGAGCGCGGAAGGATTGTTGGGAAATAATCTAATGGAACATGATGGGTATATCATTTCCCTATTGAGCTACGTTCGAGCAGGCATAGAGGCACTAAGCAAAATCCGAGCCCAGCAAGCAAAATAAACTGACCCCATCCAAGACGAGACGCAGATATGGCCCAGCTCACGCTGCCGAAGAATTCGAAGATCACCGAGGGCAAGACTTGGCCGCGCCCGGCCAAGGCGCGCGCGACGCGCGAATATCGCATCTATCGCTGGAATCCCGAGGACGGCCGCAATCCGCGCATCGACACCTATTACGTCGATACCGACGATTGCGGGCCGATGGTGCTCGACGGCCTGATCTGGATCAAGAACAACGTCGATGCGACGCTGACCTTTCGCCGCTCCTGCCGCGAGGGCATCTGCGGCTCGTGCGCGATGAATATCGACGGCACCAACACGCTCGCCTGCACCAAGGCGATGAGCGACGTGAAGGGGCCGCTGCGCATCTATCCGCTGCCGCACATGGCGGTGGTCAAGGACCTCGTGCCGGATCTGACCAATTTCTACGCCCAGCACGCCTCGATCGAGCCGTGGCTGCGCACTATCTCGCCGACGCCGCGGCAGGAATGGCGGCAGAGCCACGACGACCGCCAAAAACTCGACGGGCTCTACGAGTGCATCCTGTGCGCCTGCTGCTCGACGGCGTGCCCGAGCTATTGGTGGAACTCCGACCGCTTCCTCGGCCCCGCCGCGCTCTTGCAGGCGCAGCGCTGGCTCCTTGATTCGCGCGACGAGGCGACCGGCGAGCGGCTCGACAATCTGGAAGACCCGTTCCGGCTCTACCGCTGCCACACCATCATGAACTGCACCAAAGCCTGCCCCAAGCACCTCAACCCGGCCAAGGCCATCGCCGACATCAAGCGCACGCTGGTCGAGCGGCAAGTGTAGCGGTCATTCCGGCCGAGTCGCGCAAGCGGCGAGAGCCGGAATCCATAACCACGTCCGGCGTAGAACTCTCTCGCACGTGATTATGGATTCCGGGCTCGCGCCTTTGGCGCGGCCCGGAATGACGGAGCGGGCCCGGAACCACCGCGCTTATTTGTCCAGCTTCAGCTTCCGCCGCCGCTGCCCGAGCGTGCGCAGCCGTAGCGCGTTGAGCCGGATGAAACCTTCGGCGTCGCGCTGGTCGTAGGCGACCTTGCCTTCTTCGAAGGTGACCAGATCCTGGTCGTAGAGCGAATATTTGCTCTCGCGCCCGACCACGCCGACATTGCCCTTGTAGAGCTTGAGCCGCACCCGGCCGCTGACGAAGCGTTGGCTCAGATCGATCGCGGCCTGCAGCATTTCGCGCTCCGGCGCGAACCAGAAGCCGTTGTAGATCGCTTCCGCATATTTCGGCATCAGCTCGTCCTTGAGATGCGCGGCGCCGCGGTCGAGCGTGATCGATTCGATGCCGCGATGTGCAGCGAGAAGAATCGTGCCGCCCGGCGTCTCGTACAGGCCGCGCGATTTCATGCCGACGAAGCGGTTTTCCACGAGGTCGAGCCGGCCGATGCCGTGGCGGCGGCCGAGTGCATTGAGCTGCGCCAGCAGCGCCGCGGGCGAAAGTTTCTTGCCGTCGACGGCGACCGCATCGCCTTTCTCGAAATCGACCGTCACGTAGTCCGGCTCATTCGGCGCCGCGCCTGGATCGTCGGTGCGCGAATAGACGTAGTCCGGCACCTCTGCGGCCGGATTTTCCAAAACCTTGCCCTCGGACGACGTGTGCAACAGGTTGGCGTCGGTCGAGAACGGCGCCTCGCCGCGCTTGTCCTTGGCGATCGGAATCTGATTTTGTTCGGCGAAGGCGATGAGCGCCTCGCGCGACTTGAAATCCCACTCGCGCCACGGCGCGATCACCGTCACGTCGGGCTTGAGCGCGTAGTAGGCGAGCTCGAAGCGCACCTGGTCGTTGCCCTTGCCGGTGGCGCCATGGGCAACCGCGTCGGCGCCGACCTTTTCGGCGATCTCGATCTGCTTCTTGGCGATCAGCGGCCGCGCGATCGAGGTGCCGAGCAGATATTGGCCCTCGTACAGCGCATTGGCGCGGAACATCGGAAACACGTAATCGCGGACGAACTCTTCGCGCAAATCCTCGATGAAAATGTTGTGCGGCTCGATGCCGAGCGCGAGCGCCTTCCGCCGCGCCGGCTCGAGCTCCTCGCCCTGGCCGAGATCAGCCGTGAAGGTCACGACCTCGCAGCCATAGGTGGTCTGCAGCCACTTGAGAATGATCGAGGTATCGAGCCCGCCCGAATAGGCCAGCACGACTTTCTTGACGTCGCCCCTTTTGGTGTCCTTGGCCATGACGATTCCCAGGTGGAGCTGCGGCCGAACCGCGCGCGGACATAAGCGCGCGCGGACTATAGGCAGGTGCCGGGGCGACGCAAGCAGAGCAAGCACAGCATCGAAAGGGCGCTCAGGACAACTTGCCGGTTTTGCCTTTGCGTTCGGGCAGAATGGCGGACAAAGCTGCCCGCACCGCCTCGCCGACTTTGACGAGCGGCCACTCGACCACATCATCGCTCAGCCGCGTCGCCGTCCAGCGGAAGATCAGGCCGTGCGCGAGCCAGATCAGCAGGAAGGTGAAAACGCCGGCAAACACCACGTCGGTGAAAAAATGTCCGCCGCCGGCGATGCGCAGGAGCCCGATCGCGGTGCCGAACGTGAGCGCGCCGGCATAAGCCGCCGCGCGCCATTGCGGCGGCGCCAGCGCCGCCGGCGCCAAGGTCCAGAACGCGCCCGAGGCTTCGCCGGCGACGAACGAGCAATTGGTCGGGCAGTCGCCGTTCGCATCCCACCATGGCGTGAAGCGGTCGGTGCCGCCCAGCACTTTCACGTCGATCGGCCGCGAGCGACCCCAATGATCCTTCAGGATGCCGTTGGTCAACAGCCCCGGCCCCAACGCCAAGGTCGCGATCAGCAACAGCGCGGTGCGGCCGCCGACGAGCATGCGCCGGCGCGGCAGCAGCACTTTGCCGACGACGGCGAGAAAAGCCGGAGCGACGATCAGCGCGATCAGATAGCGCGCCGCGTCGCGCGTATGATTAACCCACGGCTGGGCGTTGACCACGAACAGACCCGTATGCGGATCGAAAAAGAATGCCGAGATCGCCAGGTCGAGCCGCGGATAGACGCCGAACAGCACGCCGACCACGACGGCTATGGCGAGCGCGATCGCCAATCCGGTGCGATTCATGCGAATCCGCCCGCGCCTGGCGCAAGCCGCATTTGCGACCGCCGGATTGTCATTTCCAGGCGCCCGCTTTGCGGCCGGCAACGAGCCAATAGACCAGGCCGCCGGCAATGCCCGATGCGGCCAGCACCTCGCGCTCGCGCGCAACGATGCTGTCCGGTCCGCCGAGATAGCCGGCAAAATCGATACCGTAGCCGAGCGACAGCGCCAATACCCCGCCAAGCACGCCGTAGAGCACGATTGAGCGCCAGGCGAAACCTTCCGAAAGCGCGATGACGAGCAGCGCCGGCAGCATCGCCAGCGCCGCCATGATGGTCGCGCTGACGCCGACCACCCCCCATAGCGCGACGGAAGGAATGTCCAACGCGGCGACGTCGTCGCCCGCGGCCGACAGCGTGCCGAGGGTGAACACGATAGCGGCGGCGATGCACGCCAACAGATAGGCGATGGCGATAGCAAACAGTCGGACCAGGATGGCCATGCCGCGGCGCGTCCGGCTCAATCCGTCAGCGCCATGGCGCGCAGCGCCAAACGCTCGCGGGCCGAGAGCTTTTCGGTCGCGCTCTTGAGTTGGCCGCAGGCGGCCAGAATATCGCGGCCGCGCGGCGTGCGCACCGGCGAGGCGTAGCCGGCGTCGAACACGATCTCGGAAAATTTCTCGATCTGCGACCAGTCCGAGCATTCATACCTGCTGCCCGGCCACGGATTGAACGGGATCAGATTGATTTTTGCCGGAATGCCCTTGATCAAGTGCACCAGCGCCCTGGCGTCGGCGAGCGAATCGTTGACGCCCTTGAGCATGACGTATTCGAAGGTGACGCGGCGCGCGTTCGACAGCCCCGGATAATTGCGGCAGGCGTCGAGCAGCTGGCGCAGCGGATATTTGCGGTTGAGCGGCACCAGCTCGCTGCGCAGCGCATCGGTGACCGCGTGCAGCGACACCGCCAGCATGCAGCCGATCTCGGCGCCGGCGCGCGCAATATTCGGCACCACGCCCGAGGTCGACAGCGTGATGCGGCGCTTGGACAGGCTCAAGCCGTCGCCGTCCGCCACCACGTTGAGCGCATCGCGCACCGCTTCGAAATTGTAGAGCGGCTCGCCCATGCCCATCATGACGATGTTGGAGACAAGCCGCCGTCGCTCGCCTGCCGCCGCAGCGAGAGCGGAAGGCGCAGCCGCGCCGGCGGAGCTTGCTTGCGCCTGCCGGTCATCGTTCCAGTCGCCGAGCCGGTCGCGCGCCAGCACCACCTGGGCGACGATCTCGCCGGCGGTGAGATTGCGCACCAGCCGCTGCGTGCCGGTATGGCAGAACGTGCAATTGAGCGTGCAGCCGACCTGGCTCGAGACGCACAGCGTGCCGCGGTCAGCCTCGGGGATGTAGACGCATTCGACCTCGTGCGGACGGCTGGCGGTCTCGCCGGGAAGCCGCAGCAGCCATTTGCGCGTGCCGTCGACCGAAATCTGCTCGGCGGCAATGTCCGGGCGGGCGAGCGTGAAGCGCTGCGCCAAAGCGGCGCGCAGCTCCTTCGACAGCGTCGTCATCGCATCGAAATCTTGCGCACCGCGCACGTAGAGCCAGTGCCAAATCTGCTGCACGCGCATGCGGCGCTGCCGCTCCGGCACGCCGGCCGCGCCGAGCGCTTGCGCCAACGCGGCGCGCGAAAAACCGATCAGCGACGGCTTATCGGGCGCCACATAGCGCTCGAGCGGCCGCTTCTCGACGAATGCAGTCGGCCCGGGCGCTTCCGCGTGGTCTGCGGCTATGGACATCGCATGTTCCAAGGAACGGTGCCTCGGCAAAGGGGCGCCCCCGCGCATAAATAGTCTCTCCGCCGCGAACGGCGAAGTGGCGCCCGCGGGCACCGCGGCGGCAAAGGCCGGCTACTTACATTCCTGCGCCACGCGGTCGAGCGCTTCCGACAAACCTTTCAGCGAATAGGTGTCGGTCGATTGCGTTCCCCGCGACGACATGCCCTTGACCACGACGTTTTCGCCCTGGCGCATGGCGTCGACCATATGGGCTTCTTCGGAAGCGTTCTTGATCCAGGCGCCGTCGCCCTGGGTGTACAACGCAAACGTCGTCGCGCCTACTTCGGCGCTGGCCTCCGAACTGGTCCTGAACGGATAGCCGACGAGGACGGAAACCTCGTTGGTCACCTTCTCGGACGGTCGCGTCGAAATGAACATGTAGGGCTGGTTGCGCGGCCGGCCGGCCGGCTTGGTTTCCGCCGACGTCGGTTTGGCGATGGCGAAGCAGATTTTCTTGCCGCCGGGCGAGGCCGTATAGGCGCCCCAGTCGTCGTACTGGCCGAGCAGCGTCGGCTTGGCGGCGCCCACGAGCGGCGCCGGCTTGGCCTCGGTTTCTTTCGGCTTGGGTTTCGGCTTGGGCGGCCGTTTTGCCGGCGCCGGCCTCTTGGCCGGAGCCGCAACGCCCGGCTCGGCTTGCTGCTGCGCGCCTGCCGGCACGGCCAGGGCCGCCGCGACGGCCAATGCCAGCATCATGGGCAATGCTCGATGGATGCGCATCGGACCTCCCAACCCCTGGGGAGTGATAGCAAACCTTCACCCGCAAGGCCAATAATTCGGCAGGAATCCGGCAGGACGGGACCGCCGGATCGAAAGCGCGCCATAGCGGCGCCGCTGCCCCTTAGTGTTCAGCCGAAGCCTCGCCAAATGTGCTAATCACGGCGTATGAAAGCCGTCCTCTGCAGCCATTTCGGCAGCCCTGACGAACTCGAGCTTGCCAATATAGCACCGCCGCAACCGGCGCCCGGCGAAGCCGTGGTACGGGTTGCGGCCGCGGCGCTGAACTTTTTCGACACGCTGATCGTCGCCGGCAAATACCAGCACAAGCCGCCGTTCCCGTTCTCTCCGGCGGCCGAATTCGCCGGCATCGTTGAGCGCGTCGGCGCCGGCGTGACCGATATCGCAAGCGGCGACCGCGTCATGGGCTATATGGGCTGGGGCGCGGCGCGCGAGGCGGTGGCGATCCCGGCGCAGCAACTGGTCAAGCTGCCGGACGGTCTCGATTTCGAGCGCGCCGCCGGCCTCACCGTCACCTACGGAACGACGCTTTATGCGCTGCGCCAACGCGCCCAACTCGAGCCGGGACAAACGCTGGTCGTACTCGGCGCCTCGGGCGGCACCGGCCTGGCGGCCGTCGAGCTTGGCAAAATGCTCGGCGCGCGCGTCATCGCCTGCGCTTCCGCGGACGAGAAGCTTGCTTTCGCGCGCGCCCACGGCGCCGATGCGACGGTGAACTACGCCGCGGAAAATCTGCGCGAGGCGCTGAAAAAGCTCGGCGGCGAGGGTGGCGTCGATGTGGTCTACGATCCGGTCGGCGGTCCCTATGCGGAGCCGGCGCTGCGCGCGCTCGGCTGGCTCGGCCGCTATCTCGTCGTCGGCTTCGCAGCCGGAGAGATTCCAAAAATTCCGCTCAATCTGGCGCTGCTCAAGAGCTGCGACATTCGCGGCGTGTCATGGGGCGCCTGGACCAAGCGCGAGCCGATGGTGCAGCGCGCGCTGATGACCGACATCGTGCGTTGGTGCAGCGAGGGCAAGCTCAGCGCCCACGTGCACGCGGTCTACCGGCTCGACGAGATCGCTGCTGCGCTCAAGGCGATCGCCGAGCGCAAACCGATGGGCAAGATCGTGTTACGGCCCTGATTGCGCCTTACCCACGCAGCCGCGCCAGCCGGCGCCGTGCCGCTTCGCGATGCTCCGGCTTGATATGCGAGGAAACCGCCTTGACGGCGGCGCCGAGCACCGCCGCATCGTCCGCCAGGCCGATCATTGAAAAATATTTCGGGATTTTCGGAATGAAATGATCGGGCACGACGAAATAGACCAACGCGCCGACCAGCACCGCCTTCACATAGAGCGGCGTCCGGCGGTCGAAGGCGCAGTAATGCGCGGTCAATAATTCCTCGAGAAACGGCAGGCTCGCGGCTTCGCGCAAAATCTTGCGCCACAGCTTGCGGCGCAACGCCTCTTCGCTCGATGCCACCCCGCGGGTGAGTGCGGCAAAATCCTGCCATGAGGCCGCCTGCTGCCAGAACCGCATTTTTGTCCTTTCACCATCCGCTTTAACGTCGAACGCGGCACTATAGCACGATCAAGTTACGCCGATTCAACAGGCCGTGTGCTCATAAACTGCCGGAAATGCCTGCTCGGCCCCTGAAAGCCGATCTGGAAACGGACATCGTTTGCGCCGGTAAGTGCCGGTAGCTAGCTTGTCCATGGCCTGGGCGAGCGCGACGTCCTTGTCGGTCGCGCCGTCGGCATCGTGGGTCGAAGGTTTTGTAGACGTTGAACCTAAAGCAGATCCCGCTCATGTAGCGCCACTTCCCCGTCATGCGCGGGCTTGACCCGCGCATCCATGCGGCCCCGACGCAGCGTGGATTGCCGGGTCAAGCCCGGCAATGACGAACCGAGGAGTCGCGATTCGATCGGAGCGGAACATGCGCTAGCGCTCGATCCGGAAGTTTCCGACCGGCGCCTGCGTTGCCTGGCGTTGCCGCGGCCTCATTGCAGTCGTTCGCCCGTCCGCGCGGCGTGCGGTAGGCGATCCCGGATTAGGCCAAAACCAACGCAAATGACCGCTTTCGCACAGGGTCTGTCTCGCTGGAGTGAGGGCTTCATAGGTCTAGCGAGGCTCAACTGGCAGACGCAGGACCATACGACCGTTCATGGTAATGTCGTCTATATGCCCGGTTGCTTCGCTGGCACGTGAAATGAAGTGGATGTGAATTGCGTTGGTCCGCCCGCTTTCAGGTGTGACAGCCGGCGCGTATTTACTGATGAACACCCCGGCGTGTCGCTCGGAATAGAATCCGATGATGTCAACCCGCTCGTTTCTCAACACGAAGGTCGCCTTCGAGCGAGCGAACAGTTCCCGGTCTATGGGCCGTCCTTCCGTCCGATCGACATTAACGTGCCATCGAATTTCGGATGGCGCCCCCGCCAATAGAAATGGAAATGGCTTGTCAACATCCAGTCTGGCCGATTTCGCGGCCGACTTCACGAAGTCCTGAAGATCGAGATAGCCCCGGACGTTGTCGGGCACAGAAATGTCCTGCCACGTTCTTTGACTGCTCCAGGCAAGGAAGATCGCCTCCTCGTTCCAAGAACGTTCGACGACGTAGGACTTTCCGCGTGCACGGCTGATGTAGGGTTGCGATTCGAAAACGGTGATTTCGCCGTCGAGAGCCCTGACTGGTCCGATAGCATAAAGAAATGCACGCCTCTCAAGCGATCCGATCGACAAAGCGCCAGCCGCCTTGCCGGTCTCGAAAATCGTGCTTTGCGCACCCGCGAACTCAACCAAGCCGTCCCGATCGCTATCCATGACTCCACCGACAGAAGCCTCTTGATGCTAGCCGTCGTGCGCTAAGCCGGTTACCGCACCGGCTGCGCAGTTGGCCGCCAACAGCCCCAGAGGCGACATTTCGAAGCATGTGTCCAGTGCTTGCGGCCTGAATATTTCTTGGTATGCTCTCGGCCGACGCTGACGCGCCGTAAGCGCGCCTTCATGGCTCAGAATGCGCTTCTGAAGCCTGTCCCTTGAACATCGTTGACGTGCAACTCGCGCGAGCTCGTTGGTCGCGCATGGACTATTTGAGGGATAGGCCGTTGCATAGAGGAGCGTCGTTCAGATGCCTGGTTGGTGGCCTTGCGGCGTTGGCTGCTCGAGCTGATCGCCGCGCCATTTGCGATCGAACTCAGCAACACCACCTCTCGCGCTCTCACCTTTGTCTTGACGCCCGACTGAATCATCTGAAACGAATGAAGGAAAAGCCAATGCGTTTCTCGGATAAATCTGCGCTGTTTCCGTTGTCCGCCGCGGCACTGCTTGCGGCGGCTCTATCGCTGACATCTGCTTCTGCAGCACACGCCGCCGGTAAGGTGAACGTGTTGTACGCCGGGTCGCTGGTCAATTTGATGGAGCACGGCGTCGGACCGGCCTTCGACAAAGCAAGCGGCGATACCTTCCAGGGTTTTGCCGGCGGCTCGAGCGGGCTCGCCAATCAGATCAAAGGCAAGCTCCGTCAAGGTGACGTGTTCGTCAGCGCCAGCCCCAAGGTGAACGCCGGCTTGATGGGGTCGGCCAACGGCAATTGGGTCGGTTGGTACATCACCTTCGCGCAATCGCCGCTGGTCATCGGCTATAATGCGTCGAGCAAGTTTGCCGCCGATTTGAAATCCAAGCCCTGGTATCAGGTGCTGCAGGAGCCGGGAATCAGAATTGGCCGCACCGACCCGAAGCTCGATCCCAAGGGTGCGCTCACCGTAACGCTGATGAAGCAGGCCGAGACTTTCTACAAGAGTCCGGGGCTGTCGGAGAAAATCATCGGCGCGCCGGACAACGTCGCGCAGGTACTGCCGGAGGAGACACTGGTGGGTCGGCTGCAGTCCGGTCAGCTCGATGTCGGTTTCTTCTATTCCACGGAAACAGCCGACGCCAAAATTCCGTCGCTGGCACTACCTGCCGCGATAACGCCCAAGGCCGTTTATACGATCACCATTCTGCACAACGCGCCTAATGCCGACGGCGCCGACAAGTTCGTTGCATTTCTATTGGGTGCAGATGGGCAAGCCGTGATGAAGCAGCACGGCCTTGGCGTGCAAAAACCAACGCTGACCGGCGACCGAAATGCCGTGCCGCAGGACGTTCAAGCGCTGCTCGGTCAGTCCAGGTGAATTGAGCGCGGGCTGGGCGAGCCGAACGAAGTGACCCGGCGGATTCCTGCGGCGCTGCCATGGCTTGCCGGCCTCCTTGCGATCTACCTGATCGCCCCGCTCATTGCCGGCGTGCAGCAGGCGGGAGTAGCCGATTGGACGACGGTGGATGCCGCTGCCCTGGCGCGCGCTTGTCTGGTCTCGATTTTAAGCGCCACCCTGGCGGCGTTTGTGATCGCGCTCGGCGGCATTCCGCTCGGTTATCTCTTGGCACGGACTTCCGGCCGCGCGTTGGGTGTGCTCGGCTTTCTGGTTCAGCTCCCGCTGGCTTTGCCGCCTCTTGCCAGCGGCGTGCTGCTGTTGTTTCTGCTCGGCTACACGACGCCGATCGGCCAGCTCACTGCCGGAGCGTTGACTGACAGTTTTATTGGCATCGTTCTTGCCCAGGTTTTTGTCGCCTCGCCCTTTCTGATCATTGCCGCGCGTTCCGCCTTCGCCGCCATTGATCCCGGCCTCGAAGGCGTCGCCGCCACGCTGGGGCGTCGCCCGCTGTTTGTGTTTTTCCGTGTCAGCATGCCGATTGCCCGGCCCGCCATAGCGTCGGGATTGTTGCTGGCATGGCTGCGCGCCTTTGGCGAGTTCGGCGCCACCGTCATGGTCGCCTACCATCCCTATTCGTTGCCGGTCTACACCTATGTGGCGTTCGGCGCACAAGGCCTGCCGGCGATGCTGCCGGTTCTGGTACCGACGCTGGCGCTTGCCGTAGCAATCATGGTGCTCAGCACGCTGGCCGATTACCGCACTGGTGCGCGTCAGGGCGTCGGGGCATCTGTCGTCACACCGCCGGTTATGATCGCGGAGATTCCGCCGCGTCGCGAGCCCCCGGGCTCCACGGTCCATCTGAAACTCCGCCTGGAAAAGCGGCTCGGTGGTTTTCATCTCGACTTCGCGTGGTCGCCGCAAGCCCGCCGCCTTGCCATCGTCGGCCCTTCCGGCTCCGGCAAGTCGCTGACGCTGAAGATGATCGCCGGGATCGAGCGTTGCGACCGCGGCAGCATCGTGCTCGATGGTCGGGAGATTGGCTCGCTTGAACCCGCAGCCCGCAGCATCGGCTATGTTCCGCAAAACTACGCGCTATTTCCTCATTTAACAGTGACGGAGCAGTTGGCCTTCCCGGCCGGCGCCGATGCCGCCTTGGCGAAGTATTGGCTCGACCGTCTCGGATTGCGCGGCCTGGAGCAACGGCGGCCGGATGCGCTGTCGCTCGGACAGCAGCAGCGTGTCGCCCTGGCGCGCGCCTTGGTCCGCCCGGCGCGGTTGTTGCTGCTCGACGAACCATTTTCGGCCCTCGATGCGCCACTGCGCTCGCGGCTTCGCCGCGAAATGCTGGCACTGGAGAACGAGTTGGCCGCTGCGATCATTATCGTGACGCACGATCCAACGGAAGCAGCGATGCTGGCCGACGAAATCCTTGTATTCGAGAACGGCCGCGTCCTGCAATCGGGCCAAACCGACGCTGTATTTCGCCGCCCAAACAGCGAAACGGTGGCGCGGCTGCTCGGCGCCGATCACGCCGCCGAGGGCACGGCCATCAGCCCGGACGGCATTGCAGTTGGTGCAGGGAAAGTTCTTAACATAGCCGGCCCGGCCCTGAACCCGGGCGCGCGTATCGGCTGGAGCGTAGCGCCGGCGTGCGTTCGCCTGAACGAAAGCGGGCGCTACGACGGCACGATCGAAGCCGTCACCCATGCTGCCTCGGGCCATCAAATTGCGATCCGGTTCGGCCACACACGGATCGATGCGGCAGCCGGCTATATCGATCCGCCGCCCGGCAGCCCCTGCCGCTTCGATATTGATGCCGACGCAGTACGCATTTGGCCGTTGGGCTGAAAGGTCCGGTGGATCAATTCCGCCGGCCCCAATTGTCAAGCGCCGCTTGCGCGCATGAGCGACTGTCCGACCGACGTCGGTGCGGATGCGGGAACGGAAAAGACGGGTTCGGCGCGGCCAACGGAAATCCCAATATAGGCTTGGTCGCCTTTCGCGTGGCCGATGCCAATCGAGGTGGCCGGTATCGGAATGCAGTTGTTGCCTTCGGATTCGCCGGCGGGTGCGCCGCCGGGATGCGCGCCGCTAATGGTGCCGACCCAGGTCAAGAGAAACGCGATGAAGTGCTGAATATTGTCGAGAGGGATTGCAAGGCGGACGACAGTTCCGTCGAAGGCCGTTCCGTCCATGAGGAAGAAATAACCATCGTCAGATGGATGACCTGCAAAGGAATAAATGACAGAAAGACATGAGTGTCCTGTTTTGTCATCGCGCTGTGCACTCACTCGGCCGCAACTGTCTGACGACGGGCGGTCAGGCCGGCCAGTGCCGCCAGCAGGCAGGCAAGGCTTGCCGTCCGAAGCGGCTCATAAGGTTTGCCAGTCAACCCGCAGTGCCGTTTGATTGCCGCTACCGCATGGTGGCTGACGCAGTCGATTGGAAAGACCACGCGATCGGCGCGACTGATCAGGCCGGGAATTAGTCCCGAACTATGCTCTATGCCACCATCGTGATGCAGGAAGCGGCCGCCGGCGCGCTCGATTATATCCTTCAGCAGCGGAATTTGATGCGGCCGACCACCAACGTACAACACGGTCAAACCGGGAAGCTCGATCGAGGCTCCCGGCCCGTCCTCCTGCTTGAGAAGCGCGGTCAGCTGGTGTTCAATATTGTCAAGCTCCTGGCGGTAACAGTCGCATTCCATGCGGCTTTTTCGCAGCGCCTCTTCGCTGTCCTTGAGAGCGACTGAGAGCTCGCTTGCGTGCTGCTCAGAACGTTCGCTTCGCGCAGTTTCCTGCGCAAGCCGCTTGGTGAGATCGGCAATAGCGGTCTCGAACCGGTCATCGGCGGTATGCAATTCGACGCCGGCTGCCGGCTCCGAACGCTCGGCAGCCTGCTTGGCCAGCAGCTCATTCAGCTCGCGAATGGTCCGGTCACGCTCGACGAAGCCCTGATGGAGTTGCCGTTGCTGGCGCTCCACCTTTGCGGCGAGCGCCACGTTATCAGCTTCCAGTTGCCGCAGGCGTCGAATGTCGGCCCGGTTGGCTGCGCCGACCAGATGCGAGAGCATATGCACGTCAGCGAACACACGCTTGACGAGGTCCGGCGTCGCCGATGGATGCGTGAGAACCGCCCAATATGCGCCTGGGATTTCGCCTTGCTTCAGAGCATCGTCCCAGAACTCAAGAAGACCGGCGGCATCCTTGATTTTCAAGCAGCGGAAAATTGCGGCGCGATGACAGCGGTCGAGAGCCTTTTGCAGAAATTTCGCGCCCTGCTCGCGGCGGCTCGCCAGCATCACACCCAGGCAATGCAATTCGTGGTCGGAGGCGATCACCGCATCTTTGACCTTGGCCTTTGCCAGGACGCGACGCAGATCGGCCGTCGAGAGACATGTGCCGATGATGGAACAATGAAGGTTTGTCCCGAATTCCCAAATGCGCGTGCGGTGAATTCGGCCGCCGGAATCCAACGGCTCGCCGCCGTCCTGGTCATCGCTCCGGGATATTGCATCCGCGACGAGCAAAGCGGGCGGGATAGGCGGCGGGGCAAAGGGTGCCTGCAACCCGCCCTTGAGGAGCGCCTGGGCCTGCTTGAGCGTCATATCGTTATATTTGATAGAATATAGCGAGGAAGTCAATTGCCGTCCAAATTTGGCATGGTGGACGTCGGGCGCATCCGCTGGCTTAGGGGGCGGTCTTCGCCGGGCGAACCAGCCGGCCCATGGCACGAAATTCTTGCCCGGCCGCGTTTCGTGCAGTGGTTTCAATGGCGCGGTAGAGATCGATGACGCGCCTGCCGACCGGCGTGACGACCGCGCCGCCGCCGCTGCGGCCGCCGGTCTCCGCCGTGACCGCGGGTTCGCGGAGCGCATCGTTGACTTCCTCGACCAAAAGCCATGCGCGCCGGTAGGACATGCCAAGGAAGCGCGCGCCCGCGGAAATCGATCCGGTGGACCGGATCGCTTCCAGAAGCGCGATCTTCCCCGGCCCAATACGGTCCCCGCTTGCGAGATCGATGCGAATGGAAAGGCGTGGACTGGCCATGGCGTCTGGCTCCCGTGCAAAGGGCCACGGCAGTCACGCGCAAGCCTGGTCGATCGTCAAGTGACATATTCGGAATTCATCGCGCCGGTGGGCCGCTACGTTTCCTCGGTCACCCTTGCACCTGGGCGCCCGACGATATATTCAGCCGCATATAACGACCCGACGTTTTTGAGGGTGGAACGCGGCCGTGAGGAGAAAAAAATGCGGCTGGCGAACGCGGACTGATATCCGGGTCGGCATAAGGTTGCAGCGATGCCGAGACAGATCGTGGGGAAAGGACTGCGGCTTACGCTCCGCCATGCGCCGTGCGCCCATATCTGCCGCTATTGCTTGATCTCGGAAACGCGCAAGGGCAGTGCCTTGCCGTTTGCGCGCTTCGAGCAGCTTGTGCACCGGTTTTACGACTGGAAAGCTTCGGTCGGCCGTGACGATCTGGGAATCGGGATTTTTGTCGGCCCCTCGTTTGACTACGATCTGGAAACGCTCCGCGGCGTTGCCCGATTGCGCGCCCGGCGCGGAGGCAAGTTTGAGATACTCAATCTTGGCGGGTTGCGGATTCGGCGCGGCGATGCGCTCGTCGCCTGGCTGGAGGAACGGCAGGCTGCGGGAATCGTCGGCTTGCATACCTCGCTCGCCGGTTGCGATGAAACCCACGATCGGTGGAATGGGCGGCGGGGAGATTTCGACTACCAGACTACGATCCTGCGGCTGGGCGGCGAGCGCGGCATGGTGCGTCATGAAAGGCTTTTCTTGACGCAAAACACTCTTGCGCAGTTCGATCGGCTGCTGGATGTCCTGGACCACATTCCGGGCGAAGTCCGCAACCGTTACGTCACGTTGTTCTTTTATGCTGGGCTTGCCTCGCGGTACGAGGACGAACGCATTACTGAAGAGATTCGTGACAGGTTGCCGGAGCGCATCGGCCGGCTTCGGCAGGGCAAGTTCCAGGACTGGCGATCCGAACGGGAATGGATTCCGATCATGATGGAGACCGCGGACAAGCCGCGAAAGCTCGTCCTGAAACTGGACGTCCACGAAGGAAACATCGATCAGCTTGAGAAATCGTCCTGCGAGGCGATCTTTACCGAGCGCGAACGCCTCTATCAGGAAAGCTACCGGTCAATTCCCTCGCTCGGCGAGCTCTGTGCCCGCTACGGCGATCCGACCAGCCGCAAGGTCTATATGATGAGCCGCGATGTCGAAGGAAGATGGATCGACCGGCACGCGCACGAAACCGGCGGCAAACCCCCAATCGACTGAAGCGGCAATTCACCGGATTTCACCCGGATCCCGAATCTATGCCTCAGCCATTGCTTGTGGCGCGTTGCATTGCCGGGGGACGCGTTGAGCTGACAATAGGCCGGGCGCCATCGGCGAATGCGTCCTCAGGCCGGACGCGCGCCAGTGCGAATGATCGATCCGACGTGCTGGCCACGCAGCGCCGCAGTAAGCCGGCCCGGAACGAGTCCGTTCACGACCTGCACGCGCTCGATGTGGCGCGCGGTCGCCATGACCTCGAGGAGCGCGCGATCGAACGGCAGCGTACCCTGCAGCTTCGCGAGCTCGGCGATGCTCGTTTCCCGGAGCAACTGCGCCCACTTCCCGTCCGGCCCATTGGGGTCGGTGGTGTACACTCCGTCCACGTCTTCCACGATCGTGAGGCCGGCAGCGCCCAGCGCGTCGGCAAGCAGAAACGCACCGGTGTCGGCCCGGTGGATCGGGATGCGCGAGGTCGGGAACTCATGATGATGATACGGAGGAAAGGCACTTCCCACGACCGCGCGGGCTGCGGAGAGGTGAATGGCGAGCTGGTTCGCGATGGTCGGATGCTCGATATAGGAAACCTCCTCCGGCGCCAGCAGACACCCAAGAATATGGCCGTTCTGTCCGGCCTCGCTTGCGGCAAGC
The DNA here is from genome assembly GCA_030038995.1 of Xanthobacteraceae bacterium. Classification (GTDB taxonomy): domain Bacteria; phylum Pseudomonadota; class Alphaproteobacteria; order Rhizobiales; family Xanthobacteraceae; genus BOG-931. The sequence goes on from JASHQS010000008.1 coordinate 17,578, forward strand.
GGAGCAAGCGACCCGACCGGCAGGCCGAGATCGAGGCCAACGCTGTAAAGGTGGCGGGCGCGGACTCCGGCACCGGTCAGGATGAGCAGGCGGTGCTCAGGCAGAAGCGCACGCAACTCGTCCACGAGTGGGAGGATCGCCTGATGGCCGCGATCCATGATTGAGTGGCCGCCAATCTTGACGACCTGCAGCCAAGGCAGAATCCGGATCGGGCGTTCGCCGGCGACCGGGCGGGTGAGATCGGCGTCGAGGAGAGTCTGGCGCGCGAGCGGCGAGGCGACGTGCTTGATCTGGTTGGTGTCAGCCATGGCGATGGATCTCTTCAGCTCGCAGTGATGATGGTGCCGACGTGCTCGCCGGCGAGCGCGCGGGTCAGATTGCCGGGGACGAGGCCATTGACGATCTGCACTTGGCGGATGCAGCGTGCCGAGGCGAGAAGATCGAGCACTGGGAACTCGAGGATCGAGTCCTGCAGCCCCTTGGCCTTCATCTCGGCCACCGCGATCTTGGGGATGAAGGCTGCACCCTTTGAGGTCTTTGGATTCGCGGTGTAGAGGCCATTTTCGTCCTTCACATAGATCATCGCCTTGCAGCCGAATTGCTCGGCAACAAGAAAGCATCCAGCGTCGGTGCGGTAGGGCGGGATCACGCCCTCGGGCGCTGGACGCATCCAGAGGCCATACGGCGGCATCCCGCCGAAGATGACCGCGTTCACCTCGGCAAGGTAGAGCGGCACCGCCGACAGCCCGGCGCTGCTGACCGCGGAGATACCGTATTGCGCAAGGAGCTGCCCCAGCATCGCTGCGTTCTGGTCGGCAACTGAGGCGCCGAGTTGCGAGAGCACGCCGGCCGGTAGGCGGAGCCCGGCCGCAATCGAGTAGAGATGCCGCGCCCGGGTGCCTGCTCCGGTCCCGATCAGGAGCTTGTGGGCCTTGCGGGCGGCGACAATCTCGTCAACGAGCGGGTAGACTGCGGCGCGGCCGCGGTCGATCACGCTCTGTCCGCCAATTTTGATCACGGTGGCATCGGGCAGTATCCGGAAGTCCGCCGCCGCGTCCACTGCGGCCACAAGCTGCGGATCGGTGAGCGAACGCTGCATGAGGAGCGCCTCGAGCTCCGCCGTCGTGTTTGCCATAGGGGAATTTCCTTTCGTTTTTCCAATGCGTGTAGGCACTGCTCAGTGGGCTCCACGAGCGCCGGCCAACCGTTGACACTTTTCGGGCCTCCGCGATGTCTGCTTTGGCGCCGCTTTCGGGTGCGTGGCGGCAGCAAACGCGCTTTGCGCAGATTTAGTCCGGCCGCTGCTCGTTGCAAATCTGTTGTCGGGCAAAGCGGCTTTTTTGTACCGGGTCCCGGGGCCCGCGCTGATCTTGGGCGTCTGGGTTATCGTGCGCTGTAAGGCTCCGGCCGAAATGCCTCAATGCGCTGCCTGAACCGTGCCACCCGGCGCATTCCAAATGCTCTGCCACCAAGCGCTGATCCGATCCAAGTCTGCTGGTAAAACGATGTATGATCGACCAGCTAGTTTCTCCCATTGTTTCTCGTAGGCGGGCGAGACCGATGTTAGAAGCGGGATTTGCGCTTCCAGCGCCGCTTTGAATGCGCCGAACAATCCCTGGCCGCCTGCTTCAAGCTTGCCGAACTTGCTCAGCACCGCGAGATCGCATCCTGCGGCAATGTCGCGCTGCACCGCGTCCGCAGCCGAGAGCGCTCCGGTCCCGTCGAGGTGACACTCGGCCGAACCTGGCCCGAGATCGTGGAAAATCGAGAAGCGTTGGCCACTCGTCACACTGCGTAGAAAGCCAGCGCTGCAGGCGCGATCGGCGAGACCGTGGTGCTCCGCGATCAGGCCGGCCAGGCGGATCGTAGGGCGCCAGTGCTCGACAACCGTTCGGAAGACATCCTGGGCATCGACGCCGGAGGTCCCCCGAACCACGGCGATCCTGTTTACGGGTTTGTCCATGGCCGCGCCTCTCCGCCTTATCCTCGCATCCTGATGATGAACATATGTCCCGCCGTCAGGTATTCCAGGCCATCGTTTCCTTGGTTCGAATCAATGCTGACTAACTCGCCTCCCGTATCGCCGCTGCGGGGCTGCGCAGCGCGGTGAGGATCGCAAGCGCGCGCGCCATGGAAAAATCCCGCGTCTTGCCGTCGAACGCGCTCGGCATGGTGCGCATCATGTAGCCGTGCTTGACGCCCGGAAAGATGTGCACCTCGACGTTGCTCATGCGCGCCGGGACGGGCCGGTAGGCGTCCAGCACTTCGGGCGGCGCGCGGTGGTCGCGGTCGCCCCAGATGATGCAAACCGGCGCGCCCACGCCGTCGAGCCCGCCGATATAGTCCAGCATCTGCGTGCCGTGGCAGGAAATGCCCGCCGCATAGCCGAGCCGCTTCGGCCCGATGATGGCGTAAGGACCGCCGTAGCAGAAGCCGATCGCCGCGGCGCGGCCGTTGAACTGCGGCAGCGTGCGCAGGTACGCCAACGTGTCCGCCATGTCGCGCTCGCCCGCTTTGATGCGCCCAAGGCGCGGCTGCGAGCGTTCTTGCGCGCGCTTATCGTCGTGGGACAGCGGGCCGGGAATCGAGCGCCAGAACAGATCGGGCGCCGCGGCCAAAAAGCCGTTGGCGGCAAATTCATCGGCGATGGCGCAAATGTCGGCATCGACGCCGTGCACCGCCGAAGCGAGGACGATCGCCGGCACGGCCCCGTCGGATTTCGGGGCGGCCATATAACAATCGAACGCGCCGCCGGCGCCGGCGCTGGAGCCGATCTTCACGCTGTTGCCCGCGTGCGCTCCGAAAATTTCTTGAGCCGACATCGCAACCTCCCATGCCTTTCTGGTTGACTCGATCTGCTAACCTATTGATCAGAGAGAACCGTCGATCGCAATGGCTGTCGCGTGTTTCGAAAGGATTGTTTTGTCAAGGGTCTTCGACCGCCGAAGGCGGCGCTTCGCGCCCTTGACAAAACAATCCTTTCGAAACTTTTTGCTGCCATTGCGATCGACGGCGGACTGCGACGGACTCCAAGTCCGTCGAGACTATGACAGGACGTCAACCCTCGAAATCGCCCGGCCGCAGCTCGATCGGCGTGCCGTGCGGCGTGCGCGCGCAGGCGTGCGCCCAGGCGGTGCGGGTGCGCTCAAGCGTGCGCGGATCGGAAAGGCCCTTTTCGGCGACGATGCGCTCGAGTGTGGCCAGCCAATGGCGGTAATAGGTTTCGCCGGTGTCCGGATCGCCAGCGGCCTGTGCCTTTTTGATCTCGTCGCCCAGCGTTGCCGCCCATTCCTTCCAGGTGAAGACGCCGTGCTCGTTGAGCGATAGCGCCAGCGCGAATGCCTGCGCTTCCCACGGTTCGCGGAATACGGGGCCGTCTTCGTTGCGCGGAATGCTTTGCACCGACTGCGTCGCCCGCAGCGCGGCCGGGTCAGGGCTCATGGCCGTCAGGCCCGTTCCAGATACGGCTCGAACGCCTCGATCGAAATTTTCAGCAACGGGTCCGCGGCGTCGCCCCACAACTCGCGGCTCTCGAACACTACCGTGTAGAGCCATTGCGGGTTCTCGCCCCGGCCGATCGCTACGGTGTCGGGATAGACGTGGCAGCCGCGCACCGCTTCGATTACGCCGCTTTTACCGCGGGCGTAGCGCGGCAGGCGCGTATGCGTTGCCGGATGAATGTTTTTGGTGCGCACCTTGTCGCCGGCCTTGAACCGCGCCGGACCCGGCGCTGGCCGGCTGAACGAGCCGCGCGATAATGTGTTGGGCACATCGGCAGCGGTGAGCTTGCGCTTGAGCGCCTTGCCGGGACGCAACGCGTGGCCGGCGTCCAGTTCGTCGCGGCCCGCGAGGCCGAGGTCGACGATCATGTTCTCGAGCCGCATCTCCCACTTTTTGTAATAGGAGCTCGACAGATAAACATCCGGCGGCAGGCGCTCGATGCCGGCGCGGGTCTGGTCGATGGTCCACACGCCGGTGTAGCCCATGGCCCGGTTGAGCGCGAGCGTGCGGCCTTCCCACGGCGCGTGAAACACCGGCTCGTCCTGTTCCGGCTCGACTCTGCCGAAGCCGTGCATGCCGCCCATGTCGTGGATGCCGTCCATTTATGCGACCTCCTTGGGATTTTTCGGCAGCCCGGTGCCGATCATGCTGTCGCGGGTGACGAGGCTGGCGAGCCGCTCTTCGCTCCAGCCTTCGGCGCCGGCCGGCCGCATCGGCAGCACGATGAAGCGGGTTTCCGCAGTCGAATCCCAGACCCGGATGTCGGTGCCGGCCGGCAGCTTGACGCCGAAATCGGCGAGCACGCTGCGCGGATCGCTGACCGCGCGCGAGCGGTACGGCGCCGACTTGTACCAGACCGGCGGCAGGCCGAGCACCTCCCACGGATAGCAGGAGCACAACGTGCAGACGATCATGTTGTGCCGCTTCGGCGTATTCTCCACTGCGATCAAATGATCGCCGACGCGGTTGAGCAGGCCGAACGAGGCCACCGCCTTGCTGGCGTCGGCGAGCAGCGCCTGCCTGAACGCCGGATCGCTCCAGGCCTTGGCGACGACGCGGGCGCCGGTATGCGGTCCGACTTTGGTCTCGTAGGCTTCGACGATGGCATCGAGCGCGGCCTGGTCGATGTAGCCCTTCTCGGCCAGCACCGTCTCCAGCGCGCGCACGCGCAGCTGCATTTCGGACAATTCCGAGCCGTGCTCGTGGTCGTGGTCGTGCGTCATGGTAGTCGTCCCGGCCTGCACTCGTTCAGCGGGCGCGGGCTTCGCGGCGGCCCGCATCGGGCATTATAGTGCATGGCGATCGAGCCTGTCACACCGCCGGAACGGCAGGCGCAATCGGGGCTTGCGGGTTCTTTTTTAAAGGTCGCCCAGCCCATATTCGGCCCAGCGCGCCGCAACGCGCGCCTCGTCGTCGGGCGCCGGCCGCACCGTCGGCGGAAAGCGTTCGCCGCCCCATTCGGCGCGGCGCGGATTCTTCCACGACCGCGTGGCGTCGATCAGCATGCGGTTCCACAGCCCGGTGCCGAGCTGGGCCACGTCGCGGTCTTCCATCGGCGTCGACGGATCGATCGGTGAGCCGAAAATGCCGGGAAAGATCACCACGCCGCCTTCGCCGGCATTGACGCGGTGCGCGACCGCCCATTCGACCTGCTCGTCATCGGCCGGATCGATGTCCTCCTCGACCACGGTGACGTGCTTGTAACGGTATTGCGCGGCGCTGTTGCCCCACAAGGCGGCGGCGATCTGCTTGGGCTGGCCCTGATAATGTTTTTTGATCTGAACGCGCAGATTGACGCCATTGGTGATCGGCGGCGCAAAGACGTCGAGAATGCCCGGAATGCCGGCGCCGTTCAAAATGTTCCAGGCGATGGCGGCACGCTGCACCGACGACATGACGCTGTTCTCGCTGTAGGAGCCCGGGAGCGTGCCCTCGAGCGAGCCGCAGAAGACCGGATCGCGCCGGTGCGTGATGGCGGTGATCCGCATGGTCGGGCGCGGCGTCGGCAGGTCGGAGACGTAGCCGGTGAATTCGCCGAACGGACCTTCGCGCTCGTAGGTCGCCGGATCGTCGCTGATGGTGCCCTCGATGACGATCTCGGCGCTGGCCGGCACCGCGAGGTCGACGGTCTCGCAGCGAACGAGCTGCGCCGGCTCGCCCCGATAGGCGCCCATCGCGTCCCACTCGCATACGCCCGCGGGCAGCGGCGAGCCGGAGAGAAACGACATGATCGGATCCCAGCCGATCACGCAGGCGACCGGCATCGGCTCCTTGCGCGCCGCCCATTTGACGAAATGCGCGCCCCAATGCTGGCCACCCTTGATGAGCAGGAACGGCGCGGTGTTCTTCTTGCCGATCATGCCGCGATAGAGGCCGACATTCATCACGCCGGTGTCGGGATCTTTGGTCACGATGGATGAGAAGGTGTGGATGTAGCGGCCGCCTTCGAGGTAGTGCCATTTCGGCACCGGAAATTCGGTCTGATCGATCGCCGCGCCCTTGACGATCACTTCCTTCACCGGGCCGCCGTCCACGAGCACGTGTGGAATAGTCTCGCGGTTCTTTTGCATGACGTGCTGCACCAGCGCGCGGTTCGGCGTGTCGCGTGGAAAGCCGAGCGCCAGCGCCAGCCGGGAGCGGGCGCCGAGCCCGCTGGCGAACAGCTTGGTGCAGCGGCCGTCGCGATAGCCCTTGATGTTCTCGAACAACAGCGCCGGGCCTTTCTTCTCCAGCACCCGGCGGGTGACGGCGCCGATCTCGCGGTCCCAATCGACCTCGGCCTTGATCCGCCGCAGCTCGCCGTGCTGCTCGAGGCTCGCCATCCACTGCCGTTGGTCCAGAAAACCCATTGCCCCCTCGCTTCCAAAAATTTTGGCGGCCAAGCGACCAAGGGCGCTGCACGGCCAGCCGGATTATCGGCTAATCCCGGGCGTCACCTTGATCGACGCATTAATTCCCGCAATTATTCGGCTCCGCAATGGGATGGCGGCAAATGCGCGGCCCGGCGGCGCGGCGGCGCGGCAGCCCGACGCCCGGCGGCCGGCACGAGGCGAGGGTACATGACGGCGCCGAGCATCTTCGATCTGCATGGCAACGTGGCGCTGGTGACCGGCGCGTCGAGCGGGCTCGGCGTGCGCTTCGCCGAGGTGTTGGCCGAAAACGGCGCCGCCGTGGCGCTGGTGGCGCGACGCATCGACCGGCTCGCCGCCGTCAAGGCGCACATCGAAAAGGCCGGCGGCCGCGCCCTTGCGGTCGCCGCCGACGTGCGCGACCGCGCCGCAATGCGCAACGCTTTCGCGGCCGCCGAAAAAGCCTTCGGCGCCGTGACCATCCTCATCAACAATGCCGGCGTGGCCCATGCCGGGCGCGCCGTCGAGCTTGCCGAGGAGGAATGGCGGCGCGTCCTGTCGACCGATCTCGACGCCGTGTTCTATTGGTCGCAGGAAGCCGCCCGCCGCATGCTCGCCGCCGGCAAACGCGGCGCCATCGTCAATATCGCCTCGATCCTCGGTTTCGGCGTCGACAAGGGCGTCGTCGCCTATGCCACCGCCAAAGCCGGCGTGATCCAGCTCACCAAGGCGCTGGCGCTCGAGCTCGGTTTCAAGGGCATTCGCGTCAATGCCATCGCGCCCGGCTGGATCGTCACCGATCTCAACCGCGAGTATCTCAGTGGCGAAGCCGGCAAGGCGCTGACGCGCGAAGTCCCGCTCGGCCGCTTCGGCGAGGAGCGCGATCTCGACGGTCCGCTGCTGCTGCTCGTCTCGGACGCCGGCCGCTT
>JASHQS010000081.1 GCA_030038995.1 Xanthobacteraceae bacterium
TCGCGGCTGTTCACCGCGGAACAGAACCACACCTACGATCTCGGCGAACTCGGCCGCTATTACCGGCGCTACGAGCGGCTGATGGCGCATTGGCGGCGGGTGCTGCCGGCCGGACGCATTCTCCAGGTGCGCTACGAGGACGTCGTCGCCGATCTGGAACAGCAGGCGCGGCGCATCATCGCCCATTGCGCGCTGCCGTGGCACGACCGCTGCCTGTCGTTCCACCAGACCGACCGGCCGGTGCGCACCGCCAGCGCCACCCAGGTGCGCCAGCCGATCTACACCTCGGCCATCGGCCGTTGGCGCGCCTATGCGCCGCATATCGCCCCGCTGCTCGACAGCCTCGGCGTCGCCAAGCGTTAAGCAGACGCACGCTCAGTGCAAGCCTGCGACAGCTTTTCGAGCTCGACAACAACGCGGCCGATCACGCCCGCCCAATCGCCAGCGGCCTGTTGTCGGAACAGCCGCGCGGTCGGATACCAGGGACTATCCTCGCGATCGAGCAGCCAGCGAAAGTCTGGGACAAAGGGCAACAGGACCCAAACCGGTTTTGCCAATGCCCCCGCCAGGTGGGCGACGCTGGTATCGACTGAAATCACCAGGTCCAAGTTCGCGATGATCGCCGCAGTATCGGCGAACGTGTCGAGCTTGTCGCCAAAATGCACGATATCGCCATGCTCTCGCAGCACCGTCGCGTCGTCGGCGCGAACGTCCTTTTGCAGGCTGATGAACTCTGCGTCGATGTCGAGAACCGGCAGCAGGGATCGAAGATTGATCGATCGAACAGCATCGCCCTTGTGGCCCGAACTGCCGGACCAGACAAGGCCGATGCGCAGCCGGCGTTTCGGCCCGACTGCGCCGGTCCACCTGCTCAGGCTTTCCGCTGGAACCGACAAATAGGGCACCTGCGCCGGAATCGACTCGACGCGGGTTGCCAATGCCAACGGCAGGCTGAGCAGCGGGCAGTGCAGATCGAAATCCGGCAGCTCGTTTTGCGTGGCGATGACCTCTGCCACGCCCGCCAACGTCGCCATAAGGTCCTTGAGCTGCACCGGCACTTCGAGCAGCACGCGCGCGCCGCGCGCGGCAACCAACGGCGCATAGCGGCAAAATTGAATGGTATCGCCAAATCCCTGTTCGGCATGCAGCCGGATCGTCTTGCCTTCGATCGTCGTCTGACCGAGCCAAAGCGGCTGGGTAAAATCACGCCGGTATAGCGTGAGGTTGTCGTCTTTCCAGCGCCGCCACTCATATTCCCGCCAACCGGTGTCGAAATCTCCCTTGAGCAGCCGCAGCAGGGCTTTGTTGAAGTGTCCGTCAGCATAAGTCGGGTTCAAGGCCAGCGCGTCGTCGTAGCAAGCCAGCGCTTCGTCAAGCCGCGCTAATTCGTGCAGCGTCACACCGCGGTTGCTGAGCGCCGGGACGTAGTCCGGCCGCAGCGCCAGGGCGCGGTCGTAGCTCGCCAGCGCCTCGTCGAAGCGCTTGAGTTCATGCAGCGCCACGCCGCGGTTGTTGAGCGCGTCGACATAATCCGGCTTCAGCGCAACAGCCTGATCGTAGCTCGCCAGCGCCTCGTCGAGACGCTTTAGTTGCCGCAGCATGACGCCGCGGTTGTAAAACGCCTCGGCATGATCCGGCCGCAGCGCCAGCGCGCACTCGTAGCTCGCCAGCGCCTCGGCGGGCCGCTTCAATTCCCGCAGCGCCATGCCGCGGTTGTAGAGCGCCTCGGCGTAATCCGGCCGCACCGCTAGCGCGCGCTCGTAGCTCGCCAGCGCCTCGGCGAACCGTTTCAAATCCACGAGCACATTGCCGCGATTGCACAGCGCCTCGGCATGATCCGGCCGCAGCGCGAGGTCGCGGTCGTAACTCGCCAGCGCCTCGTCGAAGCGCTTGAGTTCATGCAGCGTCATGCCGCGGTTGAAGAGCGCCTCGGCATGATCGGGGCGCAGCGCCAGCGCGCGGTCGTAGCTCGCCAGCGCCTCCTCGAAGCGCTTGAGTTCGTGCAGCGTGTTGCCGCGGTTGCTGAACGCCCCGGCATGATCGGGCCGCAGCGCCAGCGCGCGGTCGTAGCTCGCCAGCGCCTCGTCGAAGCGTTTGAGTTGATGCAGCGTATTGCCCCGGTTGCCGAGCGCCTCGGCGTAAGTCGGCCGCAGCAAGAGCGCGCGGTCGTAACTCGCCAGCGCCTCCTCGAAGCGCCCGAGTTCCTGTAACGTGATGCCGCGATTGAACAGCGCCTCGGCATAATCCGGCCGCGCCGCAAGGGCGTGGTCGTAGCTCGCCAGCGCCTCGTCGAAGCGCTCGAGTTCGTGCAGCGTCGCGCCCCGGTTGGAGAGCGCCCCGGCATGATCCCGTTGCACCGCAAGGGCGCGGTCATAGCTCGCCAGCGCCTCGTCGAGCCGCCGTTGCCGCGCGTTGATCACGGCGATCAAGTGAAGGGCATCGAAATAGTCCGGTCGGACACCGAGTATTGCGCGCGCCAGGTCGTCGGCCTCGCCTAACCGCCCGTGCTCATAGGCCGCAACCGCCCGCTTCATCGCTTCCGGGAATGTCGGCGTCGCGTCGGACATCGGCAATCCTCCCCGGCGCGATACTGACACGCCGACGATCGTCTTTCAATTTCATGACCGGCGAGGCAGGACCAATGGCGCGATGGCAATTGCATGTTTGAAATTCTCATGCGAGCATGAGCTTTGCGATGGGCGCCGCATCTCGGCCTTCTTCCGTTGGTTGCGCGGCGGGCCGCTGAACCCGATCTTCGCTTCCTTGTCCTTGCGAGGTCCGGCGGTCATGGATACGGTTGCCGCCGGAGCTATGGCGGCGCCCGCGGCGGCAACCTTGCGCCGCGGCGGCGCGCAAGAGGCCGATCAAACCGCAGGCGAGCGTATGATGGCTGGCAGGACGGCGTTGAAACTTGCCATCGCTCTCTTGCACGTGCCCTCCAAGGTGCGGCTCGTCAGGTCCGAGCCTTTGCCGGAAGGCGTGGAGCTGCTCCTGCGCATTGCCGCAGGCGAGGCCGACACTGCGCGTTCGGCTGCGCTGACGGCGCGGCGGTCACCAGAGACCGTACGGCGCGCCGCCGTGTTTTTCATCGAGCAGATCCTGTTTGCGCCGGACGCCGATTCGTATCGCCTGCTCGGCGCCGACGCGACGGCGAGCGCCGGCGAGTTGCGGCGCAACGCGGCGTTGCTGTTCAAATGGCTGCATCCCGATCGCGATGCGCCCGGCGCGCGGGCGACCCTCGCCAGCCGCCTGGCGGCGGCCTGGGACGATCTGAAAACGCCGGAGCGGCGCGCCGCCTACGATGCACGGTGCCGCGCCGCCGCCGATCCGGCGCGCCGCAAAGCCACATTCGGCTCGCGCAGCAGGCGCAAGCAGTTGGCGCGGCTGCTGGCGCGGCGGCAGGCGCGCCAGCGCGACGAATGGCTGGCGTCGCACCTCGGCAAGCTCGGCTTCTTGCGCCGCGCCCTCGCCGCGCTGCTGCATCGGCCGGTGTAGCGGCCAAATCGTGTTGTTCGCCGCGCGCGCCACCACCGCATGACGGTTGTGCGTACCGAAAACCTCATCCCCATCCAACCAGTGAGGGAATCGCCTCACGCTGGTGGCAATGATCATGAAAATGGTTGTTCAGAGCAATCAAATCGCCGGTTCACCCTTCACTGAAATGCCCGCATTGGAATTTCCGCAACGCAAATTGCAATGACCTGTCGCAAGCTCCAGATTGGATCGACGCAATTGGAGGAAATTGAAAGGCATTCGGCGGCATGTCAGTATAGCGCCCGGGAGGATTGCCGATGGCCGACGTTACGCCGACATTGCCCGAGGCAATGCAGCGCGCCGTTGCGGCCTATCAGCGCGGGCGGTTGCGCGAGGCCGATGACCTGGCGCGCGCAATCCTCGGTGTTAAAGCCGATTATTTCGACGCGCTGCACTTGATCGCGGTGATCCGAACGCGGCAACGGCGGCTCGACGAGGCGCTGGCGAGCTACGACCGCGCGCTGGCGCTGCGGCCGGATCATGCCGAGGCGCTCCGCAACCGCGGCGCGACGCTGCACAAACTCAAACGCTTCGACGCGGCGCTGGCGAGCTACGACCGCGCGCTGGCGCTGCAGCCGGATTATGCCGAGGCCCTCTATAACCGCGGTATTACGCTGCATGAACTCGAGCGGTTCGATGAGGCGCTGGCGAGCTACGACCGCGCCGTTGCGGCGCGGCCGGATTATGCCGCGGCGCTCAACAACCGCGGCAATACGCTGCATCAACTCAAGCGGTTCGACGAGGCGCTGGCGAGCTACGACCGCGCCCTGGCGCTGCAGCCCGACCATGCCGGGACGTTCAGCAACCGCGGCAATACGCTGCATCAACTCGGGCGCTTCGACGAGGCGCTGGCGAGCTACGACCGCGCCCTGGCGCTGCAGCCCGATCATGCCGAGGCACTCTATAACCGCGGTATCACGCTGCATGCACTCGAGCGGTTCGACGAGGCGCTGGCGAGCTACGACCGCGCTCTGGCGCTGCGGCCCGATCATGCCGAGGCGCTCAACAACCGTGGCAACACGCTGCATGAACTCAAGCGCTTCGACGAGGCGCTGGCGAGCTGCGGCCGCGCCCTGGCGCTGCAGCCCGATCACGCCGAGGCGCTCTACAACCGCGGCGTGATGCTGCATGAGCTGATGCGGCTCGACGAGGCGCTGGCGTGCTACGACCGCGCCCTTGCGGTGCGCCCCGATTATGCCGACGCACACTTCAACAAATCGGTAGTGCAGCTTGTCAAAGGAGATTTTGCGGCCGGGTGGCAGGAATATGAATGGCGTCACCGCAAGCACGAATACTTTACGGTATCAAAGCGCGATTTTGCCCAACCGCTTTGGCTTGGTCAGACGGCGCTGGCAGGCAAGACCATACTGCTGCACAGCGAGCAGGGATTCGGCGACACCATTCAATTTTGCCGCTACGCGCCGTTGGTTGCCGGACGCGGCGCGCGCGTGCTGCTGGAAGTGCCGCCGCCGCTGAGGGAGCTCATGGCGGGTTTGGCCGGCGTGGCCCAGGTCTTTTCTGCGCCGGACAAGCTGCCGTGTTTCGACCTGCACTGTCCGCTGCTCAGCCTGCCGCTCGCCTTCCGCACCAGCCTCGAGACGATACCGGCGCAGACGCCTTATCTATTTGCAGGTGCGGCAAAGACGGCCGCGTGGCGGACTCGCCTGGGCGCGCGCGACAAGCCGCGGGTCGGGCTGGTTTGGGCCGGCGATCCGCGGAAAGAGCTGCCCGACGCGCGGCGCATCGACCGCATGCGCAGTCTCGAATTCGAGCAACTGGCGCCGATTTTGCGCATCACCGGCTGCGAATTCTACAGCCTGCAGAAGGGCGAACACACGCTTGCACAATTACGCGCCAGCGCGCTGCGCCGGCGCGTGGTGGACTGCGCCGACGACCTGCGCGACTTTTCGGATACTGCGGCGCTGATCGACAATCTGGATATGGTCATCACGGTCGACACATCCGTGGCCCATCTCGCCGGCGCACTCGGCAAGCCGTTCTGGCTGCTCAATCGCTACAGCACCTGCTGGCGCTGGCTCATCGACCGGGACGACAGCCCCTGGTATCCGACCGCGCGGTTGTTCCGACAAAATGCCCCGGGCGATTGGCCGGGTGTGATCGGCCGCGTTGTTGTCGAGCTCGAAAAGCTGTTGCGGGTTTACGATGAGCGTGCGTGCAGTTCCTTGTCGTCGGCTTGAAATCGCCGGTCGCCCACATCATGCGATCGTACAGCGTCGCCCAAATCACACGCTCGCCGCATCCTGCTTCCGCGGAAACGGCGTCGGTTCATGTCTGTGATCGGTCTCTACCGTGTTCTCGGATGCGCGCTTTTGGATCTTACGGCGGAATCGGCTGGTCTTCCCCTGGCTCCGCCAAAAATTTCGATCGAAGCAAAACTGCTGTAACTTCAGAATCCGTACTCATCGGCTTTTGAATAGCTCATAACCGCCGTCAACGCTGCCGCATCACGCCGCCGCCGATTCCTCCGCATCATCGTCGCCGCGGCGGCGCCAGCGCGAGCGCAGACGGCACAGCCGCGAGGGGATGAAGCACAGATCGTCGAGGATGCCTGCCAAGCGCTGGCCGCGGCCGAGCGCGCGGTCGAGCGCCGCCATCGTGCGGGCGAGGCCCGGATCGTCGTCGCGCACCCAGGCGCGCAGCACCGAACCATACAACAGCGCCAAACCTTGCGCGCGCAACGCGCCGCGCGGTCCCGCAGCGGCGATGCCGGCGGCCGCCAGCATCCACTTCTGCGAGCGCGCGGCGAGCGCATTGAGCGCCAGCGCCAGCGCCACGTTGCGGCGCGCCGAGCGCATGAGCGAGCGGACCGCTTGGCGGTCGGGAGCCAACAGTTCGAGCCGGCGCATCAGCACGTCGAACAACCGCTCGCGCGGCGGCTCCTCTTCCATGTCGCTGAAGTCGGAGGCGAGCACGGCGCGATCGACGTCCTTGACGTGAGCCGCCACGATCGCGAGCGGTGAACCGAAGGCGCCGCGTAGCGCGGCGAGCGACACGCCGGCGCGCTCGGCAATCTCGGCAAAGCCGATGCGCTCGATCGACTTCTCCGCAAGCAAGGCGAACAGCGCGGCGATGATTTTGTCGCGGTCGCTCGACGGTGGGTTGCCCGCCGGGGGCGGCGAAGATCGGGCGTGCTGGCGTGCGGATCGTGCGGGGCGGGCAGCTTTGCGGGCCATGACCGAACTCCTACGCGCGAGGTCTGCATGAGGCCGCGCAAAAAAACGCGGCGCTGGCAAGCCTCAATGTAGGCGCACGGCGCGGCGCTTCCAAGCCGCGATCATCAGCCGCGATCATCAGCCGGCGAGCTCACGCGACCGCGCGGTGGCGGCGGCCACGGCGCTTTCCATCAGGGTTTTAAGTCCGTTTTTCGCCATCAACACCTCGAGCGCCGCCGCGGTGGTGCCCCCGGGCGACGTGACGTTCTGGCGCAAGGCGGCGGCATCGAGGCCGGATCGGTGCAGCAACTCGCCCGAGCCGGCGACGGTCTCGCGGGCAAGCGTCTGCGCAAGACGAAGCGGCAATCCCGCCGCAACGCCGGCCTGCGCCAAAGCTTCGGCCAGCAGGAACACGTAAGCCGGGCCCGAGCCTGACACCGCCGTGACTGCGTCCATCAAAGTTTCGTCGTCGATCCACTCGACCGCTCCGGTTGCCGAGAGCAGACGCTCGGCGAGCCGCCGCTGCGCGCCGCTCGTCCGCAACGGCACGGCGACCGTGACGCCGCGGCCGATGGCCGCCGGCGTATTGGGCATGGCGCGCACCAAGGCGCCGGCGCGGTCGAGCGCGCCCGAGAGAAATTGCAGCGTGCGGCCGGCCATGATCGAGATGACGAGCGTCGCGGCGCCGACCACCGCGCCAAGCGGCGCGATCGCGTCTGCCGCCACCTGCGGCTTGATCGCCAGCACGACGACGGCCGGCTCGCGCAGCGTGCGCCGATCCGGATTGAGCAGAAGGCCGCGCTTGGCAAGCGCCGAGATAGCGGGCGACGGCGTCGGCTCGATGACGGCGACGTTGTTCGCGGCAAGGCCGAGCCGGAGCCAACCTTCGAGCAACGCCGAGCCCATCTTGCCGGCGCCGACCAACACGATGGTCCCGAAAAAATCGCGCAGACCCGGATCGTGTCTGCTGGAATCGTTCGTTGGCAGCATCGCCGTCAGTCCCGTTATGCCGGAGCGCGCGCAATGCTAGAGCAGATCCCGCTCATGTAGCGCCACTTCCCCGTCATGCGCGGGCTTGACCCGCGCATCCATGCGGCCCCGACGCAGCATGGATTGCCGGGTCAAGCCCGGCAATGACGAACCGAGGAGTCGCGATTCGATCGGAGCGGAACATGCGCTAGCCGCCTTCGCCACGAAAAGACAAACGGCGACCGATGATGCCGGCGCGCCGGCCGACGGCGCTTGCAGGGCTGGCAACGACAGGCCTCAAGCCTCGCCGGAGGTCTCGAACATCGCCGAATCCATGGCCTCGCGCGCCGATTTTCCGGCCCAGACGACGAACTGGAAGGCCGGGTAGTAGCGCTCGCAGGAATCGAGCGCGCTGCCGAGCACCGCCTCGCATTGCCGGTCCGACGCCGCGACGCCGCCGGCGAGCACCAGCGCGTGCCGGAACATCACCACGCCGTTCTGCATCCATACGTCAAAATGCCCGATCCACATTTGTTCGTTGATCAAGGCGACAAGCGCTTGCACTTCGTTAAGCCGCGGCTCCGGCACCTTCATATCGAAGGCGCAAGCCACATGCAGCGCTTCGATATCGCTCATCCAGGTGAAGGAGACGTGATAATTGGTCCAGCGCCCGGTGACGTCGAGCGCGATCTCGTCCTCGCCCGCGCGCTCGAACGGCCAATGATTGGCGGCCGCCATGCGCTCGACCACTTCGAGGGGGCTGGCTTTGTCGTCGCGCGCGATTTCGATGATGGACATGACGCCTCCACGGCTTTAAGGGGTGGAAATGCGCACGCCACTGGACTTTGCCGAGCCCCCAGGCTGCGATTTGACGCAGGGACAAGTACAGCCCGCTCGCTTGACCGGACGCCGCGAATCAGTCGGCAGGCCGACTATAGTCGTTTCGGATTCCACCCGCCAATTCGGCGGCAGCGCCGCCGCGCGCAACTTTGTTTGCTTCATGAAGTGATTTGCCGGCGCGACACAATGCGCGCGGCGCTGCAGTCCACAATCCAGGCTGCGACAAGTTGACTCGGGGGCGCTCGCCGTCTTTGCCGGCTGAGCGGCGGGCGGCGGGCGGCGGGCGGCGCGTGGGTTAAAAAGCAACGATTCAGTCGAACAGGCTCGACACCGATTCCTCGGCGGCGGTGCGGGCGATCGCTTCGCCGATCAGAGTCGCGATCGACAGCACGCGGATGTTTTTCGCCGCGGCGACCGCCTTGCTCGGCTGGATCGAATCGGTGATGACGAGTTCCTTGAGATGCGAACTGCTGACCTGCGTCACCGCGTTGCCGGACAGCACGCCGTGGCTGGCATAGGCATAGACCGCGCTCGCGCCCTTCTCCAGCAGCGCTTCGGCGGCATTGGTCAGCGTGCCGCCGGAATCGACGATGTCGTCGACCAGCACGCAAATGCCGCGGTCGACCTTGCCGATGACGTTGGCCACTTCGGACTCGCCCGGCCGCTCACGCCTTTTGTCGATGATGGCGAGCGGCGCGCCGATGCGCTTGGCGAGGCCGCGCGCGCGCACCACGCCGCCGACGTCGGGGGACACGACGATGACCTTGCCGAGTTCGAAGCGCTCCCTGATGTCGCGCATCATGACCGGCGCGGCGAACAGATTGTCGGTCGGAATGTCGAAGAAGCCCTGAATTTGCCCGGCGTGCAGATCAAGCGTGAGCACCCGGTGGGCGCCGGCAGTGGCGATCAGGTTGGCGACGAGCTTGGCGGAAATCGGCGTGCGCGGGCCGACCTTGCGATCCTGACGGGCATAGCCGTAGTACGGGATCACCGCCGTGATGCGCCGCGCCGAGGCGCGCCGCAGCGTGTCGATGATGATCAGCAACTCCATCAGATGGTCGTTGGCCGGGAACGACGTCGATTGGATCACAAAGGCGTCGGCGCCGCGGACGTTTTCCTGAATCTCGACGAAGATTTCCATGTCGGCAAAGCGGCGCACCACCGCCTTGGTCAGCGGGATGCCCAGATATTCGCCGATCGCCCCCGCAAGCGCCGGGTTGGAGTTGCCGGCGACGAGCTTCATCGTTCCATTGTTGCCGGCATGACGTTGCCTAGTGCCGGCCATGGCCTTCTCCCGCGCGCGCTTTAAGCTTCACGCGGCCCTGATACAAGCCACCCGCCGGCCTGGCAATATGAATCCGGCTCTTGTCCCCGCGCCTTTTTCCTTAGGGTTTTCAATCGATTGCTGGCGGCTTGCGGGGCAGCCTTAGGTAGCGAATAGCGGGTGGCGAATAGCGGGTGGCGAATAGCGAATGGCGAATAGACAAATGACTTGTGAAAGCTCCATTCGCTATTCGCCGTTCGCTATTCGCCCGCCAACGCAATGGCGTTGACGTGGCGCCCATAATCGGCTTCGCCGCGGTGGGTGGCGCGGCGATAACTAAAAAACCGCTCCGGGTCCGCATAGGTGCACGCATCGAGGTCTTCGACGTGGTCCAGTCCGGCGCGCCGCAGCCGCGCGGCGATATAACCGGCGAGGTCGAACAGGGCGTGACCGGGACGCCCCGCCGGCGCGAAGAACGCTTTTGCCGCCGGGTCCGCGGCGGCGAACCGCTCGATCAAGTCGGGCCCGACTTCATAATTGCGCTGGCGGATCATCGGCCCGAGCGCGGCGCGGATCTTGTCGCGGGCGGCGCCGAGCCCCTGCATGGCCGCGACCGTGGCCTCGACCACGCCGGCGAGCGCGCCGCGCCAGCCGGCATGGGCGGCGCCAATCACGCCCGCCTGCGGCTCGGCGAAGAGGACCGGGCCGCAATCGGCCGTGGTAACAGCGATGGCGAGCCCCGGAGTGCGCGTGACGATGCCGTCAACCCGCGGCCGTGCCTCGGCCGGCCACGGCTCTGCGGCGACGATCACCTGCGGCGAATGAATCTGAAAAGCGCTGACGAGGCAGTGCGGCTCGACGCCCAACGCAGCCGCCATGCGGGCGCGATTCTCGCCGACATTGGCGACGGTGTCGGCCGAACCGATGCCGCCGTTGAGGCTGGCATAGAGCCCGGTCGAGACGCCGCCCTGACGGGTAAAGAACGCATGGCGGATGCCGGGAAGCGCGAGCGTTTGCGCCTTCAGCATCATCATGGCCTCTCGAACCCGGGAAGCTCGCGAAGCTTTGGATCGGCGATGGCCATGGCCTTGCACAGCTCGCCCATGCCGCGTGCTCCGCTCGCGGTCAGGCGCGAGAGCGCCTGGTCGATTTCGGTGCTCTTGCCGTAGGGCGCGTGCGCCTTGAGCGCTGCGGCGCGCTGGTCGATGCCGAGCCGGCGCAGCCAGTCGCGTTGGGCGACCGGGCCGTGGCTGCGGCCGCCGATACTTTCGGCGGCCTGCGCCAGCGCTTGGAAGTCGACGTGCGCGGTCAAGTCGGCCTCGCCGGGCGAGCGCAGCGGGTCGGCAAAGGCATGCCCGCAAACCGCCTGCAACGTGTCGCCCAAGCCGTACCAGGCGTGACCATAGTCGATGATCAGCGCCGCGCCGTCTTCGCGTACCCGCCGGCTGATCTCGAGCGTGGCGGCATCCGAACGCCATTCGTAGATGGAGCCTTCGGGCGACATGCGAAGCCCGCGCGGCAAGGTCGCCTCGAAATGCGGCAGCGGATCGCGCATGGCGCCGATCGCCAGAGCGCCGTCGGCTCCGATGACCACGCCGCGCTCGTGCCAGCCGTCGCTTTGCTTGACGGCCTGATGGATCGGCAGCGCATCGATGAATTCATTGGCGACGATCAGGCACGGTCCGGCAGGAACTTGCTCCAGCGCGGTATGCCACAGCATCGGCAGGCCCAGCGGCTCGAGCCGCCGCTCTTGTACTTTCTGCAAAGCCGGGCTGATCTCGACCAGATGCAGCACGACGGCGGCGTGAAATGCCGGCACCGTCTTGGCCGCGCGCAGCGCGTCGATCAGCATGGTGCCGCGCCCCGGACCAAGCTCGATCAACCTGATGTTCTCGGGCGCGCCGAGCTCTTTCCAGACCGCGGCGAGCCACAGCCCGATGATCTCGCCGAACATTTGGCTGATCTCGGGCGCGGTGATGAAATCGCCGCCGCTGCCGAGCGGATCGCGGTTGAGGTAATAGCCGAATTGCGGATGGGTAAGGCAAAGCCGCATGTATTGGGCAATCGGCATCGGTCCGGCGATGCCGATGAGCCTGCGGATTTCGGCTTCGAGCGGCGAGATATTGTCAGCCATTCTTTGGCTTGGGCTTGGGCTCGCAGGTCATGGCATAGGCGAGGATCGCGACGCCGGCCAGCATCAACGGAATACACAATAACATTCCCATCGTCAGCCCGCCCCAGAGAAATCCGAGCTGCGCGTCGGGCTCGCGAAAGAATTCGCACGTGATGCGCGCCACGCCGTAGCCAAGCGCAAAACAGCCGGTGACGATGCCCGGCCGCTTGAGGACACCGAGCCGCACCAGAAGGTTCAGCACCAAAAACAGCACGATGCCCTCGAGCGCGGCCTCATAGAGCTGGCTGGGATGACGCGGCACCGGACCGCCGTTCGGGAACACCATGGCCCACGGCACGTCGCTCGGCCGGCCCCACAATTCGCCGTTGATGAAATTGGCGATGCGGCCGAGAAACAACCCGATCGGCGCCACCGCGGTGGTCACGTCGCCGAGCGACAATATCGGAATGCCGCGATTGAGCGCGAACAGCACAATGGCGACGATGCAGCCCAGCACGCCGCCGTGAAACGACATGCCGCCGTTCCACAATTCCAGGATCTGCAACGGATGCGCGGCGAACAGCGGCAGATTGTAGAACAGCACATAGCCGATGCGGCCGCCAAGAATGATGCCGAGCGTGATCCAAATGACGAAGTCGTCGAAATCGGCCGTGGCGAGCGGCGCTGCGCCGCCCCACAGCCGCGGTGATCGGATAATCGACCGCGCATAAATCCAGCCCAGCAGAATGCCGACGATATAGGCGAGCGCATACCAGCGCACCGCCAGCGGGCCGAGGTGGATCAAAACCGGGTTGATGGCCGGATACGGCAAGACCGGTAGAACGAGCATCGGGTGGATTCCCTTAAGGGCGCATAAGGGCGCGGACGCCCTCTTTGGTCGATCGCCCCCTGCGGAACCGCCCCTTGCGGCTGCGGCGCACCATTGCCATTGTCTGCCCGTATGGCAAGCGGGCGCGAAGGGCCCATTGCGGAGGCGGCCATGGTGCAGACGACAAATCGCTTCTTCGACGAGGTCGCGCGGCTCATGAACGATGCAGCGGGAGCGGCGCAAGGGGTGCGGCGCGAATTCGAGACGTTGTTCCGCAGCCAGGCCGAGCGCGTCTTGCGCGAGCTCGACGTCGTTCGGCGCGAGGATTTCGAGGCCGTCAAGGACATGGCCCGCATCGCGCGCGAGGAGAATGAAGCGCTCAAGGCGCGCGTTGCCGCGCTCGAACAGGCGCTCGCCAAGACGGCCGATCCGGGTTTCGGGCCGGGGACTGCCTGAGGCGGCCGCCATCGGCCGCTTTCCTTGTTTTTTTCGCCGAGCCGCTTTCCTTGTTTTTCGCCGGGCACGCCGCTATAAGCGCGCCACCGCCGCCCCTCGACCGCGACCGAGGCAGCGACATTTTCCCCTTCGCATCGAAAGGGTTATCAGCACAGGATCACGTTATGGCGACCGTCAATCTGATCAAGGCCGTGGCGCGACCGCAGGCCGGCAAGGGAGCCGCTCGGGCCGAACGCCGTTCCGGCCGCGTGCCCGGAATCATTTATGGCGACGGCAAGCCGCCGCTGCCGATCTCCGTCGATTTTGCCGATTTGCACCGGCGCATCTATGCCGGCCATTTCTTGACGACGATCCACGACGTCGAGGTCGACGGCGTCAAGCACCGTGTCATTCCCCGCGATTTCCAGCTCGACACCGTGCGCGACCGGCCGCTCCATGTCGACTTCATGCGGCTTGGCGAGGGCGCCACGATCCGCGTCAACATTCCGGTCCACGTCAAGAACGCCGATCAGTCGCCGGGCGTGAAACGCGGCGGCACCGTGAGCATCGTGACGCATACGGTCGAGGTGCGCTGCCGCGCGGACGCTATTCCCGCCGCCGTCGAAGTCGACGTGAGCGGGCTCGAGATCAACTATTCGAAGCATTTGAGCGACATCACGCTGCCGCAAGGCGTGCGCGCGGTGTCCAGCAGGGACATCACGCTGGTGACGGTGGTGCCGCCGTCGGGCTATGCGGAAGAAATGAAGGCAGCCGCCGAAGCTGCCGCCGCTGCGGCCGCCGCCGCGGCCGCCGCTGCGGCCGCGGGAGGCCCCGGCGGCCCGGTCCCGGGAGCTGGGGCCTGCGGTGGGATCGATGAGCGGGCCTGCCCGGCTGGCAGCTGGACCGTGCTGGTTCCCGGCGGCACGCTGACCGTCACGCTAACGGGTCTGACCAGCCTCCTGACCGGGCCAGCGGTGATCGTCGCCGAGGGGGAACTCGACAAAGCCTGGCTGGCCGGGCTGCCGGGCGCGGTGCCTGCCATCGCCTGACCCGCGTCCGCTCCGCTGCGGCGGGCTGGCACCTGCATCGCCCATGCCGACGATGCCGCGGCGCAGCCTCCGCCGCAGGAAATAAGGGCCGTATTCCGGCCCCGCCGACCCGGCTGGCCGGAATCCAGCCGGGTCGGCACCCCCCGGGCCGGC
>JASHQS010000082.1 GCA_030038995.1 Xanthobacteraceae bacterium
AAAATCGGAATAGTTCGCGATCAGGGGCGCATTGCAAAGGAATGCACCAATGAAGTCTCTCACCAGCAAGTTGCTGTTGTCCGCCCTGGCCATCGGGCTCGTCGCCACGCCGGCGTTGGCGCAGCGGCCGCACCGGTACGCGCCGCCGCAGCAGGCGAACGTCTATCCGGTGCCCACGTATCCCAACCCGGTTACCCGCAGCGGCAGCGCTGCGTCGATCGAATCCGGCGCGGCGTTCAACCTCGACTACGGCTACTGAGCCATCGCGCCGTCAATTGCGTAGCGTCGAAGGGCTCCGAACTGCTTCGGAGCCCTTCGCCTGTGCAAGCTGCCGGCGGCCGCCGCAGCGCGCGCGGTTTGCATTTGCCGGCCGGTTGGGTTGAACTGCATGCCCAATCGTTTCAGTGCCGGGGAAAATCCATGCTCAAAACCGTCGCCGCGTTCGACCGCATCGGCGAAGAGAACGCGTTCGCGGTGCTGGCGCGCGCCACGCAGCTCGCCGCCGCCGGCCGCGACATCATCAATCTCGGCATCGGCCAGCCCGACTTCCGCACCCCCGACTTCATCGTCGAGGCCGCCGTGAAGGCGCTGCGCGACGGCCATCACGGCTACACGCCGGCGGTCGGCATTCTGCCGCTGCGCGAGGCAGTCGCCGCCGATCTCGGCAAGCGCTTCCGCGTGCGCCTCTCGCCCGACGAAGTCATGATCATGCCCGGCGGCAAGCCGACCATGTACATGGCGATCGTGATGTTCGGCGAGCCGGGCGCCGACATCCTCTATCCCGATCCCGGCTTTCCGATCTATCGCTCGATGATCGAATATACCGGCGCGCGGCCGATCCCGGTGCCGATCCGCGAGGAGAACGGCTTTGCCTTCTCGGCCGAGGAAACGCTGCGGCTGATCACCCCGCAGACGCGGCTGATCATCGTCAACTCGCCGGCCAATCCGACCGGCGGCGTCACGCCCAAGGCTGAAGTCGACAGGCTCGTCGCCGGACTGGAGCGCCATCCCGATGTCGCGATCATGTCCGACGAGATCTACGATCACATGCTCTATGACGGCGAGACCCATGTCTGCCTGCTGTCGTATCCGTCGATCCGCGACCGGCTCGTCCTGCTCAATGGTTGGTCGAAGACTTACGCCATGACCGGCTGGCGGCTCGGCTACGCGGTGTGGCCCGGCAAGCTCTACGATTATGCGCGCAAGCTCGCGGTCAACCTCTATTCCTGCGTCAACGCCGCCACGCAATATGCCGGCCTTGCCGCGCTCACCGGCCCGCAGGACGAATGCGCCAGGATGGTCGCCGAGTTCGACCGCCGGCGCAAAATCGTGGTTGCCGGCCTGAGCAAGCTGCCCGGCATGTCGTGCACCACGCCCAAGGGCGCGTTCTACGCCTTTCCCAACATCAAGCGCACCGGCTGGAAGTCCAAGCCGCTCGCCAATGCGCTCCTCGACGAATCCGGCGTCGCGCTGATCGGCGGCCCCGATTTCGGCGTTCTCGGCGAAGGGTTTTTGCGCGTGTCCTATGCCAACTCGACCGAAAATATTTTGCGGGCGCTCGACCGCATGGGCGAGTTTTTGGCGAGCCGCAAGGCGGCTTAGATTAACAACTCGACTGCGCCGTGCTATCTTTTCCATAGTGCTGCGAGGAAGCGCACTCATGGACGACATCGCCAAGGCGCCTGGTTCAAATCAATTAGATGCAAACGGTTTGCGTGGAATCATTGCTGCCACGACTGAAAGGCTACTTGTGGAATCGAACGCGCACTATATTAGCGCCGAAGCGTTGCATAGGCGGAATATCAGTTTCACTGTAACGATTATAGCGATGACAACAATATTTTTATTCCTATCCAACATTTCACTATTTACAACAAGCATCTCTGAAGCGGTCAGGTTTGGAGTGGGGCTCGGAAGTACGCTAACGGTTGTGTTAGCCGCAATCCAATATGCTTTACGGGATCAAGAGAGTATCAATCAGCATAGACTGGCGGCCGTAAATTTTTCTTCGATTCGACGTGAGCTGGAGCTGCTGCTAAAAATTTGCACCGATAGTGACCTCCTTAAAAAAACGGATGAAGTTGAACAGTTGCTTGCTCGCTACACAATAGTCTCGTCACACTCTCCGCTCATCTCGGGGAGACGCATCCAAAAGGCCATAAAGAGGGCAGAGATGCACAAAAAGGCTGGGCTGTTACCGGATGTCCTATTGACCCCAAATAGCGATCCATAAGTCATAGGACTACGATGCCAAATAGAGTCCGCTTCGTTATCTATGACTGAACTCATCGGTATTCCAGAGTGCGCACAAAATCATTTGCGTCAATATCTTAACGCTTGGTTCCAGATGCGCATAAATTGAAGTACCGTACGACCGATAAAAGAAAATCGATGTCCACTCAGCTCTCCGAAGAACAGCGCCTGATGCGGCAAAGCTGCCGCGATTTCGTCGATGAGGTGGTCATTCCGTTCATTCGCGGCCATTGGCAGCGCGAATGGCTGATGACGCCGGAGGACCGGCTGCCGCCGGGAATCCTCGAAGGTGCCGAGAAGGTCGGCATCCGCACGCTCGGCGTGCCCGAAGAATTTGGCGGAGTCGAACTCGACCGCGGCAGCGAGGTGGCGACGTTCGCGCTGATCGCCGAAGAAATCGCGCGCGGCGATTCCGGGCTCGCCGACAAGCTGGTGCAGAACTGGAAAGTCGCCGTGCTGCTGCGCAACCTGGCGCCCCGCCACTTGCAGGAAAAATGGTTCGCGCGGCTCCTCGCCGATCCGCAGTTTCTCCTGGCGCATTGCCTGACCGAGCCGCGCGGCGCCTCCGACCGGTGGCTCCCCTACAACGTGCCGGAAGCCGCAATGGCGACCCGCGCGGTGAAGAAGAACGGCGAATGGATCATCAACGGCCGCAAGCAATTCATCTCCAACGGCTACGACGCCGGCCTGTTCGTGGTCTACGCCAACACCAATCCGCAAGTCGGCATGCTGGCCGGCACGTCGAGCTTTTTAGTGCCGCGCGACACGCCCGGGCTGACCGTTGCGCGCTGCAACGAGACCATCGGCTGCCGCTTCATGAACAACGGCGAACTGGTGTTCGAGGACATGCGCGTGCCGGCCGATCATCTGTTGGTCGAGAGCGACGCGCTGGGCAAGGCCGCGGTCTATTTCCGGCCGGGAAAAATCATCCAGGCGGCTAAAAATCTCGGCGTCGGCGTGCGCGCCTTCGAGGTCACCGCGGAATACGTGCAGAATTACGCCCAGGGCGGGCGCATCCTGATCAAGCATCAGGCGGTGGCGTTGCGGCTTGCCGATATGGCGACGCGGATCGAGGCGGTGCGCGGGCTGCTCGAGCGCGCCGCGCGCGCCGTCGACGACAATGCGCCCGAGGCCGATACGCTGTGCAACATGGCCAAGGTGTTCGCTTCGGAGGAAATCCTCAAAGTGGCGCAGCATGCGCTCGAACTGCACGGCGGCAACGGCGCCATGCTCGATTTCGGCGTCGAAAAGCTGTTCCGCGACGCCGCGATTTTTTTGCACATGGACGCGACTGTCGACATTTCGCGCTTCAAGATCGTCAAATCGCTGTTCCCGCACACGGCGGGAAAATATGCGGGGCCGGAGCAGTGATACGATTTACGAGTGATATGATTTGCCTCGGATCGCAGCCCGCCGTTTAGCGCCGTTGCGATCGACGGCTTGCTCTGATCGGCAAAAATCAGCCGCTGCTGCGTGCTTCGGCCCGGCTGCATCACGCCGCTTCGGCGGCAAGGCGTTTGCCTTTCTCGACCGCCTGTTCGATGGTGCCGACCATGTAGAAGGCGGCTTCCGGCAGGTGGTCGTAGTCGCCCTCGCACAGACCCTTGAAGCCGCGGATGGTGTCTTCGAGCTGGACGAACACGCCGGGTGAGCCGGTGAACACTTCGGCGACGTGGAACGGCTGCGACAGGAAGCGCTCGATCTTGCGCGCGCGCGCCACGGTGAGCTTGTCCTCTTCGGACAGTTCGTCCATGCCAAGGATGGCGATGATGTCCTGCAGCGATTTGTAGCGCTGCAGGATTTGCTGCACCCGGCGCGCCACCTGGTAGTGCTCATCGCCGACGACCATCGGGGAGAGCATGCGTGACGTCGAGTCGAGCGGGTCGACCGCCGGATAAATGCCCTTCTCGGCGATCGAGCGCGACAGCACAGTCGTGGCGTCGAGGTGCGCGAACGAGGTTGCCGGCGCCGGGTCGGTCAAATCGTCGGCCGGCACGTAGATCGCCTGCACCGAGGTCACCGATCCCTTGGTGGTCGTGGTGATGCGTTCCTGCAGCGCGCCCATGTCGGTGGCGAGCGTCGGCTGATAGCCGACCGCCGACGGTATGCGGCCGAGCAGCGCCGACACTTCCGAGCCGGCCTGGGTGAAGCGGAAGATGTTGTCGACGAAGAACAGCACGTCCTGGCCCTGGTCGCGGAAATATTCGGCCACCGTGAGGCCGGTCAGCCCGACGCGGGCGCGCGCCCCCGGCGGCTCGTTCATCTGGCCGTAGACCAGCGCGCATTTTGAGCCTTCGACCGAGCCTTTCTTCGGGTCCTTGTTGACGCCGGATTCGATCATCTCGTGATAGAGGTCGTTGCCCTCGCGGGTGCGCTCGCCGACGCCGGCGAACACCGAATAGCCGCCGTGCGCCTTGGCGATGTTGTTGATCAGCTCCATGATGATCACGGTTTTGCCGACGCCGGCGCCGCCGAACAGGCCGACTTTGCCGCCCTTGGCATACGGCGCGAGCAGATCGACGACCTTGATCCCGGTGACCAGAATCGCCGCCTCGGTCGACTGCTCGGTATAGGCCGGGGCCGGCTGATGAATGGCGCGCGTCTGCTTGTGCGGTATGTCGCCCGCCTCGTCGACCGCTTCGCCGACCACGTTCATGATGCGGCCCAAAGTGCCGTCGCCGACTGGCACGGCGATCGGCCCGCCGGTGTCGGTCACCTCCTGGCCGCGCACCAAACCTTCGCTGGAATCCATGGCCACTGAGCGGACCGTCGACTCGCCGAGATGCTGGGCGACCTCGAGCACCAGCCGGCGGCCCTGGTTGGTGGTCTCCATGGCATTGAGGATCGCCGGCAAATGGTCCCCGAAATGCACGTCGACCACGGGGCCGATGACCTGGGTGATGTGTCCAACCGGATTATTGGGCATTGTGCTCTCTCACGACGTCACGACGCTTCGCTTTGGCGTCACGGCCCCTGATCGCCACGCTCTATCGTGATGAACGCCCCAAGCTGCAAATGGGACGAGCCCGTACTGCCTAACATGACATGGGGAAAGGAGCTGTGCGCTGGCGCCGGGTAGCTAGCATTTCGCTGCTCCGTTGTCCACGGGTCGTAGCCCAAAGATCGGCTACGTTGCCGCGCTCACGCTGACTGCGTCAGCCGGAATCCGGCCACCACGATGGCGAGACCGGCGAGCTGCGCCAGGCTCGGCACTTCGCCAAGCGTCAGAAAGCCGATCAAGAGCGAGAACGGCGGCACCAGCGACGGATAGACCGCGGCACGGCCGGCGCCGAGCAGGATGACGGCGCGGGTGAACAAGTAGATCGCCGCGGGACCGGCAAACACGCCTTGCGCGATGGCCTGCAGCAGGTTTTCCCAAAATCCGGCGGCAACGAGATTGTCGTAGGTGAAGAACAGGATCGGCAGCCCGGCCAGCGACAAGACACTGGTGATCGCGGCGGCGCGCATCGGCGCAATTTGCCACAGCCGCAGCAGCATGCCGAAAACCGCAAACGTGCTTCCGGCGGCGACGAACAAAAGATCGCCCAACAGTCCCTGCCGACCCATCGTCCGCACCGCTTCGGTACCGATGACGGCAAGGCCCGCGACGATGATCGCGGCACCGGCGATCCGGCGCGGTGGCAAAGTCTCCTTGACGAAAAGCCGCGCCAGGACGAGCCCGCCGACCGCGGCGCAGGACGGTTGAATGATGCTGCCGTGGCCGAGCGGCACATAGACGTAACCGACATAGCTCCACAGCGCGAGCGGCAGCCCGCCGAAGGCCGTCAGCGCGATGCCGCGGCGCCAGCCAAGCCCGCCGAGATCGCCGAGGCCGTTTGCCGCGACGAGCGGCAAGAGCGCCACGCCGGGCCAGACGAAGCGGTGCAGCGCCAACACGAGCGGCGACATGCCGACCAGCACGCCGTGCCGCGCGGCGACGAACCCGACGGCCCAGAACAGCGCCGAGCCGGCGCCGCACAGCATGCCTAACGCCGCGGTGCGCCGGTCGGTCAGCGGCGGAGAAAAGTTCATCCCGCAGAATAATCCGCCGCCGCTGCGGCAGACAAACGGCGATTGTTTACGGCTGCTTTCGCCGCTGGCGAAGCTCAAGCAAGCGCATCGGCATCGGTTTCCTGCAGAAGCTCGATGCCGCCGGCGGCGACGACGCGGCCGGATTTCAGGCAAACGACGTGGGTGGCGATGTGGCGCAGCTCCGCCGCCAGATGACTGACATAGACGATCGGCACGCCGGCTTCGTCGCGCAGGCGCACCAGATAGGGCAAAATCTCGCGCTTGCGGGCGGCGTCCAATGCCGCGAGCGGCTCGTCGAGCAGCAAGAGGCGAGGGCGCATCAGCAAGGCGCGGCCGACGGCGACGCGCTGGCGCTCGCCGCCCGACAGCATGCGCGGCCGCCGCTCGAGGAGGCGGCCGATGTCGAGCAGCGTGATGACGCGGTGCAGCGCGCCGGCGTCGCGCGGGCACCCGCTCATGCGCCGGCCATAGTCGAGGTTTTGCCGCACCGAAAGATGCGGAAACAGCCGGCCGTCCTGGAACACGTAGCCGATGTGCCGCCGATGCGGCGGCACGTCGATGCCAGCCGACGCATCGAACAGCACGGTGTCGTCGAGCGCGATGCGGCCGTGGTCCGGCCGCAGCAGGCCGGCGATCATATTGACCACCGAAGTCTTGCCGGCTCCGGACGGTCCGAACAAAGCGGTGGCGCCGCCGGTCGCTTGAAAGCGCACCGCAATCTTGAACGCGCCGAGCAGCTTTTCGACCTCGACGGCGAGCACGCTCATTCCCCGTGCAAGCGGACGGCGGCGCGTCGCGCGAACCATTCGGAAGCCAAGAGCGCAGCGAATGACAGCGCGATTGCGACGACGACGAGCCGGCCGGCCGCCGCGTCGCCGCCCGGCACTTGGGTGAGCGTGTAGATCGCCGCCGAGATCGTCTGGGTCTCGCCCGGAATGTTCGAGACGAAGGTGATGGTGGCGCCGAATTCGCCCAGCGCGCGGGCGAAGCACAGCAGCATGCCGGCGATCACGCCGGGCAGTGCCAGCGGCAACGTGACGGTGACAAAGACCAGGAAGCGATTGGCGCCGAGCGTCGCCGCGGCGTCTTCCAGGCGGCGGTCGATCGCTTCGATGGACAGCCGGATCGGGCGGATCATCAGCGGAAAGCCCATGATGCCGCAGGACAGCGCCGCGCCGGTCCAGCGGAATGAAAAGACGATGCCGAGGTACTCATAGAGAAATGCGCCGATCGGTCCGCGCCGGCCGAACGAGATCAGCAGCAGATAGCCGGTCACGACCGGCGGCAGCACCAGCGGCAGGTGCACGACGCCGTCGAGCAGCGTCTTGCCCCAGAATTTGCGGCGCGCCAGCAACCAGCCGAGGGCGATGCCGAACGGTAGCGCGCAAGCGGTGGCGACGACCGAGACGCGCAGCGACAGCGCGACCGCCGTCCATTGGTCGGGCGCGAGGTCAAACATCGCAGGCGTTCATGACGTCGGCTTCGCCAAAACTGCGAACCCGTAGCGCTCGAAAATCGTTCGCGCCGCCGCCGAGCGCAGGAACGCCAGATACGCGGCCGTGCCGGGCTTGGCGTTCACCGTCGCCGCCACCGGATAGATGATCGGGGGGTGTGTATTCTCGGGAAACGTGCCGACGATTTTGACGCCGGGCTCGACCTTGGCGTCGGTGGAATAAACGATGCCGAGGGGCGCCTCGCCGCGCGCCACCAGAATGAGCGCGGCGCGCACGTTCTGGGTCATCGCCATCTTCGGCTCGACCGACGTCCAGACGCCGAGTTGTTGCAGCGCCTCCTTGGCGTATATTCCGACGGGCACGGCCTTCACGTCGCCGGTAGCGACGCGCCCGTCGCCGGCGAGCTTGGCGAGGTCGAATCCCGGTGCGATGATTACGTTGCCGATCTTGGAATCTTTTGGCGCGATCAGGACCAGCGTGTTGCCGAGCAGATTGACGCGGCTGTCGTTCTTGATGAGCTTTTTCTGCGCCGCATAGTCCATCCACTTCAGGTCGGCGGACAGGAAGATGTCCGCCGGCGCGCCGGCGTCGATCTGCTTGATGAGCGCCGAGCTGGCGTCGTAGCTCGCCACCACCTTGACGCCGCTGGTTTTGCTGAACGCGGCGTCGACGTCGTCGAGAGCGTTCTTCATCGAGGCGGCGGCGAACACGGTAATGGAATGTTGTTGGGCGGCGGCGCAATGCCCGGTCAACGCAATTGCCAGCACGGCGGCGAAAGCCGCGGCGAGGCGCTTTTTCTGCACCATGACGGTCCTCCAACGCGGTCGCGCGGCGCGCTCCTGCGCGGATCCGGCCATTATTGTCGAGATCGATACGACCGCCTTGGGGACCGTCGTTCCGGGCGCTGACGGCGCGCGCCCAGCGCGCCGTTCGTCGTGCCGGAGCACTATGCGCCGGCGCGCGGACTGAAGACAAGTGGCGCGCTTGAGTTCCTCGCCAACGCCTGTGTTATGGTCATGGTGTTGTGGTGGCGGGGGCCAGCAGGGAGGCCGCAATGACCGAGCCGACGGCGATCGAAGGCGAATACGATTACATCATCGTCGGCGCGGGCTCGGCCGGCTGCCTCCTGGCCAATCGGCTGTCGGCCGATGTGCAGAAACGCGTGCTGCTGCTCGAGGCCGGCGGCCGCGATAATTGGATCTGGTTCCACATTCCGGTCGGCTATCTGTTCGCCATCGGCAACCCGCGCTCGGACTGGTGCTTCAAGACCGAGCCGGAGGAGGGCCTCAACGGCCGCGTGCTCAATTATCCGCGCGGCAAGGCGATCGGCGGCTCGTCGGCGATCAACGCCATGATCTACATGCGCGGCCAGGCCGCCGATTACGACCATTGGCGGCAGCTTGGACTGACCGGCTGGGGCTGGGACGACGTGCTGCCGTATTTCAAGAAGCACGAGAACCATTTTCTCGGCGACAGCGACAAGTACGGCGTCGATGGTGAATTGCGCATCGAGCCGCCGCGCGTGCACTGGCAACTGCTCGAAGCGTTCCGCGCCGCCGCAGCACAAGCCGGCATCAAATCCATCACGGATTTCAACACCGGCGACAATGAAGGCTGCTGCGCCTTTCATGTGAACCAGAAGCGGGGCCGGCGCTGGTCGTCGGCGACGGCGTTTCTCAAGCCGGTGCTGCATCGGCCGAACCTGCGGCTCGAGACCGGCTGTTTGGCCGAAGCCGTTTTGTTCGACGGCCGGCGCGCGGCCGGCGTGCGCTGGCGGCAGGGCTTCGAGGCGCGCAGTGCGCGCTGCCGCGGCGAAGTGATTCTGGCCGCCGGCGCCATCGGTTCGCCGCAGCTTCTGTTGTTGTCCGGCGTCGGTCCGGCCGAGCATTTGCGCCAGCACGGCATTGCGGTGGTGCTCGACCGGCCTGGCGTCGGCGCCAATCTGCAGGACCATCTGCAACTGCGGCTGATCTACAAAGTCGAGGGTATCAAGACGCTCAACGAGCGCTACCATGCGCCGCTCGGCTTTGTCGGCATGCTCGCCGAATACGCGCTGTTCCGCCGCGGCCCGTTGACCATGGCGCCGTCGCAGCTCGGCCTGTTCACCCGTTCCGATCCCGATCAGGAGCGCGCCAACCTGCAATATCACGTGCAGCCGCTGTCGCTCGATAAGTTCGGCGACCCGCTGCACAG
This sequence comes from Xanthobacteraceae bacterium, assembly GCA_030038995.1. Taxonomy (GTDB): domain Bacteria; phylum Pseudomonadota; class Alphaproteobacteria; order Rhizobiales; family Xanthobacteraceae; genus BOG-931. The sequence goes on from JASHQS010000082.1 coordinate 9,933, forward strand.
GTTTCCGGCGTTCACGGCAAGCGTCGCCAACCTGCAGCCGTCGAGCCGCGGCCGGCTGCGGCTCGCCTCGCCGCAAGCGGCCGATCCGCCGGCGATCAAGCCCAATTACCTCTCGACCGACCAGGACCGCCGCATCGCGGCGAGCGCGATCCGCCTGACGCGGCGCATCGTGCGGCAGCCGGCGCTCGCAGCTTACCATCCGGCCGAATATCTGCCGGGCCCGTCGGTGTCCGATACGGACGAGCAGGCCCTGATCAAGGCCGCGGGCGATACCGGCACCACGATCTTCCATCCGGTCGGCACCGCCAAGATGGGGCTGCCGAGCGATCCGCTGGCCGTAGTCGACGAGCGGCTCTCCGTCATCGGCCTCGAGCGGCTGCGCGTTGTCGACGCCTCGGCCATGCCGACCATCACCTCGGGCAACACCAACGCGCCGACCATGATGATCGCCGAAAAAGGCGCGGCGCTGATCCGCGCCGCCGGCGCCGCCTGAGCAAGTTTTCCGGCAATGAAAGACGTTTTGCGCGCAGCGGCGATCCTGATCGATCCGGCCGGCACATGGCCGCGCGTCGCCAAGGAGCCCGCCGATCCGGTTTATCTGATGACCCGCACCGTGGCGCTGTTGGCGCTTATTCCGGCACTGTGCGGATGCATCGGCGCCTGCATCATCGGCGTCATCGTTCCGGGAACGGGCGTGGTGCGGGCGTCGCTGTTCGACGGCATTTTCGGCGCCATCTTCTACTATCTGGAAAATTTCGCCGTGGTGCTCGTGCTCGGGCTCCTTGTTTATCTCGCCGCGCCGCCGTTCGGCGGGCGGCGGGATTTCGCCGCCGCGCTCGCGCTTGCCGTTTATTCGTACACGCCGGTGTGGCTCACCGGAATTTTTCTGCTGTTGCCGGGACTGCACTTTCTCATGCTCACCGGCCTTTACGGCGCTTACGTCTTGCTTGCCGGCCTGCCGCCGATGCTGCAGACGCCGCTGCCGCGCGCGCGCAGCTTCGCCGCGCTGATCGTTGCCTGCGCGGTGGTCCTCACGCTGCTCGCCCAATGGGCGCAGCACAGGGTGTTTGCCGGTCCGGCGGGGATGTAGATAGCCATTTAATTCGTTTCCCGGGCGCAGCGCAGCACGAAGTGGTGCGCTGCAGACCCGGGACCTTCGCAAACTGAGACTGTAACGATCCCGGATCAGCGGTGCACCGCTGCGCGCTGCACCGCATCCGGGAAACAACGTTTCAGCTCACGGCGCCTTGACGACGGCGCGGCATGCTGCCGGCAATCCTTTGAGCGTCATATACTTCGGATGCGCCGGCGCCGGCGCCGGTTTTGGGTGCAGCACCGATTCCTTGAACCAATAATCGAGCGCGTGGCCGCAGCCGTCGCCCGCCGGCACCGGCGGCTGCGGCTTGCATTGCGGGCTGTCGGCCGGGCAGGCGAGGCGGACGTGGAAGTGCTCGGCGTGGCCCCACCACGGCCGCACCTTGGCGAGCCAGGCGCGGTCGGTTCCGGCCTCGCTGCACATTTCCTTCTTGATCGCGGCGTTGACGAAGATGCGGGCGACCTCCGGATCTTTGGCGGCGGCGCGCACCACCGCCATGTGCGCCGGCGTCCAGAGCTTGGGATCGACGTTGAGCCCGTCCGGTTCGACCATGTTGGCGGCGCCGTCCATTTCGCGCTCCTCGCGCGACAGCACGTGGTTGGGCATCGGCGTGAACCAGATGTCGACGTCGAGCCCGATCTGATGGCTGGCGTGGCCGGAAATCATCGGGCCGCCGCGCGGCTGCGCCATGTCGCCGATGAGAAGCCCGTTCCAGCCGGCCTTTTTGGCGTTGCTACCGAGCCGCTCAATGAACTTGATGAGTTCCGGATTGCCCCAGTTGCGGTTGCGCGAGAGCCGCATGACCTGCCAGGTCGGTCCGGTGATCGGCAGCGCCACCGCGCCGGCCATGCAGCCGTCCGCATAGGAGCCGATCGCGCGCGCCGGTCCCGGCAGCGGCGTCAGCTTGCGGGCGAACAGTTCCTTCGCCGGCACGTTCGGTGCATCGGGATCTGGCAGCGGCGGCAGCGGCGTCGGATTGAGCGTGCCGGGCGGCGTCGTATCGATGGTGCTGGCGGCTCTTTTGACCTGCGATCCGGCGTCCTGCGCCAAAGCCGAGCCGGTTGCGAGCAAGGAAGCAATCAACAGCGGGCAGATCAGACGGGGCATGGTGCTGTCTCAAATATCGGGCAGTTAACCGGACCGTTGCATCCTTAACCTGAACGCTTTGGCAGATTCATGTCTGTCGCTGGCGCAGATTGCCGCATGCTCCTTGAGGACTATGGCGACTGCAGCCGGTTAACTCTCGCCGCGTTGTTTGCTTTACAAGCGTCGGTCCCCGGCGCAAACGAGAAGCGGACGGAGAGGCTTTCGAGGGTTTTTTGCGATGCCTCGCTTGTTTTGCGCGGGCGCACTGGCCGCGTTCGTCTTTGTCTTCTCCGCGGCCGCCGACGCCAGCGTTCTCGTCCAAATCAACCGCTCGGCGCAGACCATGCAGGTCACCGTCGACGGCATGCCGCTCTACCGCTGGCGCGTCTCGACCGGACGCCCCGGCCTCGGCACGCCGGCCGGCACCTTCCACCCGCAGAGCCTGGCGCGGCACTGGTTCTCGCGCAAATACCACAATTCGCCGATGCCGCATTCGATCTTCTTCCACGGCGGCATCGCCATTCACGGCACCTACGAGACGGCGTGGCTCGGCCGGGCGGTGTCGCATGGCTGCGTGCGGCTCTTTCCATCCAACGCCACCACGCTGTTCGATCTCGTGCAGCACGAAGGCATGAGCGCCACCACCATCGTGGTGCATTGAAGTTTGGCTCCCGTTTCCCGGATGCGGTGCACCGCTTCGCGCTGCACCGCATCCGGGAAACAGAGGTCGATGTTAGCGCCTATGCGCGAAAGCGGGGACCCAGGATAGAAGCGCACGGAGCAAGCCGCCCCCGGATTCACGACGGCGTGCAAGTCATCAATTCGGCGCATGCGGAACCTCCGCTTCTGTCTCCGTGTAGGGAGCCTCGCGGCAGGTCCTCGGCTCGAAACGCAGCACGCAAAAATCCGACGGGCGGCGCAATGTCGCGGTGCTGTTCGATCCCAGTTGGAACCTGGGATTTCGACATTCGTTGCCAAAGAAAACGGGACAAGGAGTCCAGCATGTCGTCCACGCTCAAATCGATCGCGGTGGCGGTCGCCCTGCTCATGAGTGGAGCTTCCATGGCCATGGCCCAGAATTATATGGCGAGCGGCGGGGCCGGGACTCACTCGACTGCGGTGAAGACCGGAACGGCGTCGAATACGCAAAAGGTCTTCGGGAACCAGAACGGTTATCAGCCGGGTTGCATACGCTTTCAGCAGGTCTGCTCGAATGCTCCGTATCCTCTGGCTCCTCGTCCCTAGAGCGGGGTCGCGTCTGCGGCGCAACACCGCGCGGCAGAGTTTTGCGGCGGGGCGGCTATCAGAAGCCTTTGCAGCCGTTGTGAGCGCTCTTTTTCCTCACCCGCGAAGCAGGGGAGGATGAAGAAAACTACGTCACCGCGACCGGCGCCAGCGCTTCGATGTCGGTAACGACGTCGATCAGCGCCGGACGGCCGGCGGCGAGCGCCTGGGCGAGCGCCGCGGGAAAAGCGGAGGCGTGTTCAACGCGGATGCCGAGCGCGCCCATGTCTTCGGCGATGCGGGCGAAATTCACTTGACGAAAGGTCCACATTTCGCGGGCCTTTTCGGTCTGCCGGCCGCCATAGGCCCGGTCGAAACCGCGCTTGGATTGATTGCCACCGCCATTGTTGTTGACCACGGTGACAGCGGCGATGTTCCAGCGCGCCGCGGTCTCGACCTCGGCGATGTGATACCAGAAACCGGCGTCGCCGGTGAACGTCACCACCGGCCGGTCCGGAGCGGCGCATTTGGCGCCGAGCCCCGCCGGGAACGCCCAGCCGAGATGGCCGGCGCTGCGCATATAGCTCTGCCGCGGGCTTTTCAGGTCGTACATGCCGCCCATCCACATGCCGGCATGGCCGGTATCGACCACCACGATGGCGTCGTCGGGCATGTGCTGCGTCAACTCGTGGCACAGCCGCTCCGGCCGGATCGGCACCGCGCCGGATTCGAGCACCGCCTTGTATTTGCTGCGCCACTCGCCGCAAATCTTTTGCGCCGCCGTCACCCAGGCTTGGCGCCGCGCAGCGCTACTGCGGTCGGCGACTTTCAGCATTGCCCGGAGCGCCGCCTTGGCGTCGCCATTGACCGCGGCTTCGAACGGATAATTGCGGCCGAGCGCCTCGGCGTCGATGTTGATCTGCACGTTCGGCGTGCCGATCTTCGGCACCGCCCAGAAATGCGTGGTCATGCCGCCGGTGTCGGTGCCGATGAAACAGACCAGATCCGCGGCATTGACGACCTTATTGGCGCTTTCGCGCGAATAGGTGCCGACCACGCCGACCGACAGCGGATGGTTGCCGGCGATCGCGTCCTTGCCGTTGAGCGAGGTGGCGACCGGAATCTGCAGCGCCTCGGCGAGCGCCACGAGCTCGGCTTGCGCTTGTGAAGCCCGCACGCCGCCGCCGGCGACGATCACCGGCCGCGCCGCCTGTTCGAGACATTTGAGCGCGGCGCGCACGCTCGCCGCGTCGGGCTCCGGCCGGAACGGCGGTACGCGCGAAAACAGCGGCTCGGTGAGCGGCTCCATCTCGGCCTCTTCGGCGTCGATCTGGCCCTCGTTGCCGCGGAATTGCAGATGCACCGGACCGGGCGTACCGCTCACCGCGACGCGGAAGGCTTGGCGCACCATGTCGGGAAAGCGGCTCACGTCGTCGACGGTGGCGTTGAACTTTGTCACCGGCTCGAACGCCGGCATGTCGTCGATTTCCTGATAGACCTTGCGGAATTTGGTCTTCGGCTCGCGGCCGCCGGTCATGGCGATCACCGGCGAGTGCGCGAGCCAGGCGTCGCGCAGGCCGGCGGCGAGGTTGAGCGCGCCGATCACCTGCGCCATGCAGATGCCGGGTTTGCCCGACGCGCGGGCGTAGCCGTCGGCCATGTAGGCGGCAGCCTTCTCGCCGTGCACGTGCAGGCGCTTGATGCCGGTGTCGCGGCGTTCCATCTCGGCAAAAGTGGTGCGCAGCACGGCAGGCACGTGAAACACGTGGGTGACGCCGTAGCCCTTGAGCATGTCGGCGAGGCACTGCGCCCCGGTCATTCTGCGGTTGTGGCCGAGCTGCATGGCGCCTCATTCCGTATCTTTCTGCAACCTGACTCTCACACGCGCGGGTTCAACGATCCATAGCTCACCACTGACAGGCCGGGTACCGGCGACCGCAAGGAAGTCATGCAACCGGTCAAGGAGCGCTTGCCGCGACCCCGATCCGCCCAGCTCCAAAATGACAATTCCGGCCGATTGTTGAGGAGGGAAACGCGGAACGTGACCAAAATCCCGATCGAGCGTAATCAGTGTCCGCATTTCGGCAATGCACCTTTGAAAAAGTCGGTCGTCGGGACAGCCGCTGAGCTGCTGATCGTGGACGGTACTGACGTCATGTCCGAACTCGCGCAAAAGGCTGGCGCCCAACCGGCCGATGTTTTCATCAAGCTTGATCCTCACTCCGCCGGCTCCACGGGAACTGGGATAATTCGCTCGCGAGCTGCCGCAGCGCCGTAGGCGATTGCGGCCAAAACATCATTATGCGTCAAGCCCGGATAGTCAGCCAATAGCTCGGCCTCTGTCATGCCACTTGCGAGCAGGTCGAGAATAAGCGAAACCCAAATCCGCGTGCCTTTTATGCACGGTTTGCCACCGCAGATCGCGGGATCAATGCTGATGCGATCAAGAGGATTGCTCATTCTCGCCTCTTCGATGACACCTGAACTTAAGATTGGACCGGCGTCCGGTCAAAGAAGTCAGCGACGCTGAGGGCCAACCCGGGCGGATCGAGCGTGAGCGGACCGGACGTGACGATGCGCGTGCCGATCACTTCGTCGCGGCCGCGCGTGTGATGGATAACGAGCCGCTTGTCGGAATCGATTATAACGTAATGCATGATGCTGGGAACGCGAAAATAACCCTGCAGCTTGTCGCGTGGATCGGTGGCGGCATTGCCCGGCGACAGCACCTCGACGACTAGGACCGGGTTCGGCAGTTCGAGCGCACCTCCGGAAATGGGATCGCCGCAATAGACCAACAGATCAGGCCGGTAGCTGTTGCGTGCGTTGACCCGCGCCACGGCGCTGTCAAGGACGAACCGGCACGGCACGCGCGCCTTGGCAACCGCCGCGTCGAACGCCCGCGCCGTTCGGTATTTGGTGTCGCCGTGGACGATGCGCTCCGGCGACATGGCCATGGGAACGCCGTCGAACAATTCCCAGCGCTCGGGCTGTTGTTTCGCCCAAGGCAGAAATTCGTTCACCGTCATGCGTTCTTTGCGCGGTGCGGCCATGCGGCTAGGTTTTATCATAATGCGGCGTGTATAACCACGCTCAGTCGTTGAACACCGCGACGGCGCGGATCGGCGAGCCGGTGCCCTCGCGCCACTTCAGCGGCAGGCCGATGAACTGGAATTGGCCTTGGCCGAGCAGCGCTTCGAGATTGCACAGGCTCTCGATGTGGGTGATGTCGAGCTCGAGGCAGGCCTTGTGCACCAGCGAGTTGATGCGGCCCTCCGGGCCCGGCCGCATCGAGTCGATGCCGAAATGCACGACGCCCTGCCGCGCCAGCCATTCGGTTGAGGCGACGTTGACGCCGGGATTGTCGGTCGCGTAGGCCGCGGTCGGAAAGGTGCGGGCATGATGGCCGGTGCAGAGCAGCACAGTGCCTTTTTTCGGGATCGGCACGCCGGCTTTGTCGACCGCGGCCGCAAGATCGTCCGGCGTGATCTCGGCGCGCGGCGCGATGCGGCGCAGGTCGATGCAGATGCCCGGCACGATGCAGTTCTGCAGCGGATATTTGTCGATCGGCGTGCCGCTCCTGCCGAAATGCCGCGGCGCATCGATGTGGGTGCCGCCGTGATCCGGCATGGAGAAGAACATCACGCTGTTGCCGTGGACGTTGCCGGACTCGACGAACGCTTCCTCATGGGTCTTCCAGATGCCGTGAATGATCGGCGGCTGGCCCGGGTACGACGGCGTGCGATGGTACAGCTCCCGGCTCAAATCGACGATGCGCATCGCGGTTTTCTCCTGGCGGCGGCGAATTTGCATACAGTAGCCGCACCATGCGATGACGACAATTCGTGTCCGGCGCGCCCGCATCCGATAAAGAACGCTGAATCTGGCTGATGTATTCCGCTCATTCCCGCGCAAGCGGGAATCCAGAGGATTGCGCCAGAGCTGGGTCCCCGCTTTCGCGCATGGGCGCTAACACAGGCCTGTTTCCTGGATGCGGTGCAGCGCGAAGCGGTGCACCGCTGATCCGGGATCGTCGCAGACTCCGCAACTTTGTTACGATCCCGGGTCTGCAGCGCACCACTTCGCTGCGCTTCGTGCTGCGCTGCGCCCGGGAAACGCAGCTATGTTAGCGCCTGAGCGCTTTCGCGGGGATGAGCGGAATGTGTAACGAACGCCATGCGCTCAGTTGTCCCAGGTTTCGGTCCGTACACCGCCTTGCGCGCGCGAGGCAAAGCGGCTGAAATGCGCGCAATCGCTTCGGCGTTCGATCGCCGTCGAACCAGAAAAAACAAAGACGTGATCTGGGAGGACGTCATGATATCTGCGCGCGCGCTCGCGGCGGCGATGTTTGCCGCATCTTTGCTGGCGACCGGTACCGCTTCGGCGCAAAACTATCCCACTCGGCCGGTCACCATGCTGGTGGCGTTTCCGCCGGGCGGCGCCGACGATGCCACGGCGCGCATCCTGCAGGACCCTTTCCAAAAGGCGCTGGGTCAGCCGGTGGTCATCGAGAACATCGGCGGCGCCGGCGGCATGATCGCCGCTGCCAAGGCGGCGCGCGCCGAGCACGACGGCTACACCATCCTCTTGCACCAGGACGCGCTCGCCGCCGGCATGGCGCTTTATCCGAACCTCAGCTTCGACGCCGAGAAGGATTTCGTGCCGATCGGTCTCGTCAACATCACCGCGAACACGCTGTCCGGCCGGCCGACGCTGCCGGCTGACAATTTTGCCGAATTGCTGCGTTGGATGAAAACGCCCGGCCGGATCGTGAAGGTCGGTCATCCCGGCGTCGGCTCATTCGGTCACTTGGTCGAGGTGCTGGTGTTCCAGGAGCTCGGGGTGAAGGTCACTCAGGTTCCCTATCGCGGCGCCGGTCCGGCGCTGGTTGATTTGCTGGCAGGACAAGTGGACCTCGGCCCGATCTCGGGCGTGGTCGCGGCGCCTTTGGTCAAAAGCGGCAAGCTCAAAGCCTACATGGTCATCGGCGCGAAGCGATTCGCCGGCTTGCCCGATGTGCCAAGCACGCACGAGCTCGGCTACAAAAAGCTCGACGTCGATTTCTGGCACATGCTGTTGGCGCCAGCCGGCACGCCGCGCCCGATCGTCGACAAGCTCAACGCCGCGCTACGCACCGCGCTCGCCGATCCCAAGGTGCGCAAGACCTACGCCGACGGCGGCATGGACGAATATCCGGACAGCGAGGAAACGCCCGAAGCCGCCGCGGCGCTGCTCAAGAGCCAGATCAAGCTCTGGGGCGACGTAGTGCGGCAGAACCACATCGCCGCGCAATAGACTCACGCACCGAAACAAGCACGGTCACCGGCGATCGACGGTCCGGACCGACCCATTATCAGTTTGGCTGCAAGCCGGCGCGGATGTGCCCAAGCACAAACCGGAGTATAATATAAAGAGCGATCGGGAATCGCGATCCGCGGGAGCGGGTGCTTGAGGGGGCGATGCGGCTCGACGAAGCAACCGGTTGTGCGGCGGCCCGGCGCAGCCGAGCAAAACGTGCGTCGATCGCTTCGCTCCTGACCGCAGCCGTGCTCTGCTGTACGAGCGCACAGGCTGCGCCGAAGTCGCAGGGAGCGGTCGAGGACGCCGGCTGGCCGGCGCCAACGATGTCCGCGCCGAAGGTCCGCAACATCGCCGAACAGGCCGTCCGCCGCCTCGACCTGCAGACCGAGCTCGCGCGCGAGCCCGAGCCGTTTGGTTGGCAAGTTCAGTTGCCGCCGGAAGTTTTGTGGCTCGTCGTCATCGTTGGCGTTGCCGTGCTGCTCTACGCGTTCCGCGACATGATTCCCGCACTGCGGGTCGGCCGCGCCGGCGCCTGGACAGCCGAAGAAACCGGCGGCGCCGAACCGCGGATTCTGGAGCCCGCCATCGCGCTCGGCGCCGCCGACGTCCTTGCCGCGCAGGGCCGCTTTGCCGAAGCCATGCACGTGCTGCTGCTGCAGGCGTTGGCGGTCATTCGCCGGCGGCTCGACGAGCCGTTCGCCGATTCCATGACCAGCCGCGAAATTCTGCGCAGCAGACGCTTGCCCGACGGCCTGCGCGCGCCGCTGCGCGAGGTCGTCGGCCGCGTCGAGTGGAGCTATTTCGGCGAGCATCCCGCTGCGCGCGACGATTATGCGGCCTGCCGCGCGAGCTTCGCCACGCTCGCCGAGGCGTTGCACGGGGGCGCGGCCGCATGACCCACGATTCGTTCTTTTCGCCGCGGCTGCTCGTCGGCTGGATCGTCGCCGCGATCATAACGTTCGCCGTTTCGCTGTATTTGATGGGCAGCCGCGACCTCGGCGCCGATGCGACGGGACCCAGCAGCTTTTCGCGCTCGGCCATCGGCTACGCCGGCCTCGCCGCGGTGCTGCAGCGGTTGGGCATCGACGTGGTCAGGAGCCGCGCCGATTCGCTCGGCAAGCTGACGCGCAACAGTGTGCTGGTGATTGCCGAGCCGCGCGCCGGCGCCAGGACCGAACGCATTATGCGCACGCTGCTCGATGCCGACACCATCCTTCTGGTGCTGCCGAAATGGACCGGACGGCCGAGCCGGCAAAAACCGGGCTGGCTCGGCGCGGCGGCGTTGCTGCCGCCGCCGGAGATCGCCTGGGCGCTGCATCTGGTGGCGCCGCAAGCCGACGTGCTGCAGGTCGAGAAGGCGGCGTGGCAGACGAATACGTTCGCCATCGCGCCCACCCTCGATGCGCCGATCGATCTGATCCGGGCCGCCGGCCTGCGGCCGCTGATCGGAAGCGGGGATGCGATGCTGCTCGGCGAACTGACCGAGGGCAACCGGACGGTCTTTATCCTGTCCGATCCCGATGTCGTGTCCAATCACGGCTTGCCGCGCGCCGGCAACGCGGCGCTGGCGGCGGCCATGATCGAGCGGCTGCGCCATGGCGTGGGCCGCGTCGTGTTCGACGAGACGATCCACGGCTTTGTCGGCGTGCCGGCCAACCCGCTCGCGCTGCTGTTCCGCTTTCCTTTCGTCATCGCAACGCTGCTCGGTGCCATGACGGCGGTGCTGTTGTTGTGGGCGAGCCTCGGACGCTTCGGCGCGCCGCAGCCGGCGCCGCCGCCGCTCGGCGCCGGGCGCCAGACTCTGCTGCAGAACATCGCCAAGCTGGTCGAGTTCACCGGTCATCAGGAGGTGATGGTCAGGCGCTACGTGCTGGAAACCGTTCGCGACGCCGGCCGCCAGCTACATGCGCCGCGCGGGCTGTCGAGCGCCGCACTGATCGGCTGGCTGCAGCGCGTCGGCGCCGCCCGCGGCGTCGACATCGACTGTGCCGCGCTGATCGGCGAAGCCGAACGCCTCGCCGCCGGCCGCCGCCGCAGCGCCGCCGGCCTGGTGCGCTTGGCGCGGGACATTTATCGCTGGAGGGGGGAAATCGTCGATGGACGTTCAGGACATCCGCGCGGTCGCTGAAGGGATTCGCGGCGAGGTCCGCAAGGCGGTCGTCGGCCAGGACGACGTCATGGCGCTGATGCTGACCAGCCTGCTGGTCGGCGGCCACATCCTGCTCGAAGGCGTGCCCGGAACGGCCAAGACCCTGATTACGCGTGCGTTCGCGGCGGCGCTCAGTCTGCAGTTCGGCCGCATCCAATTCACGCCCGACCTGATGCCGGGCGACGTCCTCGGCACCAACTTGTTCAATTTCCAGACCAACAGCTTCATTCTGACCAAGGGTCCGATCTTCACTCAGCTTTTGCTCGCCGACGAGATCAATCGGACACCGCCGAAGACGCAAGCCGCGCTGCTGCAGGCCATGAACGAGCGGATCGTCACCATCGACGGCAAGGACTATCCGCTCGGCGACGACTTCATGGTCGTGGCGACGCAGAATCCGATCGAGCAGCAGGGCACCTATCCGTTGCCGGAAGCGCAGCTCGACCGCTTTCTGTTCAAGATCATCATCGATCACCCGAGCCGCGACGAGGAACGCGAGATCGTGCGGCGGCACGGCCACCGCTCGGCGATGCCGCGCCTGCAGGAGTTTGACATCAGGCCGGTAGCCGACGGCGCCTTGCTCGGCGCCGCGCGCGAGGCGGTGAGCGGCATTCGCCTTACCGATCCGTTGATCGATTACATCGTGGATGTGATCCGCGCCACCCGCGCCCACTCCTCGCTCGAAGTCGGCGCCTCGACCCGCGCCGCCAACATGCTGGCGGCTGCGGCGCGCGCTTTTGCGGTGCTGCAGGGCCGCGACTTCGTCATTCCGGACGACATCAAGGCGCTGGCTCTGCCGGTGCTGCGGCACCGGCTGACGATTTCGCCCAGCGCCGAGATCGAGGGGCTGACCGCCGATCGCATCCTGCGCGAAGTGCTCGACCAGACCCCGGCGCCGCGATGATCCGGCCGACGCTGGCGGCGGTGCTTCTGTTCGGCGGCGGTATTCCGCTGGCGCTGTTCATCGTCATCGCCGAGCCGAACCTGTGGGTGCTGTCGTTCGACTATGGGCTCCTGGTCCTCATTGTCGGCGTGAGCGATTTCGCCTTGGCGTGTCCGCCGCGCTCGCTCGGCATCAAGGTCGTGGTGCCCGACCGGCTCTACATCGGCGAGCGCGGCGCGGCCGAGATCACGCTGGCTGCCGGCGGCTTCCGCCGCGCGGTGCGCTTCGCTGCGATCGCCGAGCAGCGCGGCGATCTCGATCCGGCCGAGGTCGTTGCCGGCGAGATCGCCCCCGGCGCCGAGACGCGTGTTGCCTTGCCGGTCGTGCCGCGCCGGCGCGGGCGCGTCTTCGTCGATCGGATTTGGCTGCGCTGGCGCAGCCCGCTCGCGCTCGTCGAGTTCGTGCGCCGAGTTCCCGTCGAGCGCGCCATCGACGTGCTACCCAACGTACGCGGCGTCCACGGCACCGCCTTGCAGTTTTTCGTGCAGGAAGCGATCTACGGCATCAAGACGCAACTGCAGAAGGGCGAAGGCGCCGAGTTCGAGGCGCTGCGCGAATATGCGCCGGGGCTGGATAGCCGCTTCATCGACTGGAAGCATTCGGCGCGCCACCGCAAGCTGGTCTGCAAGGAATTTCGTACCGAACGCAATCACCAAGTCGTCATGGCGTTGGACACCGGCTATCTCATGCTCGAACCGGTCGACGGCATCACCCGCCTCGATCATGCAATCAACGCCGCCCTGGTGCTGGGCTGGGTGTCGCTGCAGGGCGGCGATCTGGTGGGCCTCTATGGTTTCGACGCCCGCGTCCGCCAATACCTGGCGCCGGTGCGCGGCACCTCGGGCTTCGCCCGGCTGCAGCACACCGCCGCCGAGCTCGACTATCATCATCAGGAAACCAATTTTACCGTCGGGCTTGCCGAGCTCAACGCCCGGCTCAAGCGCCGCGCCCTGGTGGTCGTGTTCACCGATTTCGTCGATACCATCACCGCCGAGCTGATGATCGAGAGCATGCAACGCGTCGCCAATCGGCACTTGATCGTGTTCGTCACCCAGCGCGGCTCATTTTTGCAGCGCGCAGTCGAGGCGGCGCCGGAGCGCTTCGCCAACGTGGCGCAGGCCGTCATCGCCCACGACTTCCTGCGCGAACGCAGCATCGTGTTCGAACGATTGGAGCGACTCGGCGTGCATTGCCTCGATGTGCCGAGCCGCGGCTTGCCGGTGGCGCTCATCAACCGCTATCTCCTGATCAAGCAGCGCGGGCTGATATGAGCGAAATCGCCGCCGTGACCGAGCAGGCGCGGATCGCCGCCCGGATGGCGGCGCCGGGCGCCGCCAAGCCGGAGCTGGTGCTCAAGAGCAGCGAGTTTCGCAAAGGCCGCGAAGCGGGCTGGCGCGAGCTCGAACGCCTCGTGCAGCGGGTGGAACGGCGCGGCGTGCGGTCGCTCTCGCTCGACGATCTGCAGCAATTGCCGATCCTCTATCGTGCGGCATTGTCGTCGCTGTCGGTGGCGCGCAGCATCGCTCTCGATCGTAATCTTCTGCTCTATCTCGAGAATCTCGCGCTGCGCGCCTATTTCGCGGTCTACGCTACGCGAGCGAACCCGGTCGAGGGCTTGCGCGATTTCTTTGTACGCGACCTGCCCGAGGCGGTCCGCGCCGCGCGCTGGCACATCCTCATCGCCGCAACGGCGCTCATGGTCGGCATCGCTGCCGGCTTTATTTTGACGGTGCACGACGAGGCCTGGTTTTCCTCGTTGATGCCCGCGGATTTGGCGGCCGGGCGGGGGCCGGCATCGACCGCGGCGGAGCTGCGTGCCAGGGAACTGTTCGCGCCGTGGCCGGGCGCGGCCGCAGCGTTCGGCGTTTTCGCCAATGTGTTGTTCAGCCACAATACGCTCATCGGACTGATGTGCTTCGGCCTCGGGCTCGCCGCCGGCATTCCGACGCTGATGCTCACCGTTTATCAGGGCTTGTCGCTGGGCGCATTCATCGCGTTGCATTTCGATCGCAGCCTGACGATCGCGTGCCTGGGCTGGTTGTCGATTCATGGCACGACCGAACTCGGCGCGCTCATCCTGCTCGCGGCGGGCGGCTTGGTGATCGCCGACAAGATCCTGTTCCCCGGCCGATATGCGCGTCTGCAGAATCTTGCCTTGCACGGCCGCCAAGCGGCGCAGATGGCCGTCGGGGCAATCCTGATGCTGTTCGTGGCCGGGATTCTCGAAGGCGGCGTCCGCCAACTGGTGGCGAGCACGCCTGCGCGCTTTGCCGTTGGGCTCGGCATGGCGGCGTTGTGGCTCGTCTATTTCAGCTGCTGCGGCCGGAGCGTGCGGCAATGAACGCGGCGCGGGATTTTTCCGGACGAAATTCTCCGGCCCGCGCGCCGGCGGCCGGATCCGCGCAGGCCGCGCGAGTGTTCGAAGAGTCTCGCCGGCAGAAGCGCGAGATCATCACCCCCGAGGGGGTGCCGATCAGCGTCGAGATCGCCGATTACGGCGAACGCCTCACCGCGTTCGCCATCGATTTTGCGATCTGGACGCTGCTGACGCTCGCGATCTACCTGCCGATCTTTGCGTTGATCGGCGCCATGCGCGGCAACCTGGTCGCCATTGCCATAGCGCTGTTTCTCGGCTTTCTCGTCCGCAACCTCTATTTCATCTATTTCGAGCTGGCGTGGCAGGGCGCCACCCCGGGCAAGCGCGTCGTCGGGCTGCGCGTGATCGATCGCCGCGGCGGGCCGCTGACGGCATCCGCCGTGATCGCGCGCAATCTCACGCGGGAGATCGAAATGTTCATTCCGCTGGGAATCCTGCTGGAGGGCGGGCGCTCATCGGGCGGAGCGATCGACTGGAGCCAACTTTCGCTCGGGGTCTGGCTGTTGTTCTTTGCCGCGCTGCCGGCGATCAACCGCGGCCGCATGCGCGGCGGCGACTTGATCGCCGGCACCATGGTCATCGCGCTGCCGCATCTGGCGCTGTCGAGCGATCTGGTCGAGCGGGCGATGCAGTTCGCTTTTACCGCGCCGCAGCTGCAGGCTTACGGCGCGTTCGAACTGCAGGTTCTGGAAGAACTGCTGCGGCGTCCGCACAATGCGGAGACCGTGCGGGTGCTCGATGAGGTCTGCGACAAGATCTGCCGCAAGATCGGCTGGAGCGAACCGGTCTCGCGCCGCGACGTGACGACGTTCCTGCGCGACTTCTATACCGCCGAGCGCGCCTATCTGGAGCGCGAACAGCTCTTCGGCAAGACCAAGCCCGACAAATACACGCAGCCGGCCGGCACCGCGTGACACAAAGCATTGGGCCTTGCGCTCAGTCGAATACCGACGCGATCTGGTCGGTATCGACGCCTTCCTTGGCGACGCGCAGATCGTGATAGGCCACCACCACCATGATGGCGTTGAAAGCGCCGGCCAGCGCGTTCCAGATCAGATCGAGTAACAGCGAGAATCCAACGCCGCCGATTCGAGAGCCGACCAGGGTCGCCAAGTTGCTTCCAATCGCGACGATGATGGCGACCAGAAACCACAGGCCGAAGATTTTCCAGCGCTGGCCTTTGCTCAGCTCCCGGCTGCGCCGCAGGCTTTGCATTGGGCCCAACCGCTCGACGACGCACGCCGGCATGGCAACGAACAGCATCGTCATCACGATGAAAGCGGGTATCACAAGGAGGAACGCGGCGAGCACGGTGAAAAGCCCCACCAGGATCGCAACGCCCATGACCGCAAGAAGCCGGCTCAGGCCGACCCGGGCCGATGCCATTATGTTGACCGGCCGGCCGCGCATATCCTCGAAGGCGCCGAACAGAACGATGGCTTCGCTCAGCGCATACAGCACCATCCAGAGCAGCAAAATCAGGAAGACCAGTAAGGCAGCGCGGCCGGGCGCCATGCGTTGGCCCCGCTCTCCCAAGATCAGGAGAAAGGGCAGATAGGCGATCGCCGTCACCACGCAAAACGGCAACAGATTGCGCGACAGCACCGAGAAGGTTCGAGAAAGGACGCGGCCGACGCGAAATTCGCCTGCGGCATAACGAGATGCAGGCAAGGACGCCTCAGTCATGTCTGCCCCCGTCGGCCAAGGCCGCTTTCCGCCGCATGAAAGCTTATCACGGTACAACCGAAGATCAAGCAGCCGTCCGCATGCGTGCATATGATACCGATCACGCTTGCGGTATTGCAGCGATCAAGGCCGTCATCGCGCTCACTCGTAGGCGCGTGATTCGGGCAAACTCCGACCCGGCATTCCGCCGCCATGCAATTCGCGCTAGGCTCGCGCGCATGCGCAGCGCACAGGGAGCGCAACAGTGAAAGTCGCGATTGTCAATCTCGGCCGGATCGTTTCCGGCGACTGGCGCGCGCCATTCGTTGAGGGCGACACTCTCGTCAGCGACGGCGAGCGCATCGCCCACGTCGGCACCGCCGCGGCCGCCGCGGTCGAGAGCGCCGACGTGGTGATCGACGCCGGCGGCATGACGGCGATTCCCGGCCTCATCGATTCACACGTCCACGTCACCTTCGGCGATTACACGCCGCGGCAGCGCACGGTCGGCTATCTGGAAAGTTATCTGCACGGCGGCACCACGACCGCGATTTCCGCTTCCGAGGTGCACGTGCCCGGCCGGCCGAGCGATCGCGAGGGCGTCAAGGCCTTGGCGCTGGCGGCGCAGCGCTGCTTCGCCACGTGGCGGCCGGGCGGCATGCGCGTCCTCGCCGGCTCGGTGATCCTCGAGCCGGGACTCAAGGCTGCCGATTTCGCCGAGCTTGCGGTCAACGGCGTGCGGCTCGCCAAGGCCGGTTTCGGCGCGGTGAAGACGCCGTACGATTACGTGCCGCTCGTGCGCGACGCCAACGCGGCGGGCCTTATCACCACCTGCCATACCGGCGGCGCCTCGATCCCGGGCTCGGCCGCCATCACCGGCGATCATCTGCTCGCCATGCGCCCGCACGTCTCGTTCCACATCAACGGCGGGCCGACCGCGATGCCGGACCGCGATTTCGAGCGCGTCATCACCGAAAGCGAAATCGCCTTGCAGGTCTGCACCGCCGGCAATCTGCGCACCACGCTCCTTTGCGCGCGGCTTGCCGACGAGCACGGCGCCTTCGACCGCTTCCTCATCGCCACCGATACGCCGACCGGCACCGGCGTCATGCCGCTCGGCATGCTCTACACCATCGCCCATTGCGCCAGCCTCACCGACATGCCGGCAGAAAAATTCGTCTGCGCCGCGACCGGCAACAACGCCCGCGTCTACGATCTCGATTCCGGACTCATCGCCCCCGGCCGCGCCGCCGATATCGTGCTCATCGACGCGCCGGGCGGCGGCACCCAGGACACCGCGCTCGCCGCCATCAAGCACGGCGACATCGCCGCGATCGGCGCCGTCATCACCGCCGGCGTGCCGCGCTTTGTCGGCAGAAGCCGCAACACGCCGCCGACCACGCGCAAGGCGCGGGTCGTGCGCTCCTCGGTGATGCAGGATTTTGCCGTGCCGATGCATTAGGGCGGCACCCTGAGCGTTCACTCCGGCTTGAAATTCATCGCCACGCCGTTGATGCAGTAGCGCAAGTGCGTCGGCGGCGGGCCGTCTTCGAAGACGTGGCCGAGATGGCTGCCGCAGCGGCTGCAATGCACCTCGGTGCGCACCATGAAATGGCTGCGGTCGGTCGAGGTCTCCACTGATCCCGGCTCCGGATCGTTGAAGCTCGGCCAGCCGGTGCCGCTCTCGAACTTTCGCTTCGACTTAAACAGCGGCTGGCTGCAGCCGGCGCAATAGAACGTGCCGGCGCGTTTCTCGTAATTGAGCGCGCAGCTCCCTGGCGGCTCGGTGCCGTGCTCGCGCATGATGCGGTACTGCTCGGGCGAGAGAATCTTGTGCCACTCCGCGTCGGTGTGGCTGACCGGATATTGCTTGGTGTCGGTGTGGGTGTCCATGGCGGTTCTGCCTCGATCGCAATGACGATGCAACAAATGTAATCGATGAAACACAAAGCGCAATCAGGGCGCTCGAACGGTTCCTGAAGACCATCTGCCGTTTCATGGCGGCAATCATGCGGAAATCGGGTGGTGCGCTGTGGCGTGGCGGCATACGTTGCGTTGCATGCCAAAGGCCAAGCTATCGCCGGCGCACGCCAATATCGCGCTCGCCCTCGTCGCCTTCGAACTCGGCGTGATGTTCGTCGGCGCGATTTTGCCGACGCCGCTCTATCCGCTGTTCCGCCAGGCGTTCGGCTTTTCCGGTGTGACGCTGACGCTGATCTACGCGACCTACGTGCTGGGCAACGTGGTGGCGCTGTTGTTCTTCGGCCGCTTGGCCGACCAGATCGGCCGGCGCAAGGCGAGCCTGCCGGCGATCGCCGTCGGCAGCGGCGGCGCGCTGGCGTTTGCGTTCGCAACGGGCGCGCTGTGGCTGTTCGTGGCCCGTGGGCTGAGCGGCTTTTGCACCGGCCTAGCTGCTGGCGCGGCGACCGCCTGGATCGCCGAGCTTTATGCCGGCAACGGCGCCGGCGCGCCGGCGCGGATCGCAGCGGCGGCGAACTTTTTCGGCTGCGCCGCCGGACCTCTGCTCGGCGGCCTGTTGGCGCAATTCGCCTTCTGGCCGCTGCGCCTGCCGTTTTACGTTTTTCTTGTGCTACTCGGCGCCAGCGCCATTGGCATTTGTTTCGCGCCCGAGACGGTCGCCGATCCGGTTCGCCTATCCGAGGCGTCGTTCAAGCCGCGCGTCGGCATTCCACCGCCGATCCGGCTGCAATTTCTCTCGCCCGCGGTGACCGGCTTCGCCACGTTCTCGCTGATCGGCTTTTACAGCGCGCTCATTCCGAACCTGCTCGGCGAAAGTCTGCATCTGAGCGCGCCGGCGATCTCGGGCATCGTGGTATGCGCGCTGTTCGGCGTCGCCGCGCTGACGATCCTGTCCGCCGGCCGCCTGCCCAGCCAGGCCACCATGCTGACCGCGCTGGTGCTGCTGCCGCCGAGCGTCTGGCTTCTGGTCGGCGCCGAGCTGGCGCGCTCGCTGCCGCTCCTGCTCGGTGCTGCGGCGCTTGGCGGCATCGCCGGCGGCCTCGGCTATCGTGGCAGTCTCGAAATCGTCAACCGCATCGCGCCCGCCGACCGGCGCAGCGAGACGGTGTCGAGTTATCTGATCGCGCTGTTCGCCGGCAATTCGGTGCCGGTGATCGGCATCGGCTTGCTCTCGGCGCATCTCGGCCCGCTCGACGCGCACATCATCTTTGCCGCAGTGATCACCGCACTCGCCGCCATAGCGTTCTGGACCGGCGTCAGGTTTGCGCCGAAGCATTGAGAAGGCCGTCATTCCGGCCGAGCGAAGCGAGTGCCGGAATCCATAATCACAGTCGCTTTGATATCGCGACCGCCGTGCAAATTCTGAAAGTGCCGTAGTTATGGATTCCGGGCCCGCGGGCTTCGCCCGCGTCCCGGAATGACGATCTTATTTGATCGCCAGCGGATTTGTGGGCGAGCCGACCGCGCCGGTGATCGGGATGGCGGGCGCGACGAACATAAACTCGTAAACGCCGTCGGCGGCGCAATCCTCGGCGAGGTCTTTGAGATAAAAGATCTCGCCCATGGTCATGCCCATGATCGGGATGGTGATCCAGTGCCAGGGCTGGTTGATGCCGCCCTCGGTGTTGTTGGGCCGCACCTCGCAGCCCCAGGTATCCGACGCGAGCGCCGCCAGCTCGGTGCCGGCGACGAATTCCAAGGTCTCGAAGGCGAAGCCCGGCGCGTCGCCGCCCGGATAGCCGTCCCAGCTGCCAGCCTTGAGGCAGCGCTCCATCTGGCCGGTGCGCACGACGATGTAATCGCCGCGCTTGAACTCCACGTTCTGCTTTTTTGCCGTGAGATCGAGGTCGTCGCAGGTGATGCCGTAGCCGTCGTCCAAAAATTCCTTGCCCAGCGCGCGCGCCACGTCGAGAAACACGCCGCGGCCGACCATCTTGTTCTTGGTCTTCTCGATGCCGCACTTCTGCGCGCCGAACGACGACACTTCGCGGCAATCGTAGCCGTTCCACATGTTGTTCTCGTAGAACACGTGGCCGAGCCCGTCCCATTGCGTGCCGCATTGCAGCGGGATCACCACCATGTCGTCGGCGGCGCGGATGCCGCGCTTGTCGAGCACGCCCGAATAGGCGTCGGTGCCGGTGCGCAGCATGGTGTGCAGCGGGTTGATGCGGCCAAGCGCAGGGTAATTGGTCTTGCCGCCCTGCGGGCCGCTATTGTCGAAATTGAGCGCCAGCGAGATCACCTTGCCTTTTTTGACCAGCCGCGCCGCGGCGACGATGTCCTCGGCGCTGGTGTAATTGAGCGTGCCGATCTCGTCGTCCGGCCCCCATTTGCCCCAGTTCTTGTATTTCTCCGCCGCGGCGCGCAGGTCGTCGCGCGTGATCTTTTTCGCTGTCATCGTATAAGCCCCTTGCGCTTGTTGCGGTTTACTCCGCCGCGTCGAGCGGCAATGATAGCAAAGGGTCGGTGGGAGGACAGCCCATGCGCATCGTCGATATCCGCGAAACCGCAATCCCGCTGAAATCATCGCTCGCCAATTCGAGCATCGATTTCTCCGAGATGACGACGTCGGTGGTCGCGCTGATCACCGATGTGCCGCGCGATGGCAAACCAGTGATCGGCTTCGCCTTCAACTCGACCGGCCGCTACGCCTGCGGCGCGTCGATGCGGGCGCGCTTCATCCCGCGCATCCTGCGCGCCGCGCCCAAGTCGCTGCTCGATGAGAGCGGCGATAATTTTGATCCGGGAAAAATCCTTGCCGCGATGCTGCGGAACGAGAAATCCGGCGGCCATAGCGAGCGCTCGATCGGCATCGGCACCATCGAGATCGCGGTCTGGGACGCCGTCGCCAAGATCGCCGCAAAACCGCTGCATCGGCTCCTGGCCGAGCGCTACAATGGCGGCCGGATCGCTGACAAGGTTTTCTGCTATGTCGGCGCCGGCTGGTACGCGCCGGGCAAGACCACCAAGGATTTGCAGGACGAGATGCGCCGCCACCTCGATGCCGGCTGCACGATGGTGAAGATGAAAGTGGGCGGCATGAGGCTCGCCGACGATCTCGCCCGCGTCGAGGCGGTGCGCTCGATCCTGCCGAACGGCGCGCTGCTTGCGGTCGACGCCAATTCGAAGTTCGGCCGCGACGAAGCGCTCGCTTACGCGCGCGGGCTTGCGCCCTATGGCCTGCGCTGGTTCGAGGAGCCGTGCGATCCGCTCGACTTTGCGCTGCTTGCCGAGATCGCCGCGGTCTACGAGGCGCCGCTCGCCACCGGCGAGAATTTGTTTTCGACGCAGGACGTGGAAAACCTGGTGCGCTTCGGCGGCCTCAAACCTGGGCGTAACGACGTGATCCAGGTCGATCCGCCGCAGGCCTACGGCATCGTGCAATATGCGCGCACGCTGGACATGCTGGCACGCCACGGTTGGCCGCGCCGCTTGTTGTTTCCGCACGGCGGCAACCAGATGTCGCTTGCGATCGCCGCCGGCTTCGGGCTCGGCGGCGCCGAATCCTATCCGGGCGTGTTCGGCGAGTTCGGCGGCTTCGCCGACGACGCCGAGCTCGCTGGCGGCTATCTGAAACTCTCCGACCGGCCCGGCATCGGCTTCGAAGGCCAGTCGCGGCTCTACCGCATCATGCGCGAGCTCGGGGCGTGAGAGTGGCGAAGGCGCCCTCACGTGAATTTCGCTCATTCCCGCGAAAGCGGCTGGATGTCTTTTTACTAAGCGATTGACATTGCTATCAATTTCTACATCATGATTCATGCACAGCCCCTACTCAGATCGTGCCAGATCAAGGGCTTAGCGCAAACAGAGTTACGCGCTTGCCTTGGCAGATTTCGGTTTCACCGCCACGGTTGATGGCATAAAGTGCGGCTGGAAAAATGACCGCGAGCGCAGGGAGGTGAGCACCAGACAATCAGCGCTGACAGCATTGAGACTGAGAAAGTAATCCTATCGGGAGGGAATCCATGCGAGTTATTACTGGCATCGCCGCCGCGGCGGTGATCTGCTTTGCCGCATCCGCGGCCGGCGCGCAAACCGTTCCCACACAGCGGAATCAGGTTGCCTATCCGGGCGGTCACTTGCCCGGCAATCCCAAAGTTGCGCTGGTGAAGATCGCCGACGGATTGCACGATCCGGTCGGTGTCGCCTCGGCGTTCGACGGCACCGGCCGCATCTTCGTCTGCGAGCGCGTCGGCCGAGTGCGCATCGTCACCAAAGACGGCAAGCTACTGGATAAGCCGTTCCTCGATTTGACCAAGATCAATCCACTCGGCAACGATGTGCAGACCGGTTTCGTCGAGCAGGGTCTATGGTCGATCGCGTTCGATCCGGACTTTAAGAAGAACGGTTACTTCTACGTCCATTATTCTTCACTGCCGTTCAATGGCGCCGGCGTTATCTTGCGCGTCACCGTCGATCCGAAGAATCCGGACGTGGTCTCTACCGAACAGGTTGTGAAGACCGCTAAGGTCGTGATGCTCATCCCGCAGCCCTACTACAATCACAACGGTGGCATGATCCAATTCGGTCCCGACGGCTATCTCTATATCAGCCGCGGCGACGGCGGCTGGGAAGGCGATCCGCTCAATGCTGGGCAGGACATCCATGTCTGGTGGGGCAAGCTTCTGCGCATCAACGTGCATGTGCCGGACGACAGCATTCCGTACCTTGTGCCGGCCGACAATCCGTTCAACGCCGCCCAGGCGAACCGGCTCATGTTCCTGTTCGGCGTGACCGAAGAGGCATTCTCGAAAATCAAGATCGGCGCCAAGCCGGAAATTTGGGCGTACGGTTTGCGCAATCCCTACCAGTTCCACTTCGACAAGAAGAGCGGCGATCTTTTCATCGCCGACGTTGGTCAGAACAGTTGGGAGAACGTGTTCTGGCAACCGCATACAAGTAAGGGCGGCGAGAACTACGGCTGGTCGCTGAATGCGGGAGCGCACTGCTTCCCGATTACCGGCCCCAACACGACCTGTCCCCAAGTCGGCGTTCTGCCGGTCGCCAATTACCCGCATGAACAGCCCTATCCCGGCGCTCCAAAGGAGAAGACCGGCTTCGGCTGTGCGGTGATTGGACTTGGCGTTGCCAACTACGCCGGTTTGAATGGCGCTTATCTTGCCGGCGACTGGTGCACCGGTCGGCTCTGGGGCATCGGTTGGGACAAGGGCGCCAAGAAATGGGTGCTGCAGGAGCTCGAGCAAACTCAGCTCCAGTTCACGTCCGGGAACATCATGGAAGATGGGACCGTCGTGGCGACCAACTGCTACTGCTTCTACACCGCCGACCAAGGTCCGTTGGCCAACCCGGTCGGCGCGCTGTGGCGCGTGGTGGAAGCCGACAAGGTGCCTCCGGGCGCCGAAGTGGCGAAGACACTGAAGTAGTTGCGATCGCCGCATTGGCGCATCGCCTTTCGTAACCCGCGGGTGCATCGGTCAAGTGCTGCGCCCGCGGCAACCACATCCAGCTCAACGGTATTGGCTCCGTGCGGGCCGCCGAGCCAGAAAAGTTATGAAATCCATGAGCATACTTGGCCGTTTGCTTCGGTCGCCGATGGCGCATGGCTGTTTTCGTTCGCCGTCGATCTTGGCGACTATGATTTTACTTATCGCTGCCGCGGAGGCTGCGGGCGTGCCGCAATTCACCAGTCCGCTCGACAACAGTCCGCTCGAAATCAAGCTTCTGCCGGGCGAAAAAATCACCGAAGGCGTGCAGGAATTCTACGACACCGGTGAAGACCCCTATAAAGGCGACGCCCAGGCGGTCGCGCAGGGCAAGGAACTTTATGAGACCTATTGCCAAGCCTGCCACATGCCCGATGGTAGTGGCCGCATCGGCCCGAGCCTGATCGGCGACAGCCATCATTACCCGCGGTTCACCACCGACAAGGGCATGTTCGAGATCATCTATGGCGGCGGTACGGGGGCCATGCAACCCTTCGGCAAGCGCCTGACGCAGGACCAGATCCTCCACGTCATGGCCTATGTGCGCTCGCTGAAGAAATAGGACGGTCTGGTTCGAACCCTCATGCACCCGACGATCGTCATCAACGTCGTGGGACTGACGCCGCGGATGATCGGTTCCGACACGCCGGCCCTGCAACGGCTGGCGGCAACCGGCTCTGTACGGCAGCTCGCGACCGTCGTTCCGGCGGTGACCTGCCCGGTCCAGACAACTTACCTGACCGGGCTGCTGCCGCGCGAGCATGGCATCGTCGCCAACGGCTGGTACTTCCGCGATCTCTCCGAGGTGATGTTCTGGCGCCAGTCGAATCGGTTGGTCGCGGGCGAGCGCGTCTGGGAGGCGGCGCGGCGGCGCGATGCCTCCTTCACCTGTGCGAATATGTTCTGGTGGTACAATATGTACGCGGCGGCGGATATCGGCGTGACGCCGCGTCCGATGTACCCCGCCGATGGCCGCAAGATTCCCGATTGCTACACGGCGCCGGGTGAATTGCGCGACGAGCTCACCGCGCGCTTCGGCCGCTTTCCGCTGTTCAGCTTCTGGGGGCCGGCGACCAGCATCGTGGCCAGCGAGTGGATCGCGCGCAGCGCGCTTTACGTTCGCCGCGAGCGCAAGCCCACGCTTACGCTCATCTACTTACCGCATCTCGACTACGTGCTCCAGCGTCTCGGCCCCACCGCTCCGCAAATCGTGCGCGATTTGCGCGAGGTGGACGGGCTCTGCGGCGAGATTATCGAAGACGCGGAGCGCGACGGCGCGCGCATCATCGTGCTGTCCGAATATGGCATCACGCCGGTGAGCAATCCGGTCGACATCAACCGCGCGCTTCGCCGCGCCGGTCTCGTTGTGGTGCGCGAGGAGCTCCAGCGTGAGCAACTCGACCCCGGCGCTTCTACGGCCTTTGCCGTCGCCGACCATCAGATCGCGCATATCTACGTGGCCGCCAAAGACCGCGTTGCGGAAGTCAAGGCGCTGGTCGCGGCACTTCCCGGCGTCGAGCGCGTGCTCGACGATGTGACCAAGCCGGAATTCGGCCTCGATCACGTGCGCTCGGGCGAGCTTGTGGCGCTCGCGCGCGCGAACAGCTGGTTCACTTATTATTATTGGCTTGACGACGCAAAAGCCCCCGACTACGCGTGCACCGTCGATATCCACCGCAAACCCGGCTACGACCCGGTGGAACTTTTTCTTGACCCTGCCATCCGCTTTCCCAAGCTCAGCATCGGCTGGCGTCTGGCGAAGCGAGCGCTCGGATTGCGCACACTGATGGACGTGATCCCGCTCGACGCGAGCCTGGTGAAAGGCTCGCATGGGCGACCGACCGACGATGCAGCGGACGGGCCGGTACTCATCAGTTCCGACGCCACTTTGCTTCCGCCGGGACCGCTCGCGGCGACCGAGGTCAAGACGCTGATCCTGGCTCATCTCTTTGACGAGCCGTCGTTGCTTGGCAATTTAGCACGAGGATGATAGACTCGTGATGCATACAAATAGAACAAAAAGTAGCGTGCCCAGGAGGCGTCTAATGCCTCTGCCGTTCGCCTTCCACGAGTTTGTTGGAAGAGCTGCGATGGGTCGGTCGGCAAACGGCCGCATGAGTTGGTCTGCGGCGCTGCGATTAGGGCGAATATCCAACCTTCCTACTGTATGGACGAACGTGCTTGCCGGTATCGTGCTCTCGGGCGCGGTGGTCACGGTATGGCCGGCCATGCTCCTTCTTGCTTCGTTGTCGCTCTTCTACACTGCCGGCATGTTCCTCAATGACGCATTCGATCGTGAATTTGACCGGCGCAATCGGCCGGATCGTCCGATCCCGGCGGGCGACGTGACGGCGACGACTGTCTTTGCTTACGGTTTTGGCCTTCTTGCCTCCGGCTTCGTCCTTCTCCTTGTCGTCGGCTACGGCGTGCCTGCAGGCACTGGCTGGCGGGCGCCGGCGGCTGGCGCTTTGTTGGCGGCGGTGATCGTGCTCTATGACAGCTGGCACAAAGCAAATCCCGTGGGCCCGTTCCTGATGGGGCTTTGCCGCCTCATGGTCTATCTGATCGCCGGCCTCGCGGTCGCGGGGACGCTGCCCGAGCGCCTGCTGCTCGCCGCCATCGTCTCCCTTTGCTATCTCATCGGCCTCACTTATGTCGCCAAGCAGGAGAGCTTGCGGCGCCTCGTGAATCTCTGGCCGCTTCTCTTTCTCGCCGCACCCTTCGCCTACGGTCTGCCATTCGCAACCGCGGGCGGCGCCGCGCTTGCTCTCTATGTTCTTTTGCTGGCAACCGTCATCTTCGCTCTGTTCCTTATATTTCGCCCGGGCGCTTGCGACATTCCGCATGCTATGATATTCCTGATAGCCGGCATCAGCTTGCTCGATGGGCTGTTCATGGCGGGACAAGGCCTCGCGCTGCTTGCATCCGTCGCTGTTGCCGCTTTTCTGCTCACGCTTTTCTTCCAGCGCTTTATCACGGGGACGTGAGATGCCAACGCCCGCACAGTTGCTGCAAGGCTGGCTGCGCCGGCAATTACCTGGCGATGCGGCCGGCTGGCTGGAGGCACAAGCGGCGGCGGTCGGCGGCGCCGAAACCGATCGTGCACTGTTCCTGGCGATCAGCCTTGTGCATCGCCGCATCGGCAAGGCGGATCTCGCTCTCTCTGCGGCGGACATTGCAGCGGCGGAAGCGACGCGGCCGGGTTGGCGCCCAGCCGGCTGGAGTCTGGACCAAGCCGCCCGCATCTTTCTCCTGCTCGCCGCTGGCGGATCGCCTACGCGTTTTGCCGAGCGGCTTGAGCAGATGTTTGCGACGGCGGACGTCGGCGAGCTGATAGCGTTCTATCGTGGACTGCCGCTCTATCCCGAGCAGCCGCGTTACGTCCAGCGCGCTGGAGAGGGGCTGCGCACCAACATGAAGGCGGTGTTCGAGGCGGTGGCGCATAACAATCCGTATCCCGCCGAGCAATTCGACGAGCACCGCTGGAATCAGATGGTGGTGAAGGCGTTATTTATCGGCAGCACGCTGTATCCCATCGAAGGCCTGGAGCGGCGCTGGAATCCGGACCTTACCCACATGCTCTGCGACTACGCGCATGAGCGCTGGGCGGCCGGCAGAACGGTCAGCTATGAGCTTTGGCGCGGTGTGGGACCTCACGCCGACAAGGCCGCCGTCGACGATCTCGCCCGCGTGCTTGACAATGGCGGACCGGTCGAGCGCCAGGCTGCGGCGCTGGCGCTTCGGGAAAGTCCGCATCGCGACGCCGCGAGCATTCTCGGCCGCGATCCAGATCTTGCCGCCGCTGTTCACGGCGGCAGGATCAGTTGGGACGCACTTGCGGCCAAGCATTCCGCGCCGACCTGAAATGTAGACAAAGATGAAGGAGCGTCACATGACGTATATCGATCCCCACATCCACATGCTGGCGCGCACCACCGCTGATTATGAGGCGATGGCCGCAGCGGGCGTTGTCGCCATCATCGAGCCGGCTTTCTGGATCGGCCAGCCGCGCACCTCCGTTGGAAGCTATATCGACTATCTATCGACCCTGGTCGGCTGGGAGCGATTCCGCGCCGCGCAATTCGGTATCCGCCACTATTGTTCCATCGGCCTCAACAGCAAGGAGGCGAATAACGAGCGCCTCGCCGAGGAAGTCATGCAGATTCTGCCGCGCTTTCTGCTCAAGGAGGGCGTGGTCGCGGTTGGCGAGATCGGCTACGACGAGCAAACGCCGGCCGAAGATAAGTATTTCCGCGCTCAGCTCGAGCTCGCCAAGGAGCTCAATATGCTGGTGCAGATACACACCCCGCACCGTGACAAGAAGCGCGGCACGTCGCGCTCAATGGACGTCTGCATCGAGCACAAGCTGGCGCCGGATCGAGTAGTCGTCGACCACAACAACGAAGAGACGGCACAGGAGGTCCTGGATCGCGGCTTCTGGGCCGGGTTTACGATCTACCCGGGCACCAAGATGGGCAATGAGCGGATGGTGGAGATTGTGCGCCGCTATGGTTCCGAGCACATCTTCATCAACTCGAGCGCCGATTGGGGCGTGTCCGATCCGCTCGCTGTGCCGAAAACTGCGCAGCTTATGCGCGAGCGCGGCATTGCCGAGGAACATATCCGGAGGGTGACCTACGAGAACGCGCTGAAGGCTTTTACGGCCGGCGGCCAGATGGCGGAAAGCGATTGGCTTTCGCCGCCGGCGATCGATCAGCGCACGTTGTTCGAGGGAAACTCGGTGTTGCGCGGCGGCCAGGAGCCGCGGATCGAGGGAAAGCGCACCAAGGAGCGCATGTTGATCGAATAGCTTTTTCGGTGGAACATGATCTTTACAGAAAACCGGCTTCCACTTTTCCGGATCAGGCTCTAGCGTGCGGCGAGGGCGCGACCGGCCGCAATCAGCGCGGTCTTCTCCGCGTCGCTGAAATTGCGCTCGCCGCGATTGGCGATGCCGAGCGCGCCTATTACGCGCGCGCCATCGAACACCGGAACCACGATCGCTCCCTCCATGCCGGTCGCCTTGGCGCCGGGACGCACGTCGCCGCTGCTGTCGGTCTGGATGTTGCAGGCATCGACCGGCTGCGCGCGCTCGACGGCAAGGCCGGCCATGCCCTTGCCGACTGGAATTTTCTGGATGATCGCGAGCACGGGCGGTGGAAAGTGCCCGCTCAGCGCCTTGAGATGCAGGAGGCCGTCTTCCTCCAAGAGATGCAGCGTGCCGGTGTCGGCGCCAAAGCCGCGCACGATGCAGCCGAGTGCCTCGGAAATCTCCTTCGCCGAGCGAATTTCCGCGATGATGTCCATTGTTCCCGCCTTAACGCCACACTGAGAGCATCTTAGCCCAAATGGAGTGACCAGACTACCTACGCTTCGTGAATTTCGCCCCATGCGAGCACCGTACGCGAAGCTAAGTCATGGGGCGTCGAAGCAATATGACGTCGCCGAGACAAAGACGCGATGCGCGCGCCCTACAACGCCCGCAACGTCTCATCGGCAGCGGCCAGGGCGGCCGAGACCTTCGACGCAACGCTCTCAGCCGATTCATCACCGGCACCGGTTAGTCGGCTGGGTAGAAGCTCTGCCAGCAAGCTTCGTTCTTACGAACACTCCTACTAAGCGCCACAGCGGCGCACGCCATGCGGCTTCCATCCCGCGCGCAAGGGTAAGGCGGCGCTGCGCGACAACTTTGTCTTGTTCGATCGGGGGTGCGAGGGCTCTGCCCTGGCACCCCCAGCAAGAACAAAATCGGTCTCCCCCAATCTTCGCTCCCCCCGCGAAGGCGGAGGTTGCTGCCAGATTGGGCGGAAAGAGATCCTCTCCGATTTTGTTCTTGCTCCCCCTCGCCCAGTCTCGCCGACGGGCGGGGGTCCATGCGCGGACTTTGCGCAGAACCCAATTCCCCTTGAAATCGCACAAGTCGCCTGCACCACGCCTACACAGTCGATTTTTTTATTTTTATCTATGAAAAACAATATGTTATCTACGCATCATTCCCGCGCAAGCGGGAATCCAGAACTGGGTCCCCACTTTCGCGCATAGGCGCTAACATAGCTGCGTTTCCCGGGCGCAGCGCAGCACGAAGCGCAGCGAAGTGGTGCGCTGCAGACCCGGGATCGTAACAAGTTGCGGAGTCTGGGACGGTCCCGGATCAGCGGCGCACCGCTTCGCGCTGCACCGCATCCGGGAAACAGAGGCCTATGTTAGCGCCTATGCGCTTTCGCGGGGACGAGCGGGCTCTGTAATCTTTTGCTACCCCGACAGCCGTTCGATCGCCGCGCCGCAGCGGCCGAGTTTTTCCTCGAGCCGCTCGAAGCCGCGGTCGAGGTGATAGACGCGGTTGACGAGCGTCTCGCCTTCGGCGGCGAGCGCGGCGATGACGAGCGACACCGAGGCGCGCAGGTCGGTCGCCATCACCGGCGCGCCCTTGAGCCGCTCGACGCCCTCGATGGTGGCGCGCTCGCCTTGGAGCTGGATGCGGGCGCCGAGCCGCACCAGTTCCTGCACGTGCATGAAGCGGTTCTCGAAGATGGTCTCGACGATCTGCGAGGTGCCGCGCGCCCGCGTCATCAGCGCCATCAATTGCGCCTGCAGGTCGGTCGGGAATTCCGGGAATGGCGCGGTCGCGACCTCGACCGGGTCAAGGCCGGCGCCGTTGCGGGCGATGCGGATGCCCTGATTGGTCGGCGTCACCGCGACGCCGGCGCGCGTGAGCACGTCGAGCGCGGCCTGCAGCAGGTCGGCGCGGGTGTTCTGCAACAGCACCTCGCCGCCGGCCATCGCCACCGCCATCGCGTAAGTGCCGGTCTCGATGCGGTCCGGCAGCACGGCATGACGCGCGCCATTGAGCTTGGCGACGCCCTCGACCACGATGCGGCGGGTGCCGGCGCCGGAAATGCGCGCGCCCATCTTGTTGAGGCACAGCGCGACATCGGCGACTTCCGGCTCGCGCGCGGCGTTCTCGATCACCGTCGTGCCGTCGGCAAGCGATGCCGCCATGATGGCCGTGTGGGTGCCGCTGACCGTGACCTTGGGAAAGACGATCTCGCCGCCTTTGAGGCCGCGCGGCGCGCGCGCCACCACATAGCCGCTGTCGATCTCGATTGCGGCGCCGAGCCGCTGCATCGCCATGATGAGGAGGTCGACCGGCCGCGTGCCGATGGCGCAGCCGCCCGGCATCGACACCCGCGCCTCGCCCATGCGCGCCAGTAGCGGCGCCAGCACCCAGAAACTCGCCCGCATCTTCGAGACCAGCTCGTAGGGCGCGGTGGTGTCGACAATGTCGGCGGCCGAGATGTGCAGCGTCTGGCCGTCGTCGACCTTGCCGCCGGGGCGCTTGCCGCCGACCATGATGTCGACGCCGTGATTGCCGAGGATGCGCTGCAACAGGCTCACGTCGGCGAGCCGCGGCACGTTGTCGAGGATGAGCGTATCTTTGGTAAGCAGACTCGCGATCATCAGCGGCAGGGCGGCGTTCTTGGCCCCCGAGATCGCAATGGCGCCTTCCAGGCGGCGGCCGCCGACGATGCGAATACGATCCATTGTCACCCCTTGTAACGTGCGTGACCGGCTACTCGTTGCTTCGATTGCGGCGAAAGTCGGGACTTTTCGCTTCCGGGCGGCCGCCGGCGCCGTTCGCGTCCGGGGCCGCGCTTTCATCGGGCGTTGCCGCGGCGGCGCGCGCGCGCGCCTGCGCCTTGCGGCGCTTCAAATTTTCGCGCAGCGCCGCCGACAACCGTTCGCTGCGCGCCGCCCATTTTGCCGCTTTGCCACCTTTGCGCATGAACAAGATTCAAGCACGTTCGGCGCGCCGCGGCCATGCCGTCCCGCCGCGATGGGCTCGCACGCGGATTGGCAAGCTTAAAGCCTGTGCTATACCGCGCGCGAAGGGAACCGCCATGGCGCTGAGCAACCTTGCGACCCGCGACGTCGAGACTTTGGTCCATCCCTACATCAATCTCGCGGCGTTCCGCGCGAGCGGTCCGCTGGTCATCGAGCGCGGCGAGGGCGTCACCGTCTACGACAGCGACGGCAAGCCCTACATCGAGGGCATGGCCGGGCTGTGGTGCACGGCGCTCGGCTACGGCAACGAGGAACTGGTCGAGGCCGCGACGGCGCAATTGCGCAAATTGCCGTTCGCCCATCTGTTCACCGGCAAGAGCCACGATCCGGCGATCGAGCTTGCAGAAAAGCTCAAGGAGATCGCGCCGGTGCCGATCTCGAAGGTCTTCTTCTGCAATTCCGGATCGGAAGCAAACGACACCCAGGTCAAGCTCGTCTGGTATCTCAACAATGCGCTCGGCCGCCCGCGCAAGAAGAAGATCGTGAGCCGGATCAAGGCCTATCACGGCGTGACCCTGGTCGCCGCTTCGCTCACCGGGCTCCCCGGCAATCACCGCGACTTCGACCTGCCGCTGCCGGGTTTTTTGCACGCCGGCTGCCCGCATCATTACCGCTTCGCCCGCGACGGCGAGAGCGAGGAGGAATTCGCCACGCGGCTTGCCGACGAGCTCGACGCGCTGATCGTCGAGGAGGGACCGGATACGGTGGCGGCCTTCATCGCCGAGCCGGTGCTGGGCGCCGGCGGCGTGATCGTGCCGCCAAAAACCTATTTCGAGAAGATCATGCCGGTGTGCGCCAAGCACGACGTGTTCATGATCGACGACGAGGTGATCTGCGGCTTCGGCCGGCTCGGCACCATGTTCGGCTGCCAAAAACTCGGCTACCGGCCGCAGGCGATCTCGATCGCCAAGGCGATGTCGTCGGCCTATCTGCCGATCGGCGGCGTCATGATCCCGGAACTCATGTACCAGGCGCTGCTCGCCGAGAGCGAAAAGATCGGCGTGTTCGGCCACGGCTTTACCTATGGCGGCCATCCGGTGTCGGCCGCGGTGGCGCTCAAGGCCATCGAGATCTATGGGCGCGACCGCGTCGTCGAACAGGCCGCCGCGCGCGGCGTGCAATTCCAGGCGCGGCTCGCCGCACTCAACGCGCATCCCTTGGTCGGCGACGCGCGGGGCCTCGGGCTCATTGGCGGCGTCGAGCTCGTCGCCGACAAGAAGACCAAGCGCGCGTTCGCGCCGAAACATGCGGTCGCGGCGCGGGCGGTGGCGTTCGCCGAGGCGGAAGGTTTGATCGTGCGCTCGGTGACGGGCGACGTCATCACGCTGTCGCCGCCGCTCATCATCAGCGCCGCCGAAGTCGATGCCTTGTTCGACCGCCTCACCCGCGCCCTCGACCAGACGTTGGATTGGGTGACGCGAGAGCGCCTCGCGCAGGGGTGATTGCGACATCCTCCGGCCTCGGGTTCTTGGGATGCGCTCTTTATTCTCACCCGCGACCGCGCCGCGGTCGCGGGTGAGAAGGTATGAGTTCTCGTTCTCGCGATGCGGTTTTTCGCATCCGAGGTTTGCGGCACGGCACGGAAAAAAGATGCCGAGCGAGATCGCGTCACGCCGAACTTCTTTTATGGCCGGCCCGGTAGAACCGGCTTCGGCTCGATTACGCTTGGCGCAAGTATGTAGTAAGTAGCCCGGATTGAACGAAGTGAAATCCGGGAGCGGCGTTGCAGGCTTCACTGTCGGCCCCGGGTTTCGCTGCGCTCAACCCGGGCTACGAAGAAAAAACTACGAAGAAAAAACAAATAAAACAAGGCAGGCGGAACGCCGGCAGACGCCTTCCCACCAATCCGCACCATACGGGTGCGGCTCGCGCCAGCGGGGCGCGCGCGCCTACCGGCGTTCCACCGCGGCTCTCGGGGCAGCGAACCAACGCCGCCGCTCGGCTCCAGACACGCTTCCTGGGACGTGGCTGAAAGACGGGCGTGACCCGTCCCCGCCTGTCCCAGTCCAGCGATGTGATCGCAGGCCGGTCGTAATATGACAAGCTCCGCGAGGAGCCCCGACGAGGAATCGACCAGCCGAATTCCGCATGAAGCAAGCGTAGCGTGGGGCAAAGGCGCAAAGCGTCGCCCACGTCTTGAATTTCCGGACCGCGTGGGCTTCGCCGCGCTCAGCCCATCCCGGGCGCGCTTGAAAATTCGTCTTTCATTTCCTACATATTTTTTGTCCTCCGGCACATTAGGGATATCTATGGCCGATACGAGAGCGCGTGCTGTTGCGGAAACTGCATTTGATCGCACGCGGAAGCGAGAAGCCCAGATCAGTGAAGCGTTGAAGCAGGAAGCGGCGCGCCACGACGCGGCAGTCAAGAATATGCATCGCTTGCGGACGCTGCGTCTGGAGCGAGATGCAAAATCGAATAACAAGTAGCGCGCACGGCGCGCCGCGGCGTGCCCGTCAGCCTGTCGGTGACGCCGGCGTCGACCATGCTGCGCGCCGGCGAGCGCAAGAAGGTCATCCGCTACCGTGAACCGGCCGAGGGCGCCTGATGACGGCGGCGGCGGTGCGCACGCGCGAGCGCCGCGCGCGTCTTAACCGCGTCTTAACCTTCTCCGATCCTGGATCGGCTATCGCCGGCGCGCTGTGATAACGATGCGCTGATCGCGCGCCCACGCAAATCCATGAAGCCCATGCTTCCCGACGATCCGGCGCCGCGCCGCGCTGCGGCTCCGCAACGCGCCGAAGCGCCGTCAGCCTTCACGACCAGGCGCCTGACACGACGGCGCGTTGTGTTTGGCGGCACCGCGTTTTTCGGCGTCTCGACCGCCAGCACCGCGGTGTATGCCGGGGCGGTCGAGCCGCAGGGGCTCACCGTCACCCGCTACGCGCCGGCGCCGCGCGGCTGGCCTGCGGCGCGCCGGCTCTCCATCACGGTGATCGCCGACCTGCATGCCGGCGGGCCCGACATGCTGTTGATGCACGTGCGCCAGGTGGTGGACACGGCCAACGCGCTGCGATCGGACCTCATCGTGCTCCTCGGCGACTATGTCGCCTGGTACGACTTTCCGACCGAGCGCCTGGCGCCCGAATTGTGGTCGGCGGAGCTTGCGCGGCTCGCGGCGCCGCTCGGCGTCTGGGCCATCCTCGGCAACCACGATTGGTGGCACCATGTCGGCGTGGTACGCCGCGCGCTTGCCGACGCCCATATTCCGCTGCTCGAGAACAACGCGGTGCGGCTCGGCGCGGCGGGCCGAAAATTCTGGCTTGCCGGCATCGGCGATCAGCTCGCCTATCCGCTCGGCCACGGCCGCTTTCGCGGCGTCGACGATTTGCCCGGCACGCTTGCGCAAATCCGCACCGCCGATCCGGTCGTGCTCCTGGTGCACGAGCCGGATATTTTTCCGCGCGTGCCGGCGCGCGTCGCGCTCACGCTCGCCGGCCACACCCACGGCGGACAGATCCGGCTGCCGCTCGTTTGGCCGCTGTTCGTGCCGTCGAAATTCGGCGCGCGCTATGCCTACGGCCACGTCGTCGAAGGCGGCCGGCACATCATCGTGTCCGGCGGGCTCGGCACCAGCATCATCCCGGCCCGGCTCGGCGTGCCGCCGGAGATCGTGCAGGTGCGGCTGGGAGCGTGATAGCGGGCCGTCATGTCGGCGGACGGTGGTCTGCGGCGGATTGATCCGCGTTTGATTTCTTGTCGATCAGAGAAAGCCGTTGCGATCGACGGCGTAGCGCGATCGCCTGCAACTCGCCTGCGCGGTTCGTCTTAATCCTACTGCGTCAGAAAGCCCGGCGCGCGTTATAGCGCCCTCTCCCCTTGCGGGAGAGGGCAACTCGGCGGTTCAACAACAAAAGCGGGTGAGGGTCGCGGCCGCAACCCCTCACCGAGCCGAGTTTGTTGCGCGGCTTGCGTCGCCCTCTCCCGCAAGGGGAGAGGGCAGGCCCATGAGCGCCGCGTTTCCGGCAGTATCTCGACGGGCACTCCGGACTTTTGACGCAGTAAAATTAAACGCAAACGGCGCCGACAAAGCGGCGCCGCAACTGCGATCTGCGGAAGGCCCAAACCGTGGCGGCTCAGTACGAGTTGTCCACGACGCTCGGCACGGACGCCATGTGGGGGGCAAACGGCTCCGTGCCATTATGCGGCGCCAGCACCACCACGATGGTGCCGAGTTTGACCCGGTTATAGAGGTCGATCACGTCCTCGTTGGTCATGCGGATGCAGCCGGACGAGATGGCCTGGCCGATATATTCCGGCTGATTGGTGCCGTGGATGCGATAGAGCGTGTCCTTGCCGCCGGAATACAGATAGAGGCCGCGGGCGCCCAGCGGGTTGTGCGGGCCGCCGGTGACGAAAGCCGGGAACGGCCCGAGCCGTTGCTGCTCGCCGGCGGTCGGCACCCAGGCCGGCCACTCTTCCATGCGGCCGATCTTGGCGATGCCGCTCCAGGCCTGCGCCTCCTCGCCGACGGCGATGCCGTAGCGGATCGCCTTGTTGTTCGGCAGCACGTAATAGAGGAACTTGTTGTCGGAATCGATCAGGATCGTGCCGGGCGCTTCCTTGCGGTCGTAACTGACGATGTGGCGTTTGAACTCCTCGGGGATCGCGGCCTGCGCGTAGGGCAGGTTCGACATCAATTGCTTGTCGCGTGCGGTCCAGCCGGCCTCGCTCGTCGGCGCCAGCGTGTCCTCCATGCAGCCGCCCAGCATCAGGCCAACAATGACGAAGATAATCGCGCGCATGCCCATGGGATACCGCCGTTCCACCCGCTACGCCAAAGGTCCGATTCAGCGATATCTAGCGAAATCGCCGCCGCCTTGCCAGCCGTGATCGGTCTGAACGGTTACGGTCCGGCCGGAGTGTTGCAGGAATGCCGCACTTTGCTCCGATTCCATTGGATAACTGGGCGAAATGCCGGCACCAACCCACAGACTTCCGTGACGGTGGCAGGGTCGCACAGAGCGATTAAGCGAGGGTTTACTACGACCGGTCATGAGGCGTTTACCATCCCCCCGGCATTGCTTCGCGGCGGAACCGGAAATGTCACCGCGGCGGTCGATTTGCCGCGTTTTTCCGCCGCACTCGCCGACTAGCTATCGGGTATCACCCACGGCAACGGGACGGGTTCGAAAAATGCGAGACGCTGCTGCCGAAACGGCCACGAAGGCCGCGCAACAAATCCAAAAAACCGCTGCTGCGAAGGCGAAGGCGAAGGACACCGCGCTTGACCGCCGCTATGGCGCCATCGGCATTTCCGCCGTTGCCGCCGCGGCGCGCTATCAGGGCGACGTCGGAAGTCAGAAATCGGAAATCAGAAATCAGAAGTCCGAAACCGCGGGTTCCCTATTCAGATTTCCGAGTTCAGATTTCTGACTTCAGATTTCCGACTTCCGACTTCTGCCTCGCGCGCTAGGAACGCCTCGAATGCGGCCAATACCGCCACCACGACGCCGATCGCGACGTCGATCGTAATGGCTTGGCTGTCCTGGAAGCCGAGCAGCCAAGGCGCTACGATCAGCGCCAGACCGGCGAGCAGATTGAGCCATTCCTCCCAGACCGCAAACGCGGCGAGCGCCGCAATCGACAGCACAGCGATGATGAGGCCGACGATCGAGGCGGTCTGCCATGGCGCGCCGCCGGACAGGCCGAACAGCCAGGGCGAGAAGAACAGCACCACGGCGAGCGACAGGTTGACGACATCGCAGAGCCGCAGGCTCGACCACTCTTCCATGACATCCTCCCGGACCGAGACGGCTGGCGCGGTCTGGGCACGGCTTTCCAGACGCGGTCATCGCATAAGCGCGCCTCGTCACTGGCAGAACCGGAACCGACGGCTTTGGTTCCGCGGGCCCATGGCTTTTGCCGCCAGCCCAGCGCCGGCGCGTTCGCTGTGAGCAGCGCGGCCGAGCCGAGCGGCGCCTTCTCGGCCGCCGAGATCGAGGACGGTCGCCGCCTGTTTGCCGGGCATTGGCGGTTTGTCGCCGCGGCGGGGGCACTGGCTGCGCTGCCGCCCGTGGCCGGGCCGGAAATCGCCTTTGCCGGCCGCTCCAATGTCGGCAAATCGAGCTTGATCAACGCCCTCACCGGCCGGCGGGCGCTGGCCCGCATCTCGGCGAGCCCAGGGCGGACCCAGGAGCTGATTTTCTTCGCCGGTACCGAGGCCGGGCGCGACCGCCTCGTGATCGTCGACATGCCCGGCTACGGCTATGCGGCAGCGCCTAGGAGCAAGATCAACGCCTGGACGACGCTCATCCACGATTACGTGCGCGGCCGCGCCACGCTCGCGCGCGTCTATCTGCTCATCGATGCGCGGCGCGGTCTTATGCCGGCCGACGCGCAGATCCTCGCCGCGCTCGACGCGGCGGCAGTGAGCTATCAGGTCGTCCTCACCAAGTGCGACGCCGTTGCCGCCGCCGCGCTCGACGACCGCTTGGCGTCGCTGCACGAGGCGCTGGCGCGGCGGCCCGCGGCCTACCCCATGGTGCTCGCCACATCCGCCGCAACGGGAGCCGGCATTGCCGAACTGGGCGCGGCGATCCATCGGTTGCTGCGGGAGCGCCGGGAGGCGCAAAAACCGATAAGGTAGAGTCAGTTTTTGCTGCGAAACGGCGGCCACGCAAAGCTGCGGCCGGCTGCGGGGGAAGCCCGCAGCCGGCCCGTTGTTTTTTGCTTCGGACTCGAAGCGTGCGTTGGACAGTTCAGCCGATCGGCCGCGTCTGCACCGTGGTCGTCGTGCGCATGAAGCCGACCATGGTGCCGCTGAGCGTGCTGCCGGTCAGCAGGATGGCAGCGCCAGCCACCAAGAGGCCGATCAGGGTCAACGGCACGGTGAAGATGCCGCAGACCGCGAGGATGCCGAGCACGATGACGGCGAGGCCGCCGGCGCCCTGCATGACCGCGGAGCCGGCCGCGACCTCAGCGGCGATCGCGCGCAGTATCGGGGGGCGCCCCTGGAACTGCATCGCCATCGACCGCGACGTCAACAAGTGCCAGACAGACGAGCTGCTGATGGCAAGCGCGGCGCCGAACGCGATCACCGCAATCGACGTCAGCATCGCGGCATGCACGCCGAGCAAGGCCAGCACGCCGAGCACGATGCCGGCAACGCCGACCAGGAACAAGGCGGAGACGCCGCCGCCGCTCGCCGCCGAACTTCCTTCAGCGCTCATGTCGGTTGCGAACTCGCTGAGCATGGCGCCGCCCTGGATCAGCAACGCGGCACCGAAAACGATCGTCGCTATCGACACCAGCACCTCGGGATGAACTCCCGACAGGCCGATGATCGCCAATACGATCGCGGCAATACCGCCAAGTGCATCGACAAAGCCGCCATAGGTCGCGGCCTCGCCCGATGCCGTCGCAGAAGAATAGGTCATTGACATGTCTAACCTCCATAATCGGTACGTACGGAGGGCCGCGTGTATTGTTTGGGAGAAGCTGACGAACTGGAACCGTCTCGCGAGGCTTGTCGGTTCCGTGATCGCTCTTGCACGCCGCTCGTACGCGCCTTCTGTTCGGATAACGTGCCGGGCGTTGCGGCGTTCCCGCGGCATCGTCGCCGCAAAGGCCTTTCCCGGCGGCCCGGCGGCGGCTAAATAGCCATTTCGCCCAAGGAGTTCCCCATGGTGGTGACGCCGTTCCAGCAGGCCCGCATCCTGGCCGAGGCGCTGCCCTATATGCAGCGCTATGACGGCGCCACCATCGTCGTCAAATACGGCGGCCACGCCATGTGCGAGGAGCAGTTGGCCCGCGATTTCGCCCGCGACATCGTGCTGCTCGGGCAGACCGCGATCGACCCCGTCGTGGTGCACGGCGGTGGGCCGCAAATCGAGGCCATGCTCAAGAAGGTCGGCGTGCAATCGCAATTCGCCGGAGGCTTGCGCATCACCGACGCCAGGACGCTGGAAATCGTCGAGATGGTGCTGGCCGGCTCCATCAACAAGCAGATGGTCGGCTACATCAACGGGGCCGGCGGCAAGGCCGTGGG
The DNA here is from genome assembly GCA_030038995.1 of Xanthobacteraceae bacterium. Taxonomy (GTDB): domain Bacteria; phylum Pseudomonadota; class Alphaproteobacteria; order Rhizobiales; family Xanthobacteraceae; genus BOG-931. The sequence goes on from JASHQS010000082.1 coordinate 49,030, forward strand.
CCTGTGCGGCAAGGACGGCAACATGGTGATCGCGCGCAAGCTGACGCGCAGCGTGATCGATCCCGGATCGAACATCGAACGAGTGGTCGATCTCGGCTTTGTCGGCGAGCCGGACAAGATCGACATCACCGTGTTGACGCAAATCCTCGGCCGCGGTCTGATCCCGGTGCTGGCGCCGGTCGCCGCTTCGGCCGACGGCGGCACCTTCAACGTCAACGCCGATACGTTTGCCGGCGCCATCGCCGGCGCGCTCAAGGCCAAGCGTTTCCTGTTGCTGACCGACGTTGCCGGGGTGCTCGACAAGTCGAAGAAGCTGATCAAGCAGCTGTCGGTCGAGGACGCGCGGCGGCTCATCGCCGACGGCACCATCGCCGGCGGCATGATTCCGAAAGTCGAGACCTGCATCGATGCGCTGGAAAGCGGCGTCGAGGCCGTGGTCATCCTCGACGGCAAGGTGCCGCACGCGGTGCTGCTCGAATTGTTCACCGAGCTCGGCGCCGGGACGCTCATTCACAATTGAACCCGATCGACGTCATGGAACCGAGCGGCCGTCGCGGGCGGCTTTACGCCTTGTGGCCGGGCCTTGTCGCGGCGACCTCGTTCGGGGTGTCCGATACGCTGGTCAAGCTCGTCCTTGCCGCCGGCATCGACGTGCTGAGCTTGGCGCTGCTTCGCGGCGTGGTCGGCGTCGCGATCTTGTTCATGTATCTGCGGCTCGGCGCCCCGGCGGCGCCGGCCGGCGCGCGCGAGCGCGCCTTTGCGCTGGCGCTTGGCGTGCTGTTCGCCGCGATCGTCTACGGCCTGTTCGAGGCGATCGACCGCATCACCGTGCCGGTCGCGGTCCTGACCTATTTCATTTATCCGCTCTTGACCGGGATCGGCGGCGCCCTGTTCGGCGTGGAGCGGCTCGGCTGGCAGGGCGCCGCCGCGGCCGTCGCCGCCTTCTGCGGCCTGGCGCTGATGATCGGGGCCTATCCGCATCAGCTTTCGCTGATCGGATTGGGCTTTGCCGCCGGAGCCGCTTTGTGCCGCGCCGCGTTCCTCTTGATCGCGCGAAGCGAACTGCAGCATCTCGATCCGCGGCTGACGACCTGGTACTCGCTGATTTCCTCGACCGCGATTTTCGCCATCGCGGCGGCGGCGACGCTGAATTGGCACGCGGCGCACGATCCGGGCGGCTGGCTCCTTGCCATCGCGCTCGGCATCGCCACGGCGGTTGCGATCCTGACCTTGTACATGTCGACGATCCGGATCGGCCCGTTCCGCAGCGCGCTGGTCATGAATCTCGAGCCGCTGCTGGCGACCGCGCTGAGTGCGCCGCTGCTCGGCCAGATGATCACGCCCGTTCAGGCGGTCGGCGCCGCCATCATGCTGGCCGCCTTGGCCGCGTTTCAGTCCTGGCGCTGACGGTGTAGCCTCGGCCGCCTACGTTGCGGAGGAAAGCCATGAGCAGGGCGAGCGGCAACATCGAGCGGCTCATGCCGCGGCTGAGTGCCTGACGCCAAAGCGAGGAGCAGCCATGAGCGCGCGTAGAGCAGGGAAGCGCCGTTGGCGATGGTGCGCCGTTCCGGGCGCGTTCATCGTTCTGCTCGCAGCCAGCGTCGCCGGCGCGCAGAACCGACTTGCGGCGCCAAAGCCCGCGGCGCCCGACGTCGCGGTCGCGCTCGTGCTCGCCGTCGACACCTCGGGCAGCGTCAGCATGGGGCGCTTCGAATTGCAGAAAGAGGGCTACGCGGCGGCGTTCCGCAATCGGCAAGTGCTCAACGCCATCCGCTCGCTCGCCACCCGGTCGATCGCCGTCACCATGATGCAATGGACCGGGCCGTTTCTGCATGTCGTGGTCGCCGACTGGGCGCTGATCAAGGACGAAACGAGCGCCGATGCATTCGCGGCGGCGGTCGAGGCGGCGCCGCGCCGCCTGTTCGGCGGCGGCACCTCGATCAGCGGCGCCATCGATTTTTCGCGGCTGCTGTTGGCGCAGAGCCCGTTTCGCCCGCTCCGGCGCATCATCGACGTTTCCGGCGACGGTTCCAACAACAGCGGCCGCGACGTCGCGGCGGCGCGCGATGAGGCGGTGCGCGACGGCATCGCCATCAACGGCTTGCCGATCCTCGCCGTGGAACCCGGCCTCGACATTTATTACCGCGACCATGTGATCGGCGGCCCCGGCGCCTTCATGATTCCGGCGAAGGATTACGACTCTTTCGCCGACGCCGTGCTCAGGAAGCTGATCAACGAGATCGCCGCGGCCGCGCCGGCGCGCGACGCCGCCCGGCTTTAGGATTTCGAACAACGCCCGGCCAGGTGTCACAAACTCGGCATAGTTTATGCCGAGACTCCGCGCCTCGGCGGGGGGTTCCCAAATCGTCCGTGGCGAGGTTCCGTTATGCACGGCTTTTCCGCCAACGCCTTCGATCCCAAGACGCTGGTCGTGCTGGAGACGGCGTTCGACGAAGCATGGCTTACGCTCAAAGCGATCGGCAACAATTCGATCAAGCCCGACGAACTCGCGCGCTCCATGCTGCGGCTCGCCATGGAAGGCGAGCGTGATCCGGTGCGCCTGCACGACGGCGCGCTGCAGCGCCTCGTTCCGGCGACGGCCTGGCGCGAGGCAGGCTGAAGGGGACGGCTTCCAATCGGCGTGTAGCGCAAGGCGTTGCTTCGCTCGCAATGACGATCGAGTGCGCTGTGCCGACCTGAAATCATCTTGCTCCAACGCGTGTCCGGATTTGCGTTCGCGATCTGCCGTGCATCAACGGCGTTTTCAGAGTCGCCGACGAGCATCTGCATCGGTAAGTCATCGGTCACGAATGCGCGGCGAGCAGCGCGATGCCGAACACCAAGGCGGCGGCCATCGAGCCGAGAAAGATCGCCACGAAATACGGCAGCGTCTTTCGCAATTTCGTGCGCATCGATGGTTTTCCCCCGGCTCAAGGCCGTTGCAACTGATTCGCCAGCGTTTAAAAGCGTCCTCGCTGTGAAAAGTGGCAATAACGAGTCGCCGTCCATGAGCGCGCCCGCCGGCCGCGGCTTTGCCGGGATCGACACCTGGGTGTTCGATCTCGACAATACGCTTTATCCGCACCACCTCAATTTGTGGCAGCAGGTCGACGCCCGCATCCGCGACTATATCGTCGATTTCCTGCACGTCAGCCACGACGAGGCGTTCCGGCTGCAGAAGGATTATTACCGCCGCTACGGCACCACCATGCGCGGCCTGATGGAGGAGCACGGGCTCGAGCCCGACGCGTTTCTCGACATCGTGCACCGCATCGACTATTCGCCGCTGACGCCGAACCCGGCGCTCGGCGCGGCGATCGCGGCGCTGCCTGGCCGCAAGCTGATCCTGACCAACGGCACGCGCGCCCACGCCGACGCGGTGATGAACCGGCTCGGCATCGCCGCGCATCTCGACGGCGTGTTCGACATCCGCGCCGCCGCGCTCGAGCCGAAACCGCGGCCGCAGGCCTATCAGCGCTTTCTGCTCCGCCACAGCGTCGATCCGCAACGCGCCGCGATCTTCGAGGACCTCGCCCGCAATCTCGAAGTGCCGCACGCGCTCGGCATGACCACCGTGCTGGTCGTGCCGCAGGGCGGCGGCGTCGTGCTGCGCGAGGAATGGGAGCTCGCCGGCCGCGACGCCCCGCACGTCGATCACGTCACCGACGATCTGGCGGGCTTTTTGCGGCGGGTCGGCGCGGCGCCCGGGCGTGGCGTTTGACACTGATCCGTCATGCGGAGCCGCACGACGGTGACCGGAAGGGTTCAACGAGCCGCGGGCTCGAACGGATTTATCAGATCGAGTTCAAGTCCGGTAAAGTCTACGACATCGCGCGTGGCGAGCGCCATGCGATGGCTGATCGCAATCGCCGCAATGAGAGCGTCCATCGTCGCTATCGGCCGGCCGATGCCGTTGCGCCGCACCAGAATGCGACCGAATTCGTAGGCGCTCGCGCGATCAAGTGGAAGAACGCGATTATCGAACAGCTCGGTTTCCACATTTGACAGTAGCGCTTCAAGCGCCGCCTTTCGCGCGCCGGGAGTCAACCGTTCGATACATAGCGCAACTCAGCCAGGACTGGCGCGCAAAGAAACAGGTCCGTCGGTGCCTGCGCATCGAGCCAGGCTCGCACGGTGGCGCTCGGCGCTTTGCGAAACGCCTCCGAAATGATGTTCGTATCGAGGACGATCATGCAAATTCGGCGGGTTCGGGCGTGTCTCTCGGCGCTTTGAACACGAGATCGTCCCCACGCCATTCATCCGGCAACATCGAAAACAGTTGCGTCCCTAGTCCGACCTCCCGCGGCTGAGCCGTCATCCCCCTTCGAATGAGGGCTTTCGCCTCATCCGACAGGCTGCGTCGGTGTGTGCGCGCGCGTTCCGCTAGCTGACGCTTAAGCGTGGGATCGATGCCGCGCACCAGAAGGTTGGCCATTTTTCACCCCATACACCCTAATGATCCATGATTTGGCGATCTGCAGGTTTGGTGCACGCGTCGGGCTCGCTGATTTGGGCGTACGTTTGATATCAAGATATCAAGAGGCGCATTCGCTGTCGATAAAGAATAATTTATACGTATTTCAATGACTTATGAGAAGTTAAACCAGTTAGCGGATTTTTTGGGATACGGAATTTTGGGATACGGAATGTCGGGCAACGCGAACGGCGCGCGGACCAAGCGCAAGGAGTATTCGCTGCGAGCGACCCGATCCGAAAGCGACTGCTCTTTCTTGTTGGAATTGTGATTGCGATTTCGCCCCCTGTGCTCGGTACGAAAGCCCTCCTCGGCGCAATGTTGAAATTTCGTCGTCACTCGTTTGAGGAGTGCAACGACCTTCTGCACAGGATCAGCTTCCCGCGGACTGCTTTGCCGCCTTGGCGAACTTTTTGACGATGCGGTCGCGCTTGAGCTTGGAGATGTAGTCGATGAACAACACGCCGTTGATGTGGTCGATCTCGTGCTGCAGGCAGGTGGCAAACAGGCCCGTGGCTTCGATCTCGTGCTCCTTGCCGTCGAGGTCGAGATATTTGACCTTGACCCTGGCGGGTCGCTCGACCTCCTCGTAAAACTCCGGGATCGACAGGCAGCCTTCCTCGTATTTCGCGGTCTCCGCCGACGCCCAGGTGAGCTCCGGATTGATGAAGACCTGCGGCGCGTGCTGTTCGTCCTTCTTCGACAGGTCCATGGTCATGACGCGCTTGGCGACGCCGATCTGGATCGCCGCGAGCCCGATGCCGGGCGCCTGGTACATGGTCTCGAACAGATCATCGACCAGCTTGCGGATGCCGGCGTCGATGCGCTTGACCGGCTCGGATCTGAGCCGCAACCGCTTGTCGGGCAATTTTATGATTTCGCACACTGCCATGGCGGCGATGTAAGCGGTGCGTAAACCGCGGTCAATGCGGCGGCCCCCGGTTGCGCCGCGCCGCCCGACCGGATATGACCGTTCGCTGTTCGTTCCGGCCGCGGCGAATCGCGTGGACTTGCCCCGAAGACCGTGCCCCATGACCGACCTGCTGCCGACTATTGCGCTCTTCGCCCTCATCGCCGCCTGCATCGTGCTTGCGGCGATCGCGCTGGTGCTGTGGCGCGGCCGCGCCGCCGCCGAGCCGCATGCGGCGCTGATCGCCGAACTCGCGCGCGTGCAGACCGACACTGCGGCGCGGCTCGAGGCGCTGATGGGGCATTTCACCTCGAGCCAGTCGCAGTTGCAGCGCTCGGTCAACGAGCGGCTCGACGCGGTGACGCACCGGCTCGGCGAGTCGATGCAGCACACGACGCAGCAAACCGCCGAGAACCTGCAGAAGCTCAACGAGCGGCTCGCCGTCATCGACAGCGCGCAGCAGAACATCACCCAGCTCGCGAGCCAGGTCACCTCGCTGCAAAGCATCCTGGCCAACAAGCAGTCGCGCGGCGCCTTCGGCCAGGGCCGCATGGAGATCATCGTCGGTGACGGACTGCCGAAAGGCAGCTACGCCTTCGAATACACGCTGCCCAACAAGACGCGTCCGGACTGCGTGATTTTTCTGCCCGACAATCGCCCGCTTGTGATCGATGCGAAATTTCCGCTGGAGGCGATTACCGCCTGTCGCGACGCTAGAAGCGAAGATGAGCGCAAGCTTGCCGCCGCCCGCTTGCGTCAGGACGTGACCAAGCACATCAACGACGTCGCGAAATACTTGGTACCAGGCGAAACGCAGGAGCTGGCGTTCATGTTCGTGCCGTCGGAGTCGATCTATGCCGAGCTGCACGAGGATTTTGACGATCTGGTGCAGAAGGCGTTCCGCGCCCGGGTCGTGATCGTATCACCGTCGCTGTTGATGCTGGCAATTCAGCTGGTTCGGCAGAACCAGCGCGACTCCAGGATGCGCGAGGCGGCCGATCAGATTCGTGACGAAGTCGGACGCTTGGTTAAGGACGTCGGCCTGTTGGGCGAGCGCATCCGCAAGCTGCAAGCCCATTTCAACCAGTCCAACGAGGACATCAGGCAGTCGGTCATCTCGATCGAAAAGATCGAGGGCCGCGGCGAGCGCATCGCCCAGGTCGAGTTCGGCGGCGACGCCGCGGACGACCCGCAGGCGCTGTCGGCTCCGGTGCGCAAGCTGCAGGCCGGGGAGTGACGCGTGGCCGTCGTACCGGAGGCCGGCGCCGGCGGCCCCGCCGCGCCCGTGCGCCGCTCGTGGGCGGCGACGCTGTCGGTTTATCTCAAGCGGCGCGTCCTGATCATCCTGTTCCTCGGCTTTTCCTCCGGCCTGCCGCTGGCGCTGTCGGGCTCGACGCTGTTGGTGTGGATGACCGAGGCCAAGGTCAATCTCGGCACAATCGGCCTGTTGGCCCTGGTCGGCACCCCCTACACGGTCAAATTCCTGTGGGCGCCGATCGTCGATGCGCTCGACGTGCCGGTGCTGTCGCGGCGCTTCGGCCGACGCCGCGGCTGGCTCTTGGCCGCGCAGTTGCTATTGATCGCGGCGATCCTTTATCTGGGCGCCTGCGATCCGGCGCAATCCGCGTTCGCGGTGGCGTTGGGCGCGCTCCTGGTCGCCGCCGCGTCGGCGACCCAGGACATCGTCATCGACGCCTTTCGCGTCGAAAGCCTGGAGGAGAGCGAGCAGGCCGCCGGCATGGCGTCCTACGTGGCGGCGTACCGGATCGGCATGCTCGCCTCGACCGCCGGCGCGCTGTTTCTCGTGAGCGCCTTGGAACATTCCGGCCTCACCGAGCACGCGGCCTGGAGCGCCGGCTATGCGATCATGGCGGCGCTCGTCCTGGTCGGCATCGCCACGACGCTGACGGCGGCCGAGCCGGCGCAATCGCGACAGGCTGACGCGGTCCATGCCCGCGAGCACACGCTCGCCCGCGTCATCGAGGCGGCAGTCGGCGCCTTCGCCGAGTTTGCCTCGCGCGACATGGCGTTCGTGGCGCTCGCCTTCGTGGTGCTCTACAAATTCACCGATGCGCTGTCGGGAACGCTGACCGCGCCGTTCGTGATCGATCTCGGCTTTTCGCGCAACGAATACGCCGCGATCATCAAGGGGCTGGGGCTCGCCGCGACGCTGATTGGCGGTTTTGCCGGCGGCTTTTTGGCGCGCGCCTGCCCATTGCCGCAAAGCCTTCTCGTCGGCGGCGTCCTGCAATCGCTGGCCAATCTGGCGTTCTCCTGGCAGGCGATGGTCGGCCTGAGCACCGCATGGCTGAGCTTTGCCATCGTGGTCGAAAACTTCACCAGCGCCATCGGCACCGTCATCTTCGTCGCCTACCTGTCGGCGCTTTGCCGCAATCCGTTGCACACCGCGACCCAGTTTGCGCTCCTCACCGCGCTTGCCGCCTTCGGCCGCACTTATCTGTCGTCGGGAGCCGGCTTTCTCGCCGCCGCGACCGGCTGGGCCTGGTTTTTCGCGATCTGCGCGCTCGCCGGCCTGCCGGCGCTGGTCCTGCTTGCCTGGCTGCAGCAATCCCGGCATTTCGATGCGCTTGCCGCGGCGAAGCCGTGATTTGCCGGCGCCGCATGCGGCGCGCGCGGCCGCGATGTTCGGCGCGTTATTGTGCCGAATCCGCGGGTCTTTGCCCGGCTTGCAGGCGGAGTTCGACGGCGCGGCGCTCGGCGGCGAACCAAATCGCCGCGCCACCCTAAAAAAAGTCCTTTTGTAAGGATCGGATCGCTATATTCCCCGTTCACCATAGGCCGCCGCCCCCTCCAACCTGTTCCGCTGCCCGATGGACCCGATCCTCGTGAAGATTTTTGCGACCGCGCTGGCGCTCAGCGAGGTCATGACCCAGCCGCAGGCGGTGAAGACGCACTTCGATCCGGTCGCCGATCAGGCCGCGGTGGTGCAAATTCTGCGCGACGGCTGCACCCATATGCGCCATGCCTTCGACATCGAATCGATCAACCTCGACGAACTGATCACCACCGCGCTCGACGATCCCAAGGCGGCCGGCGCCAACGCGCAAGTCTTTCACGGCATCAACTTTGCCGATCTCAACACCGCCTATCACCAGTTCTGCAAGAACGAGCCGATCGACAAGCCGGTCGTCGATCTCGGCCAGGTTATCCAATTCTTCAACGACGCGGCGACCGACCTGCCCGACCCGGCGCAGCTCAAGGGCAAAAAGCTGCCGCAGATGAGCTTGGTGCTCGACGGCGCGGGCCACCGCTTCGCCGACGTGTTCCAGCCCGGCAACCGGCGCGTCTGGGTGCCGCTGTCCGACGTGCCCGACGTGGTGCAGAAGGCGTTCATCGCCGCCGAGGACCAGCACTTCTATCAGCATCACGGCGTCGACGAGCACGGCATCATTCGCGCCTTCATCGGCAATCTCGCCAATCCGGGACGGCCGCAGGGCGGCTCGACGATCACCCAGCAGGTGGTAAAAAACCTTTTGGTCGGCGATGACGTGACCTACCAGCGCAAGATCCGCGAGATGATCGTGGCGTCGCGGCTGGAAAACACCATGAGCAAGAATGACATCCTGCAGCTCTATCTCAACACCGCCTATCTCGGCCGCGGCTCGTGGGGCATCGAGATGGCGACGCGCAGCTATTTCGGCAAGTCGGCGAAGGATTTGACGCTTGCCGAAGGGGCGATGCTGGCCGGCCTGCTCAAGGGGCCGAGCTATTACAACCCCGACCGCCATCCCGGCCGCGCCAGGGCGCGCCTCACCTACGTGCTCGACCGCATGAAGGACGACGGCTACATCACCGCCGAGCAAAAGGATCAGGCGCTCGCCGCGCCGCCAAAGCCGGTCGCCTTCGAGTCGCTGCACCGCGACAGCGGCTTTCAGTTCGTCGACTATGTCGGCCGCGAAGCGAAGAAGGACGGTGTCGACAGCCTGACTGCCGATTCCTACACGGTGCATTCGACCATCGACGCCGAGCTGCAGCGCCAGACCGAAGCCGCCCTGCAGGAGGGCTTGGCCAAGTACGAAATCTCGATGGGCCGCATGCATTTCCGCGGCCCCGAAGCCAATATCGCCGACGCAATTCAGAAGCTTAACGGCAAAGACAACAAGGACAGCAGCAAGCCGACCTGGCAGCAGGCGCTGCTTGCCGTGCACCTGCCGCTCTACGATGTGCATTGGACGCCGGCCGTGGTGCTGAGCAAGGGCGGCCGGCGCGGCAATGGCGCCATCGAGGTCGGCCTGCCCGACGGCCGCATCGCGCCGCTGACCACCTACACGGCGCAAATCCACCGCGCGCTGAGCCTCTACGACGTGATCTATGTCAATGTGATCGAGGGCAAAGCGCGGACTTTCCGGACAAGGAAGGGCGAAAACGAGACATCAAATGCGCTGCCGTCCGCCCGCGCCGAAATCCGCGTGCGCCCGACCGTGCAGGGCGCGGCGCTGGTTCTGCAAAACAAGACCGGCCGCATTCTGGCGATGACCGGAAGCTTTTCGTATCCGCTGAGCCAGCTCAACCGCACCTGGCAGACCGAGCGCCAGCCCGGATCGGCGATCAAGCCGGTCACGTATCTCACCGCGCTGCAGAAAGGACTGCAGCCCAACACGCTCATCGCCAACGATCCGATTACGTTGCCGCCGATCGGCGCCGACAACGGCGCCACCCAGAACGGCTGGGAGCGGGAGGAGGATTATTGGTCGCCGCGCAACGACACCTATAGTTCGGGCGGCGTCTACACCTTGCGGCGCGGCCTCGAGCATTCGGTGAACCTCGTCACCGCGCACCTGCTCGACGGCGGCATCGATGCCGATCCGGAAAAGAGTCTGGACGACATCTGCGCCACCGCGGTGGCGGCGAAAATCTATCCGGACTGCATCCGTTATTATCCGTTCATCCTCGGCGCCCAGCCGGTGCGCATGATCGACCTCGCCGCGTTCTATGCGGCGATCGCCAATGAAGGCATGCGGCCGCAGCCGCACGCGATCGATTCCATCGAGAGTAACGGGCACGTCGTGTACGAATATCCGAAGGCGCCGCTGTTTCCGATGATCGGCGCCGCCGACCGCGCCAGCTTCTATCAGCTCAAGACCATCCTGCAGGGCGTGGTGGCGCGCGGCACCGCGCGGGCGATCGCGTCGCTGTCGCCGTATGTCGCCGGCAAGACCGGCACCACCGAGGATGCGGTCGACGGCTGGTTCATCGGCTTCACCAACGACGTGACGGTCGCGGTGTGGGTCGGCTACGACAACGGCAACGGCAAAAAGCGCTCGCTCGGCGGGGTCGACGGCGCCAGGGTGGCGCTGCCGATCTTCCAGCCGATCATCGACGACGTATGGGCCGACAATATCGCGCCCAAGGCGCCGCTCGCCGGACCCTCGCCGGAGGCGGCGCGGCAACTGGTCGATCTGCCGATCGATTATTACAGCGGTACGCCCGAGCGCGGCGGCGGGCGCGGCGCATTCATCGAGCATTTCCGGCTTGGACCCGACGGCCGGGTCGCCGACACGCAGTACAGCATGCTGTCGCACGAGGAGGCCGACCTGCGGCGCGAGGAGGACAGCGGCGAAGGGCCGACCGGCGAGTACGGCTATTCGTACGGCTATGGCGGCCGTTCCTATTATCCGAACGGCGGCTGGCAGGTGGCCCCGCCGCAGCCGCCGGCGCCGCAGCCGTTCGCCCGCGGCTTATTTGGCAATTGGGGCAATCCGTACTATCAAGCCCGGCCGCCGCAGCAACAGCAGCCGCAGCAGGCCCCGCCGCCGTCGGCGCGCGGCTTCTCTACGCCGTGGAGCAACCCCGCCTACCAATGATGATCAGGCACGTCGCCGTCCTGTGTGCGCTGCTCGGCTTGTGCTCTGCCGCCGGCGCTGCGCCGTTCCAGATCGAGGACGTGGCCTCGGCGCGTAACGTCGCCGTGGCGCAGATCAAACCGTCGACCATCGCGTTCAGCGACAAGCCGGACGCTGCCGCGGCCGCCGACCTCGACCTCGTCCCGTTTGCCGATTGGGCGGTCAAACATCCCACCGAGAAAAAGTTTCTGGCGCTGTTTCCGTCCTACACCGAGCCGACCGTCACCAAGGCGGACGGCGGCAATAGCGAAGCCGGCAAGACCGACGGCGGCGACAGCGGCGGCGGGCCGAAGCCGGTCGTTCAGAAGCTCTACATGTACGTGGCGCAGGCGCGGTTCGTGCTCGATCGCGCGCCTGGCAGCCTCGATCTGACCGATGACGTGACCGTCGGGTTTTTGCAGCGCATCGATCCGGCGATCAAGCATAAACAGATCACGGCCGCGGACGTGGTGCCGTTCACCGGCGAGGCGGGCACCGGCAATCGGAATCCGGACCGCCAATGGTGCACCGGGCGGACCGCCTCGATCTGCATCCAGTCGACCTACAAGCTCGAGGGCAAGATCCCGCTCGGCATCATGCTGGTCAACAAGCTGCGCGAGAGCGCCAAGAAGATTGCCGACCACATCGACTTTCAGAGCGAATTCTCCGCGCTCGCGCCCGGCGAGATCGACGACGCCGGGTTGCGGCAATTGACGAGGCTCGACGCGCCGGTTGCCGGCGTGCTCGAGCAGGATATTTTCTACGTCAACCAGATCATGAAATTCGGCAAATTCCTCGCCGTGTTCCAGAACCACCCGAGCGATCCCGGCAAGACCGTCGTCACCGCATTCATGACCTTGGCGATCGACGCCAGCGTGTTCGACAAGAAGAAGGACTTCGAAAAAGTCCCGGTGCTGCGCAACCTGGTGCCGGCCGAGGTGCTGATGGGCCGCTCGTCGTTCAATTCCGGCAGTTCGATCAGCGCCGGGCTGCCGCAATACGCGCGCAACGAGATCAAGACCGTCGCCGGCATGCTGGCCGACGGGGTGGCGGCGAAGTAGCGCAGTTCTTGCCCGCAAGTATAGTCTAGAGCAGATCTCGCTCATGTAGCGCCACTTCCCGTCATGCGCGGGCTTGACCCGCGCATCCATGCGGCCCCGACGCAGCATGGATTGCCGGGTCAAGCCCGGCAATGACGAACCGAGGAGTCGCGATTCGATCGGAGCGGAACATGCTCTAGCTGCCGCTCGCGCCCGGCAGCGGCACGAATAGCTGTTCGGGCGGGATCGGCTTGGCAATAAAGTGCTGCTCGATCATGTAGCGGACCAGCTTCGAGCGTCGGCCGGTTCGGCTCCTCGCCGCCGACCATGCGGTCGAAAATCTGCCGGCCCGACGGCAACACGATGACGTTGAGCGCGATGCCTTCCGGCTCGACCTCGCCCGAGCGCAAGGCTTCGATGCGGTCGTATTTGCAGCTCGCGTAGGTCAGCTCGAGGCGGGGTATAGGTCGTCATTCCGGGGCGCGCGCAGCGCGAACCCGGAATCCATAACCACGAATCGTGAAGGTCAATACTCCGGCGTCGGTTCTGCAAGGATTGTGATTATGGATTCCGGGTTCACGCCTTCGGCGCGCCCCGGAATGACGACGGGAGCCCGCCCGATTGATCAACGCGCCCGCCTTCGGCATGGTGCGGCCGCCGCGGCAGCGATCAGGCCCAGATGCACGAGACCGATTTTCTCCACGAACATGCGATGACGGACGCCGAGCACGCCGCCATTGCGCAGAGCATCTGGGCGCAGGAGAACGTCGAGTTCAAGACCGTCGGCATCGATATCGGCAGCTCGACCTCGCATCTTTTGTTCGCCAAGGTCGCCCTGCAACGCCAGTCGCAGGGGCTGTCGAGCCGCTTCGTCGTGATCGGCCGCGAGATCGTGTGGCGCTCGCCGATCCTGCTCACGCCGTTCTTGCCGGACGGCAGCATCGACGCGTACGCGCTC
>JASHQS010000083.1 GCA_030038995.1 Xanthobacteraceae bacterium
ACGATCTTGCCGCTGGCGTCGACCACGCACACGCTCGATTGTTTCAATGACACGTCGATTCCTGCATAGTACTCCATGGTCGTCCCTCGATGATGCTTGGAGCGGACCCATTCCGACTCCGTTGCTCAACACCATCAGTTTGAGGGACGACCGCCTGCCGCGCTACACTCTCGGCGCCGGCCCGTTACCCCATCTACAACTACTACAACTACGCCAAAGTCACGCCGTGCGCGGCCAGGAGCTGCGGAAACGCCGCGTCGGAAAAGAACGCGTATTCGCGCTCGCGCAGATCGGTCAGCGGATCGAGGCGGCTCAGCTCGGCATCGACCTTGCCGGGGTGGCACATGACCACGCTGCCCTCGGGCAGACGATCGAGAAATTCCGGAAACAGCTTGGCGTAATCGGCCTTGGCGCGGAACGCGTAAGTGCCGGCGAAGGCCGGATTGGTCGGCACGCCGCGCGCGGCGGCCAAGCGCTGCAAGCGTCGGCTCAAGGCGTCGAGCACGAGGCCCTTGGGCTCGAGATTCTTGCGCACCGCTCGACCGCATTGGCGCAGCCAGGCCTGCGGCGCCGCATGCTTGACGACGCGCAGGAGCGCGTCGCCGATCTGCGGAAAGACGTGGATGTGCTGATGGCCGTCGACGTAATCCGGCGCACGGCCGAAAAAATCGCGGAACGCGGCGAGTTGCGCGGCGATCTCGGCGTCGAGCAGCGCGGGAACGAGCGCGCGCGACAGCGCGCGGCGCGCCATCGCGGCGAGCGGGAAAAACGCGCCGCGGTAGAGCGGCGCAAAATGCGGCGACAGCGGCCGAAACGGTCCGCTCAGGGTCAGGTGCAGCCCGATCGCCGCATGCTCGCCGGCGGCCTGCCGCAGGGTGTCCGCTTCGCTGCGGGAAAAGCTCGGCGCCACCACCATGACCGAGGTGGCATTGATGCGGCGGCGGAGAATGAGCTCCCGGATCGCGCCGCTCACTGCCGGCGAGATGCCGTAATCGTCGGCGCACAAGACGATGCGTCGGCGCGCCGCTGTGCTCATTCGGCGGCGTCGTGCATCGTCACGTCGAGCTTGGTGTCGCGCTTGGCGTCGTGCTTGAGCTCGTGCTCGGCGACGAAATAGACCGGCCGGCCTTTGATCTCGAACAGCACCTTGCCGATATATTCGCCGAGCACGCCGAGCATGATGAGCTGCACGCCGCCGAGCACCATCACGCCGACGAAGACGGAAGGGTAGCCGGGCACGCTCTCGCCGTACACCACGGTCTCGTAAACGATCTCGCCGCCGTAGAGCAGCGCCAGCGCCGCGAGCAACAGGCCGAGCATGGTGGCAATGCGCAACGGCGCCAGCGAAAACGAGGTCAGTCCGTTGAGCGAGAGCCCCATCAGCGAGCGGAAGTTCCAGGTGCTGCGGCCGCCTGAGCGCGGCGCGGGATCGTAATCGATCCGCTTCTGGCGGAAGCCGATCCAGCTCGCCAAGCCTTTGAAGAAGCGATTGCGCTCGGGAAGCTGCCGCAGCGCGCGCGCCGCCCGCGGCGACAACAGGCGGAAATCGCCGGCATCCTCGGGAATCTTGGTGCGCACGCCCCAATTGAGCAGGAGATAGAAGGCTTTTACGGCGATGCGCCGGGTCAGCGATTCGTTGGAGCGGTGCGCTTTGGCCGTGTAGACCACGTCGCAATCATCGTCGAGCCAATGCGCGACCAGCGTTTCGATCAGCGCCGGCGGATGCTGGCCGTCGCCATCCATGAACACGACGGCGCCGAGGCGGGCGTGATCGAGCCCGGCGAGCAGTGCCGCTTCTTTGCCGAAATTGCGCGACAGCGACACCACCTGCACGTCGAGGCCGGCGGCTGGGAGCGCGCGGGCAACCGCCAGCGTGCCGTCATTGCTGCCGTCGTCGACATAGACGACTTCGCAGGACAGCGCGCGGCGGCCCTGCAGGTGGCGCGCCAGTTCGATCAGATCGGCGTGCAGGCGGGCAAGGCCCGCCGCCTCGTTATAGACCGGGACGACGATGGAGAGCCCGGCGCGCGCTGCCGCCGCATGCCTCGCCTGGTCCGCGCCTGACATCACCTCAAACCCTCATCGGGCGCGATCTATAGCGCAATCCACAGGCGCTGTCGCGCGTCGGGCCGCATTCGCACGATAAAGCCGCGAAACCGGCTAACGGGCGCGCCGGCTGGGGCTGGCGCGCATAGGCGCCAACATAGCTGCGTTTCCCGGGCGCAGCGCAGCACGAAGCGCAGCGAGGTGGTGCGCTGCAGACCCGGGATCGTAACAAGTTGCGGAGTCTGGGACGGTCCCGGATCAGCGGTGCACCGCTTCGCGCTGCACCGCATCCGGGAAACAGAGGCCGATGTTAGCGCCTATGGGCTGGCGCGGGGCTGGCGTCCGGCCGCGAACATGATATGCGGGTGCGCCATGGCCTTGGTCCCGCGCCTGCTCACGCTCAGCTTCTGGCCGTTCGCGGCCTGGCGCTATCGCGCGCTCAGCCTCAAGGCGATGACGTTCGCCTTTGTCGGCGTCATCAACACGCTGGTCGATTACAGCATGTTCCTCGTGGCGCGGCTCGCTCTGACCCACTCGGCCGGTGCGCTGGCGTTCTTCGATTCGGTATCGGCGTCGTGCCGCTGCGCCAATGCCAACACCGTGGGGCTGATCGCCGCCAACATGATGTCGTGGAGCATCGCCATCACCGGCTCCTACATGATGAACTCGTCGATCACGTTCGCCGCCGAATCCGGACGCAAACTGCGCTGGCGCGCTTATCTGACGTTCATCGCCTCGGGCGTCCTCGGCTGGATCGCCAACACGGCGACGCTGGTGTTTGCCGCGCAGGCGCTGCTGTTGCCGGTCTGGCTCGCCAAGGCGATCGCCATCCTGGCGAGCTTCGTGGTCAATTTTTCGATGTCGCATTTCGTCGTGTTCCGGGTGCGGCACCGGCCGGCGATCGACGCCGGCAAGGACGCCTGAGTAAGAACCCGCTCATTCCCGCGAAAGCGGGAATCCAGGGGCGGCTTGCTCCGCGGAATCCGTTCTGGGTCCCCGCAACGGGGCACCCCATCGCGCTTGCGCGATGGGGACCCCTCGCGGGGACGAGCGGGATGAAAACAGCTTACAAGTACCCGGTGCCCATTTCGGCGGCGAACTTCGCCGGCTCGCCTTCCCAGACGATGCGGGCGTGTTCGAGCACATAGACGCGGTCGGCGTGCGGCAGCGCGAAGGTGACGTTCTGCTCGGCAAGGAGCACGGTGATGGGCGTGGTCTGGCGCAGCCGCTCCAGCGCTTTCGATATCTGCTCGAGGATGACGGGGGCTAAGCCCAGCGTCGGCTCGTCGAGCATGAGCAGCTTCGGCTTCATCATGAGAGCGCGCGCGATCGTCAGCATTTGCTGCTCGCCGCCCGACAGCGTGCCGGCGGCCTGCTTTTGCCGGTCCCGCAGAACGGGGAACAGGTCGAACAGCCAGGCGATCTGCGCGGCGCGCTCGGCAGCGGGCAGGTGCTGGCCGCCGAGATCGAGATTTTCGCGCACGCTCATGTAGACGAACAGGTCGCGGCCCTCCGAGCATTGCACGATGCCGCCGCGCGCGATCGCTGCCGCCGAGTGGCCGCGCAGGGCCGAGCCCTCGCGGCGAATTTCGCCGGAGTAGGGCAAGAGCCCCGAGATGGTGTTGAACAATGTGGTCTTGCCGGCGCCGTTGAGCCCGACCACGGAGACGAACTCGCCGGCATGGATGTGGATCGAGACGTTGTCCAGCGCCTGCGCCTTGCCGTAATGGACGCTGACGCTGTCGACGGCGAGGAACGGCGTCGCGTCGCGGAACGAGGATTCCGGGCGCGCGGCGGTTTCGAGCGAGCCGCCGAGATAGACCCGCCGCACCGTCTCGTCGCGCATCACTTCGTCGGCGCTGCCTTCGGCGATGCGCTCGCCCACATACATGGCGATGACGCGGTCGACCAGCCGCGCCACGCTCTTGACGTTGTGGTCGACCAGCAGCACGGCGCGGCCGTCGTCGCGCAACTCGCAGATCAGCTCGGAGAACGCGGCGGTCTCTTTGGCGGTGAGCCCGGCAAACGGCTCGTCGATCAACAGCACCTGCGGATCGCGGGCGATCGCCTTGGCGATTTCGATCTTGCGCAGATCGGCAAACGGCAGCGTCGCCGGGCGGCGGTCGAGCACGCCGCTCAAGCCGACGCGCTCGGCGATGGCGCGGGCGCGCTTGTCGGTCTGCGGATCGGCGAGAAGCTGGGTCAGCTTGTCGGGAAGGAGCGCCAGCGTGATATTTTCCAGCACGGTCTGGCGGTGCAGCGGGCGCGAGTGCTGGAACACGATGCCGGCGCCCATGCGGGCGATGCGGTGCGACGGCCAGCCGGCGACCTCGACGCCGTTGATGCGCACCGAGCCGGCGTCGGGCCGCTCGATGCCCATGATCAGCTTCATCACGGTGGATTTGCCGGAGCCGTTCGGCCCGATCAGGCCGAGAATCTTGCCGGCGCCGACCGCGAGACTCATGCCCTTGACGGCGACCAGGCCGCCGAACCGCTTGGTCAGCCCGGCCACTTCGAGGTGAGCGCGCGCGGCCGTGCTCACGCCTGCTCCCTGGTGCGCGTGAGCAGGCCGAAAAAGCCGCTGGGAAACAGCAGCACCACCACCAGCGCCATGGCAAAGACCACGAAGTTCGACAGATCGCCGAGCGGCCGCAGCGCCTCGCTCATGGCGATCAGGAACACCGCGCCGAGGACGGCGCCGAGGATGGTGCGCCGGCCGCCGAGCACCGCGGCAATGATGATTTGCACGCTGACCGTGATGTCGACCAGCGTGCCGACCGAAGCCGAGCCGAGATAAAACACCAGAAGCGCGCCGGCGAGACCGGAGAAGAACGCGCTGATGATGAAGGCTGCGAGCTTGTGCTTGGTGACGTTGAAGCCGAGCGCGCCGGCCTGCACGGCATCCTGGCCGCTTGCTTGCAGGATGAGCCCGACCGGCGAGCGGGAGAGCCAGAACAGGATCGCGCCGCTCATCGCCATGAACCACAGCGCAATCTCGTAGTTGATGCCGTCGCTGATCGAGATGACGTCCGGCACGGTGAGCCCGATCTCGCCGCCGGTCAGGTGCGCATCGACGACGATGAAATTCTGCAAGATGAGCACGGCAACCAGGGTGGTCAGCCCGAAATACGGGCCGCGCAGGCGCAGCGCCGGCAGCGCCAGCACCACGCCGGCGGTGACGGCGGCGAGCGCGCCGGCGGCGATGCACAAAGCGATCGGCGGCTGATAGAGATTATCGAGAATGCCGGCCGTATAGGCGCCGACCCCGATCAGAAAGGTCGGGCCGAAATTGACCTCGCCGGCAAAGCCGAACAAGAGGTCCCAGGCCATGGCGAACACGCCGAAATAATAGGCGAGCGTCAACAGGCCGAGAATGTAGCCGGTGACCCACAGCGGCAGGAACGAGGCGACCACGACCACGCCCAGCGCGACGAGAAGGATGCGCGCGGTCGAGAACGAACGCATCTAGCGGCGCCCCAACAGGCCGCGCGGCCGCACGTACATCACGGCGACGAGCAGCAGCAGCGCCGGGATGGTGCGATAGGCGGGCGAGATCAGATAGGCGGTGAGGGTCTCGAGATAGCCGACGACGTAAGCCGCGATCAGCGCGCCCGATACGCTGCCGAGGCCGCCGAGCACGACGATGGAGAAGGCGCTGGCGGTCAGCGGACCGACGCTGTAGGAGGACACGCCCAAGAACATGCCGAGCAGCACGCCGGCGACGCCGACCAGCACGCCGTAGATCGCCCAGACCGCGATATAGACTTGCGACAGCTCGACGCCGAGCAGCGTCACCCCGCGCGGATTCATCGACGCAGCGAGCACGGCCTTGCCGGCGCGGCTGCGGTTGACCAGAAGCCACAACAGCCCGATCACCAGCCAGCACACCAATGCGGTGAAGATCTCGTTGGCCGGCGTGCGCACGCCGGCGAGTAAGACCACGCCTTCCACGATCGGCGCCACGGTCTTGGCGTTGTTGGTGTAGAGGTAGGCGATCAGCTCCTGAATCATGATGCCCCACAGCAGCGTCGCCGTGAGGATGAAGATATCCTTCTCCTGCTCGCGGATCTTGCGCGTGGTCTGCAGCGGCCGCACGATGA
>JASHQS010000084.1 GCA_030038995.1 Xanthobacteraceae bacterium
GCGTGAAGCCGATGCCGGCGGCGGCCCAGCCCGAATAGGAGTTGAGCATCGAGATCACGACCGGCATGTCGGCGCCGCCGATCGGAATGATGATGAGCACGCCGAGCAGGAACGCCGACGCCGCAATGGCCCAGAACGCGACGTGGTTCTGCGTCTCGAAGAACCAGACGATGAGCGCAATGAGCCCGAGCCCGAGCACGATGTTGACGGCGTGGCGGAGCGGCAGAACGATCGGCTTGCCGCTCATGCGGCCGGAGAGTTTCAGGAACGCGATCACCGAGCCGGTGAAGGTGACGGCGCCGATGGCGACCCCAAGCGACATTTCGATCAGGCTCTGGCCGTGGATCGCGCCCTCGCTGCCGATGCCGAAGGCGGCGGGCGCGTACAGCGCGCCGGCGGCGACCAGCACCGCCGCCATGCCGACCAGTGAATGGAACGCGGCGACCAGCTCCGGCATCGAGGTCATCGGCACGCGCCGCGCGATCACCGCGCCGGCGCCGCCGCCGAGCGACATGCCGACCACGACCAGCACCCAGGCGCCGAAGCCGACCGGCGGATGCGAGGCGAGCGTGGTGGCGATGGCGATGGCCATGCCGATCATGCCCAGGCGATTGCCGCGCCGGCTGGTCTCCGGGTTCGACAGCCCGCGCAGCGCCAGGATGAACAGGACGCCGGCGGCGAGATAACAGAGCGCGGTGACGTCGGCGTTCATCGCCTCACCTTGGCGTTAATTCCGTCATCCTGAGGTGGCCGCGCAGCGGCCCTCGAAGGATGCGGCCGAGGCGCCACCCGAAATCGGGCTTGCCCGATTTCGGCAGGTCTAATGTCAAAATCGGCAATTGCCGATTTGGATGCCGTCGCCCTTCGAGGCTCGCTTCGCTCGCGCCTCAGGGTGACGGCACGGATGCATTCGCAGACGTGCATCATCGCCGCCTGTCTTTCCGGTGGAACATGCCGAGCATGCGCTGCGTCACCAGAAAGCCGCCGAAAATGTTGACCGACGCGAAGGTGAGCGCGACGAGGCCGAGCGCGCGCGCATAGATCGGGCCGGTGTCGCTCGACACCAACGCCACGCCGACCGCGAGCAGCGCGCCGACCACGATCACCGAGGAGATGGCGTTGGTCACCGACATCAGCGGCGTATGCAGCGCCGGCGTCACCGACCACACCACGTAGTAGCCGACGAACACCGCCAGCACGAAGATCGACAGCCGGAACACGAACGGATTGACGATCTCGGTCGCGGCATGCGCCGCGCCCGGCAGCGCCGCCGCCTGGGCGAGGATGGAGAGAGTGACCATGAAGCGCCTCCTGAACTACGCCGCATCCTTCGGCCGAAAACGCGGATGCACGATGGCGCCCTCGCGCGTCAGCGCCGTCGCCTTGATGATGTCGTCGTCCCAGTTCACCGCGAGCGTTTTGGTTTTCTTGTCGATCAAGAGCTCGACAAAGGCGTAGAGGTTCTTGGCATAGAGGCTCGAAGCGGTGGCGGCGAGCCGGCCCGGCACGTTGCGATAGCCGATGATCTTCACGCCGCCGGTTTCGCTCACCTCGTCCGCCTTGACGCCTTCGATGTTGCCGCCGCGCTCGACCGCGAGATCGACCAGCACCGAGCCCGGCCGCATCGAGGCGACCATGTCGCTTGTGATCAGGCGCGGCGCCGGCCGGCCGGGGATGAGCGCGGTGGTGATGACGATGTCCTGCTTCTTGATGTGCTCGGCGACGAGCGCGGCCTGCTTGGCCTGATATTCCTTGGACATTTCCTTGGCGTAGCCGGCGGCGGTCTCGGCGGCCTTGAACTCCTCGTCCTCGACCGCGACGAATTTTGCGCCGAGGCTTTCGACCTGCTCCTTGGCGGCCGGCCGCACGTCGGTTGCGGTGACGATGGCGCCCAGCCGGCGCGCGGTGGCGATCGCCTGCAGGCCGGCGACGCCGGCACCCATCACGAAGACTTTTGCGGCGGGCACCGTGCCGGCCGCGGTCATCATCATCGGCAGCGCGCGGCCGAACTCTGCGGCGGCATCGATCACGGCGCGGTAGCCGGCGAGATTGGCCTGGCTCGACAGCACGTCCATGACTTGCGCGCGGGTGATGCGCGGTAGCAGTTCCATGGCGAAGGCGGTGACGCCGGCCTCCGCCATGGCGCGCAGCGCATCGTCATTGCCGTACGGATCCATCATGGCGACGACGAACGCGCCCTTCTTGCAGCGCGACAGCGTCGCGCGCTCCGGGCGCCGCACCAGGAGCACGATGTCGGCGCCGCTAAGCGCGTCGGCGGCGACGTTGGCGCCGGCGGCGGCGTATTCGGAATCGAGGATGCCGGATTTTTCGCCGGCGCCCGGCTCGACGAAAACTTCGGCGCCGAGGCCGATCATGCGCTTGACGGTGTCGGGCGTCGCGGCGACCCGCGGCTCGGCGCCCGTCTCGGCAATCACCGCAACCTTCATGTCTCCTCCGCGGGCCGGCGCATGCGCTGCCGGCTGCAAAAACCAAGCGCCCGGGCGTCTGGATGCCCGGGGATCGGCCAAAACAAAATTTCGGCCGGCGCTGCCCGCCCTAGACCAGGAAATACGCCATCAGGATGACGATGATGGTGATGACCGTGATGGCGACCTTCACCAAGGTCAGGAACGACCGATACGTTTGTTCGTGCGCCGGGTAATCGTTGCCGGTCGCGGTGGCGTATTGCAGTTCGCCGTGGTCGGCCATCGCAGTCCTCCGCAAACGTCGCTGAAGTGGCCGCGGACTTAGCGTAATTGCGGCGGCGGGGCAACTGCGCACGTGCCGGCGGTGCGGAGCCTGGGTCGCTCGGTCGTCATTCCGGATCGCCGCGACGCGGCGAATCCGGAAATCCATATTCCTTGCGCCGGGGTCATGGATTCCAGGCTCCTCGCCGAGCTTGTCATCGGGCCGGCCCGGGGTCCCCATCGCGCAAGCGCGATGGGGACCCCTCTTCGGGCCGCACCCGTTGGCTCGGTCCGGGAATGACGATCAGCAATCCGCACCCTGAAGAATGTGCGGTTTTCGCGCGCCTGCGCTGTGCCGGCGCTGCTTGCCGCAGGCGCCTCGAATCCCTACTGTCGGTAAGACTGCGCAATGGCTTACGGATTCGTGCGATGCTCAGGAAAGAACAGAACGAGCTATTGACCCGAACCGGTCCCGGCACGCAGCTCGGAGCGCTGTTCCGCTGCTATTGGCTGCCGGCGCTGCTTGCCGACGAACTGCCGGACAACGATTGCCCGCCGGTGCGGGTGAAACTTCTCTCCGAGCGGCTGCTTGCGTTCCGCGATTCCAAAGGCCGCTACGGGCTGATCGACGAGTTCTGCGCCCATCGCGGCGTGTCGCTGTGGTTCGGGCGCAATGAGGAGGGCGGCCTGCGCTGCCCCTATCACGGCTGGAAATACGACCATACCGGCCAGTGCATCGAGGTTCCCTCCGAACCGGTCGAGAGCGGTTTTTGCAGGAAGATCAAGCTCACGTCCTATCCGCTGGTGAAGCGCGGCCCGGTGCTGTGGACCTATATGGGCCCGCCGGACAAGAAGCCGCCGCCGCCGGAATGGGAATTCGCCATGGTTCCGCCGGCGCAGAGTTTTGTCTCCAAGCGGGTGCAGGAGTGCAATTGGCTGCAGGCCATGGAGGGCGGCATCGATTCGAGCCACGTCTCGTTCCTGCACCGCGGCGACCTGTCGTCCGACCCGCTGTTCAGGGGTGCCAAGGGCAACGAGTACAATCTCTCCGACATGCAGCCGCATTTCGAAGTGGTCGAAATGCCGGGCGGCCTGTTCATCGGCGCACGGCGCAACGCCGAGAACGGCAACTACTACTGGCGCATCACGCCGTGGGTGATGCCGTGCTTCACCATGATCCCGCCGCGCGGCGATCATCCGGTGCACGGTCATTTCTGGGTGCCGATCGACGACGAGAATTGCTGGGCCTGGTCTTACGACTTTCATCCGGTGCGGGCGCTGACCAAGGCCGAGGTCGACGCCATGAAGGACGGCCAGGGCATCCACTGCAAATACCTGCCCGACAGCTTCCGGCCGCTCGCCAACAAGGACAACGATTATCTGATCAACCGCGCCGCGCAGAAAGCCGGCAAGACTTTCAGCGGCGTCGCCGGCTTCGCCATGCAGGACGCCTCGCTGCAGGAAAGCATGGGCCCGATCTGCGACCGCACCAAGGAGAACCTGGTCTCTACCGACAACGGCATCATCATGGCGCGCCATCGCCTGATGCGCGCCGCCAAGGCGTTGGCCGACAAGGGCTTGGCGCCGCCCGGCATCGATCCCGAGCACCAGAAAATCCGCTCCTGCTCGGTGGTGCTGCCGCCCGACGTGGCGTTCAAGGACGGCGCCAAGGAGGCGCTCAAATTCCGCGCCGGCATGGCGCAGACCTCGGTGTAGCCGTCATTCCGGGGCGGCCCGAAGGGCCGAGCCCGGAATCCATAATCACAAGATTTTCAGGACAGGCGTTGGGGGGCGTCGCCCCGCGACTGGGATTATGGATTCCGGGTTCGCCGCTTCGCGGCGCCTCGGAATGACGGCGTCACCTGTTCCCCGTCACCGCGTTGCGGCCCGCGATCAGGCCCTGCACGATCGCGCGCGGCAGGCCGTGCATGGAAAAGCCGCCGGCCGATTCGCCGCCGCAGTAGAGCCCCGGGATCACCTCGCCGTTCATGTCGATGACCTGGCAGCGCGCGTTGATGCGCAAGCCGGCGCGGGTGTCGTGGATCACCGGCGTCGCCCAAGCGGCGCAGAACGGCGGCTTTGCGATCTTGTAGCGCGGCTTTGGCCTGCCGAAATCGGCATCCTTGCCGGCATCGACGAAGGAATTGTAACGCGCAACGGTGTCGACGAGATTTTGTGGCGGCATCGCGACGCGCTGGTATTTCATCTTTATTTTTGCGGCGAGGTCGCGAATCGAGCCGGCGCTGAAGAAAAACCCCGCGTCGCTATCGACGTGCGGCGGCTGCGGAATCCAGTTCTCCCGCGCCACCGCGTCGGCGTCGAAGATCGCCCAGATCGGGCCGCCGCCGTTGCGGCCGTCGCCGATGCCGGCGAGCGCGGCGTTGATGAAATTGCTCGGATCGTATTTTTGGTTCTTGGCGTTCAGATACGAATGCGGCTCGTACGGATTGGTGCTCTGATAGGTATTGTAATTGAAATGGCCGGCGGTCTCGTCATAAAAACGCTTGCCCAGCATGTTGACGAGGATGACGTCCTGCCAGTCCTGCACCGGCAGGCCGACGGCGCGCGCCTTGTCGAAAACCTCGCTCCCCGGATACCAGCGCACGTTCACATAGCCGTACTGGCAGCCGATGGCGCCCGGCTTGGTGATGGCCGAGCCGAATTCGCCGGTATAGTTGAACAGGCCCCACAACGCGGCGCCGACGGCCATGGCGGCGATTTCGCCGCTGGCGTCCTGATCGGACCACGGCATGCCGGCGAGCCCGCAATATTCCTCGGTCAGGCGCGGATCGAACATGCGGCGGAAATTGACGTTGCCGGTCGAGCCGCCGCTGGCGACGATCACGGCCTTGCGGGCGCGGATTTTTGTCGCTTCGCCGTTGTGATCGGCGCTGATGCCGGTGACGCGTCCGGAACGCGGCGTCTCGCGATGGATCGCCGCCATGCGATGCTCGAGCAGGATCGTGACGCCGGCTTGGCGCGCCGCCGCCTCGAGCGGCCGCATCAGGCCGGCGCCGGCGCGGATTTCGTCATCATCGGGGGCAGCCGGCCCGCCGGTGTGCACCATCGGCCAGTCGGCGACGTCGATCTGCATGGTGCGCAGCACCGAAACGCCGATTTCGTGCCCGACCTTGTTGGGCATGCGGTCGATGACCTTGACGCCGTGCGCGAGCAGGAAGTCGAAGGCGGCGACGCTGTTGTCGGCGAAGGCGCGGATGATCTCGCGGTCGTTGTAGCGGTAGGGCGGAAAGCCGTTGGTCTCGACCACCGACCAGTCGGTCAAGTCCTGGAAGAACAAGTCGGCCGAGTCGGCGATGCCGTATTTCTTCTGATAGCGCGTGCCGCCGCCGAGCGGCAGGTTGCCGCCCGAGGTGATGGCGTGGCCGCCGATGTGGTTCTCGGCCTCGACGACGATGACCGACGCACCGGCCTCGCGCGCCACGATCGCCGCCGGCATGCCGGCCGCGCCCGAGCCGATGACGACCACGTCGGCCTCGCGGTCCCAACGCTCTACACTCATTCGGCTCCTCGCTAATTCGCCGCGCTGTGCTGCCGCTTTTTTGTTACCCGTCATCCTGAGGTGGCCGCGCAGCGGCCCGCGAAGGATGCGGCCCGAGCGCCCGGGCCGTCGCCCTTCGCGGCTCGCTGCGCTCGCACCTCAGGGTGACGGATACGAGTTCGAGAAGGGGTATAACAGCATCGCGCTTTTTGTGTCATGACGTATTGCCCAAAGCCGCAAGTCAGGACTTGCCATGCCCGATGTCGTCGCCAG
>JASHQS010000085.1 GCA_030038995.1 Xanthobacteraceae bacterium
GGGCGGGCTCACTCCTATTCCATATACCACCATGGACGTTTCGCGAACGACGATTTGGATCTACGACGCCCACAAGGCGGTGTTCGAACTCACCGATCCCAGCGGCGCCGTCTATATCATGCAAAGCTATTCGCAGCAGGTCGATCCCAACCTGAAAATGTCCGATCTGCCGTCGCTCGGCTCCCGCCTCAAGCTTCCCGCCGGCTGGACCTATAAAACCGAAATCCTGCAACAGCAATTGGAATTGAATTCCAACGGCCTGGCAACCATCACTCACGACGATCTGCAAGATACATATCAGAAGCGCTGACGGCAGGCCGGTTGCGGCGACTTCGGTGAACGGAATCTCCTTCTTCCTGTTCGCTCCGATCCTGTGCGTGAGCGATGCCGGGCCTGGGCCGCCTCTATGAGCTATCAGCAAGCGTAGCACCCGCCAAAGCGGTAAGTGGGGAAGCCATGATGCGAGCACGAATCATCTCGATCGTTCTGGGTCTCCTTGCCGGCGTCGCCGTCACGGATGCCGCTCACGCCAGTGACATGAACGCATGGAAGGCGTGGATCGAAAAATTGGGTCACACCTATCTCGTCGACCAAGGAACGATCTTCGAAGTCGACAATGCCGCGTGCCAGCAATTCATAGCGGTCTTTGGCACCTGCTTCGGCAACAATGCCGCCGCGCCCTACCTCGTTCCGGTGCCGCCGATCGACGGCACGGTTATCGATCCATACTACGCCAGCAATTTCACGATGCCTGGCCAGACCGCAACGCCCGGCAAGACCGGCTCGCCAAGCAATATGTTCTATCGCCTGGCCGGCGGCGATGCGCTCGTCGTGATCATGTCGCCGCCGCCGCGGCTCGCTTATCTCGGCTATCAAAGCTACGTGTTCACGCGATCGGCGAGCGACTATCCGGCAAGCGCGGCCGCCGACGCGACAATCTCGCCCGATCCCAGCCGGTACGAGATTCTCGGTAGTGTGGGCAATGACGTCAACGACGTGATCGTAGAGAACAGGATCGGTGCATTCTGGGGCGGCGACCCGATCGTGTACGTAACGACCTCCGACCCGAAGCTCGCCGATTACATCGTGTCGGATGCGGCGGCGTCCGGGCTCGATGCCAAGCGCATCTTCGTCGAACCGGTCGGCGCCAATGTCAAAACCGGCACGACGTTTGCGGCCGACGACCGCATTACGCTGTTCCGCTACGCCTTGCCGGAGGATGCGGCGGCTTCGTCGCAATGGCTGAGCAATCTCAAGTCGAACATCCAGGTGTACCGCGTCGCGTTACCGCCGAGCCGGCTCGCACCGCCGCAATATCCGACGCAGACATATACGCCCAAGACCGGAAACAGCGAAGCGAGCCTGGCGGCGCCGTTCGACGAACTGTCCGGGCTGCTTGCAGGCTGGCTGAAGCAACACCAGAGCGCCGGTCCCACCAGGACCTGCAACGCGTCGCAGAGCGATCACGTTGATGAAAATCACGAGCCCTACGGCACTCTGGTCGGTAAAGATTGCATCGCCGAGGGCAGGTCTTGCCTTGCCGACAACCAGGATACCGATGCCTACCGGACCGCCGTCATCGGCACGTTGATGAGCGGCAATGCGGCGATCTTTACCGGCGTCAACCACGCCGTTACCGACAACGCCTCGTATCTTTCGCTGTCGGTTTACAACGGCCAGACCACGGCAGGCGTGGCGAGCACATCGCAGACCGATCGTCGCGCCGTCGGCTTCTACAGCGGCGACATGACCGGCTCTGCCGCAGCGGTCCTGAAAAACCTCGGGCTCTACGATTCGGCGTCACCGGCGCTGAAGGCGGCGCTGCCCAAGCTCTATGTCGAATTTTTCGCGAGGAATTGCGGGGCTCGAACCCACTGCGTCAAGATAGCGACCGCCGACGTGCCGCTGGGCGTCCCGATCGCGATCACGCAACGCGCCTATATCCGGCCGGGATCGACCACCGGGGCCGACCCGGACATCATGCAGGGACCGCGCGCCATCTTTCAATCGCGAACGACCGTGTGTCCGGCGCCCAAAAAGTAACGGTCGGCGGCGGGCGGATTTGATCCGTCATGGCGAGCGAAGCGAAGCAATCCAGAGCGGCGCCGCCGTGCTGGATTGTTTCGTCGCCGAGCTTGTCATCGGCCTGGCAGGTCCAAATAACGCGATCAATGCGGCGGCTCTTCGCCCTAATGCCTGGCGCGAACCCTGGAACGCCGCGCGAGCTTATAGGCAACGCCCTTGCCCTCCTCGTAGCCGAGGCAATCGTAGCCGGTATAGGTCCAGGTCACGCCACTGGCTGAGAAAGTGTAGGGGCCCTGATAGTCGCCCGGGCAACTCGACGTGGTGTTGTGACAGTACAAGTATGCGGTGTTGCCGGACAGGGTTCCCGAGCAGGTTCCGGCCACTCCGGTCGACGTGGCGTATTTTCCGTCCATAGTCGTCCCGGTTTGGCTGAACGTCAGGGTGACGCTGTGCTGGCCCGGCGCCTGGCTTGCCGTGTAGGTACCGGAATACACGCCGCTGTAGTTCTGGGCGAGCGCGCTTGCCGCCGTGCACAATTGCATCGCGGCGGCCGCGAGCATGACGCGATATGCTGTTCTCATCGTTTCTCCTCCTGGCTATCATCCCAGTGCCCGGCGGCGCTGCGGTCGAAAGCCGCCAGCCATTGAATTGCAATAGGGAATTGCAATAGGCGCCGTTCATCGGGAGCGCCGCGGTGCCCCCGCCGTGGTGCTCCCTGAAGTTACGCCCTCATACTTCCACAACCCATTCTCCTGGTCAACCATTCGAGGAAGGCCGCTGCCGGTGCACGCGCGCGCCGTGCGGAGAATGACGATGGCAAAGGGCGATAGGGCGGATCGGCGAAGCGTAATCCGCCGCTCCGGCGCGTGCGCCTTCCAAACAAAATCGGCGGGTTGCGGCGCTGTGCGAGGCCCGCCGGCAATGCGGCATTGCGGCCATGGTCAGGGCCGGCGCGGCTGCGCTAAGCTCGCTCCCGGCGGCCGGCGAAGGGTGAGGTTCGTGACTGCGCAGTTTTGGCTCATCCAAACCTTCAACGGCCTGTCCTACGGCGCGCTCCTGTTTCTGGTCGGCAGCGGACTGTCGCTGATTTTCGGCGTCATGCGCATCGTCAACCTGGCGCACGGCTCGTATTTTCTGCTCGGCGGCTACGTGGCGCTGTCGGTGATCTGGAGCACCGGTTCCTGGGTGTTGGCGATACCGGTCGCGGCGCTGGCCGTCGCGCTCCTCGGCCTGGTCATGGAGCGGCTGTTCCTGCGGCCGTTGGGGTTCGATCCGCTGCGCCAGGTTTTGCTCACGGTCGGCTTCGCCTTTCTGTTCCAGCAGGCCGCGCTCGACATCTGGAGCGGCAATCCGTTCGACATCGATCCGCCCGCCGCGTTGACCCGCAGCATCCTGGTCGGCGGCCTGCACCTGCCGGTGTACCGGATTTTCATGATCGGCGTCGCCTTGGCGATCGGGCTTTTGTTGTGGCTGATGATGGAAAAGACCCGGCTCGGCGCCACCATCCGCGCCACCGTCGACGACGCGCAGATGGCGCGCGGCGTCGGCATCAACACCTCGCTGATCTCGACCTTGATTTTCGCCCTCGGCGCCTTCCTGGCGGCGCTCGGCGGCGTCATCGGCGGCGCCTTCCTCGGCGTCTATCCCGGGCTCGATTTCGAGATGCTGCCGATCGCGTTCGCGGTGGTGATCATCGGCGGCATGGGCAGCCTCGGCGGCGCCGCGGTCGGCGCGCTCATCGTCGGGCTTGCCGACAATTTCGGCAAGGCGCTGTTTCCGGAGGTCTCCTACTTCACGCTGTACGCGCCGATGGCGCTCATCCTCGCCGTGCGGCCGACCGGATTGTTCGGGCGGGAATGAGCATGCGCCGGGCGCCGGGCAAAATCGTCGCCGTTGCCGCCGTGCTGGCGGCGATCGCGTTGATCGTGCCGCATACCAATTCGTTCATCATCTTGCTGGCAACGCGCGCCTTCGCCTTTTCCATTCTGGTGATGAGCGTCGATCTCCTTCTCGGTTTCACCGGCCTCGCCTCGCTCGGCCAGGCCGCCTATCTCGGCATCGGCGCCTATCTCGCGGCGATCCTGGCGACGCGCTATCATATCGGCCTCGGCGACGATTTCTGGCTGGTGCTGGCGCTCGCCATGGCGGGCGGCGCGCTCCTTGCCGCACTGTTCGGGCTGCTCGCGATCCGCGCCAGCGGCGTCTATTTTCTGATGATCACGCTGGCGCTCGGCCAGTGCGTGTGGGGCCTCGCCTATCGATGGAATTCGCTCACCGGCGGCGACAACGGCATCAATCTGTCGCAGCGCCCGCGGTTTTTCGGCATCGATCTCAGCGGCGAGGTGACGTTCTTCTATCTGGTGTTCGCGCTGTTCGCGCTGTCGCTTATCGTCCTGTACACGCTGGCGCGATCCCCGTTCGGCCGCAGCCTCGTCGGCATTCGCGAGCGCGAACTGCGCATGAAGGTTCTGGGCTACAATACCTGGCTGCACAAATATCTGGCGTTCATCATCGCCGGCGCGTTCGGCGGGCTTGCCGGGGTCTTGTGGGTGCACACCTCGGGCATCGTTTCCACCGACGACGTGGTGCTGACCACGTCGGTCGATGCGCTCTTGATGGTGGTGCTGGGCGGGGCGGGGACTTTGGTCGGCGGCGTGATCGGTGCCGCAGTCGTCTTCTTCATACGCGAATATCTGAGCACGCTGGTGCATTGGTGGCAGTACGTGCTCGGCGGCATCTACGTCCTCGTCAT
>JASHQS010000086.1 GCA_030038995.1 Xanthobacteraceae bacterium
AGGATCAGTTCCTTGAGACCGATATCGGGCGCGATGCCCTGAATGATGAACAGGTTGAGCCCGACCGGCGGGTGAATGAGGCCGGTCTCCATGACGAGGCTCATATTGACGCCGAACCATACCGGGTTGAATCCATGCGCCAGAAGTCCCGGCATGATCACCGGCGTGACCATCAGCACGATGGCTACGGGCGGCAGGAAGAAGCCCGCCAAGATCACCACGACATCGATCCAGAACAGAAACTCCCATTTCGACATCTGCAGGCCGACCAGCCACTGGGTCGCGCTCTGGGTGATGTAGAGATAGCTCATGACGTAGCTGAAGAGGAACGCCATCGCGATGATCATCATGACCATCGAGGCGTATTCGGCGGTGCCGAGCACGATCTTCTCGATATCGCGCCAGCGATAACAGCGGTAGACGATCGCCACCATGACAAGCGTGGCGAACGCGCCGACGCCCGAGACCTCGGAGGGGGTGGCGTAACCGCCATAAAGCGCCAGCATCACCACGGCGATGATGCTGAGAAACGGCAACAGGCGCGGCAGCGATTCGACCCGCTCGCCCCAGGTGAAATGCTCGGCTGCTATCTTGGTCGCCGGCCCGGCCGATGACCGTCCCGGCATGCGCGCGGGGCGTTGGTCGAAATAGGAGCGGACGATGACCCAGAGCGCGAACAGCGACATGAGCGCCAGGCCCGGCACGATGCCGGCGAGGAACAACTGCCCGATCGACTGCTCGGCGACGATGCCATAGAGGATCAGCGTCACCGATGGCGGGAATAGAATGCCAAGCGTGCCGCCGGAGGCGACGAGCGCCCCGGCAAAGCCCGGGGCATAGCCGCGCTTGCGCATCTCAGGGACGCCCATGGCGCCGATCGCCGCCGCCGTCGCGCTGCTCGAGCCGCACATCGAGGCAAAGATGGCGCAGCCGATGACATTGGCAACGCCGAGCCCGCCGGGCAATCTGTGGGTCCAGCGATAGACCGATTCATAAAGATCCGCTGCCGCCCGTGTTCGCCCGACCGCGATGCCCATCAGCATGAAAAGGGGAATTGCAAGCAGGGTGAAATTTTCCATGCCCTCATAGAGCGTCTCGGCGAGCTGGCCCACATTCGCGATCGGCATGAATGCCAGCATGAACACGACAGAGACGCTGCCGAGCGCAAACGCAACCGGCATGCCCGACAGCAGCAGGATCAGCGCTACGACGATGAAGAGAATGCCGATCTCGCCTGGACTCACCGTCCCTCGCCCTCACCGCCGCGGGATCCGATTTCCTCGACGATCTGTATGATGTACTCAAGCGTGATCAGCACCATGCCCACCCCGATCAGGGTATAGGGAATCCACAGGTGCGGCGCCCAGGTCGAGTCCGTGGTCCAGCCCTGGCTCCAGGCCTGCCAGTCATACTGCAGCACCATCACCGCGACGAAGAGGCAGACCAGCGCCGAGAGGACGTCGCCAGCGAAAATCCGCCACCGGTTCCAGTGCGCCGGCATCAGCGCCTGCAACACCTCCGTTCCGATATGGCCGCGCCGCATCTGGGTGTAGTTGGCGGCGAGGAACGTGGCGCCGATCAACAGAAAGATGTTGAGCTCGAGATTCCAGGTGTGCGGCTGGCGCAAATAATAGCGCCAGACCACCTCATTGGTGATGATGACCGCCGACGTCATAATGAGCAGGCCGGCGACGATGCCGCCGACGTAGTTGAGCGCCCTCACAGTCCGGCAAAAGCCGCGCCACAGCCACGCCGGGCCGCCCGCGCGGGATGCTGGCGCGGCGCCGGTGCCGCCGCCGTCTGCACTCATGCGACGGCGGTGGCGAGGTCGAGCAATTTCTGCCCGTCCGGAACCTGCTTGGCGAAGCTGTTCCAGGCGCTTTGTTGCGCGAGCTTTTTCCAGGCGTCGAACTGCTGGCGGTCCATGTCATGGACATGGTCGCCGGCCTTGCCGAACACTGCGGCGACTTTGGCGTCGTCGGCCCGGCACGACGACAGCACGAAGCCCTGGAGCGAGTGGCCGACCTCCATCACGATCTGCTGCTGCGCTGATGTCAGGCTGTCGTAGGTATGTTTCGACATCAGAAGCGGCTCGAACATGTACCAGAAGGTAAATTTCCTGGCCGTGGTGACGTCCTTCGCCACCTCCTCGAGGCGGAAGCTCATCAGCGACGCACTCGAGGTCCACAGCGCATCGACCACGCCCGACTGCATCGCATTATAGGTCTGGTTCGACGGGAAGGTCGAGATCGAAGCCCCAGCCGCCTGCAGCATCAGCTCGATCATCTTGCCGGCGCCGCGCGTCTTGAGGCCCTTGACGTCGGCCGGCAGCAGGATCGCCTTGTCGCGCGAGGCGACGCCGCCGCCCTGCCACACCCAGGTGACGAGCTCGGCGCCGTGATCGCCGAGATATTTCACCAGCCACTTGCCGATCGGGGCATTTTCCCACGCATAGCCCTGCTCGTAGCTCTCGATCAGCGCCGGCATCAGAGTGAGATTGGTCGCCGGCAGCTTGCCGCCCGAATAGGCCAGCGGATAGACCGCCATGTCCAGCGCGCCCGACGCCATGGCGTCGAATTGCTGTACCGGCTTAAAGAGGGACGAGCCTGGATAGATTTGAAAAGTGAGCGCGCCATTCGTGCGCTTCTCGACCTCGGCGGCAAATTTTCGCGCCAGCACGTCGCGGAAGTCGATATTGGCGGGGAACTGGTGCGAGATTTTGAGAACCCGCGTTTCGGCCGACCGCGCCGGACGCGCAAGGCCGCCGACGAGGGCTGTGCCCAAGGCGCTGCCGAGGAATTGTCGCTTCGTAACCTTCATGATGTCTGCTCCTCCCTTGGCATTCGGCTGGTTTGATCGACGGCCGCATGCCGGAAACCAGCGAGCCCATTGTTCGTGAACCAACTCGGCGTCGACTGCCCACCGGGGCGGAAAGCCTACAACTTTCCACCCGGCAGAAGCAAAGCCGGGAGACGCTGTACCCCATGCGGCAAGTTGCCATGGTCGCGAACGGCTACGGCTCTCATGCAGCGTGGGCAGCGTTGCGCTGATCTGCTCGGGAAGCTGATGCTGTTGCGCGACGCGCTCGCGCAGGTGCCGCAGAGGATCGCCGACGAAGTCATTGTGATTGTGGCTGTACGAATCACCTCGCAACGCTCAGTCCCGCTGCGGTGCCGATCGGGAGACCCTTAGGCTCCAACTGGTGCCGTTGGTCTATTCGACAATCACCAAAAGCCGCTCAAGCCCGAAGGCGATCGGGACCAGCTTGCCGCAACCGTACAGCAAAGTTCGGATTTTGCGGTTTTTGATTAATGAAACCAGGGTGATTTTCGAGGAATACACGAGCAATCCGTGCGCATCATCCATAAAGCTGCTCGTACCCTCGAAAGATAACGCGCCATTGGTCAAAACGTATATTCGCGATCAGAAGTCGGAAATCCAGCGAGCGGGTCTCTACGCGGGCGACGGACTCTATCCGTATCACGAACATTCGCCATTCGTGGATATCGGGTCGTGTCGAGGGGCTTCCAGGTTTGACAAAACAGGGCCCTGATCTCTGCCGAGGGTCAAGCGGCGGTCGCCAAGGTTGACCTCGGTGTCTTCGTGTGCAAAGGCGAACCAAAAGCAGCAATTAACTCAATCGATGAGCTTAAAAACATACTGCTCGCCGCAAGATTAACCGTCTACGGCGATCCGAAATTGGGTGATTCTAGAGCATGTTCCGCTCCGATCGAATCGCGACTCCTCGGTTCGTCATTGCCGGGCTTGACCCGGCAATCCATGCTGCGTCGGGGCCGCATGGATGCGCGGGTCAAGCCCGCGCATGACGGGAAGTGGCGCTACATGAGCGAGATCTGCTCTAGTGGGATTGCAACGGTGGCAATACTTGATCGTTTGGGTATTGCTGCCGAGATGAAGCCCAAAACGAAACCTCTCGCCGCTGGCGCGAAAGGCGCGACAGTTGCCAACGGCGAAGCCGATATCGGATTCGACAGATGAGCGATATCGCCAGCAATCCAAAGATCGAGCCCTAGGGGTCGCTTCCTTCTACGCTTCAGCACTATACGAATTATGCAGGTGGCTTAGTTGCCGCTGGCAAGGAGCGTGATGGTGCCAAAGCTTTTATTGCTTTCCTCACCTCACCTCACTCCAGGCACAGGCCGTCATGTAATCAAGGGTTCGAGGGACTCTGAGGGCGAACACGCGCTGTTGCCTTTTGGGAAGCGAAGCCGACATGCAGCGGACGCCGCTTACGAGGTATCCCGACATCCGCTTCATCTTTTCGCATGGTGACCGATAAAATTCCAGCCGGCATTCCCGGGGGCACTCAAGCGGCTCTATACGGATACCGCGGGAAACACGAGCGCAGGCTGCCGGTATGGGTCGTCAATATTCTCGAAGTGCTGCGCTGCATCGCTTCGCTCGTGACGGCTCGGCATATGATGGCGATCAAAACGAGATTAAGCCGTAACATTACCGCGCCACAACCATGAACAGCGTCAAATGCAACGGCGGACGGGAGGCGATTGGGTTCCGACCCACGGCGGTGACAAGCAATCTGATCGAATTTTGCTCCGGCTCGAGGGACAGCCAGTTACGGAACTCCAACATCGTCATCGTACCAGAGGAGTATGCAGCTGATTTCAAGCAATACTGCACAGCCAACCCGAAGCCGTGCGCCTTGATCGACATGACCGCGCCAGGTGATCCGTATCTACCCGAGCTCGGCGATATAGACATCCGCACCGACGTTCCAAGCTACTACGTCTTTCGAGACGGCGAGCGTATCGCCGATGTAAGTAACGTCAAAGAGTTCTGGAGGGGCGACCTGGTCACCTTCGTTCTGGGCTGCTCGTTCTCCTTCGAGGAGGCTTTGGCCGACGCGGGATTGACGCCGCGACACGTTGAAATGGGCTGCAACGTAC
Organism: Xanthobacteraceae bacterium; assembly: GCA_030038995.1. Taxonomy (GTDB): domain Bacteria; phylum Pseudomonadota; class Alphaproteobacteria; order Rhizobiales; family Xanthobacteraceae; genus BOG-931. The sequence goes on from JASHQS010000086.1 coordinate 4,926, forward strand.
CCATGTACATCGCGAACATCCCGACGACTCCTGCCGGTCCTTTCCGTGGGAATACGATCGTCACGATGCGGCCCTATACAGCTGAACAGGCCATCGAGGCCATCCAGATTACCGCCCGGTTTCCCAGAAATCACGGCGCACCCGTATATTTCGGAGAGCCAGGTCGCATCGGAATTCCTGATATCGACAAGCCGGATTTCGGCGGTCGGGTGGAGATCAGGGACAACGAGATCCCGATTTTCTGGGCTTGCGGCGCCACGCCTCAGATTGCGATCAGCCACGCACGACCACCGATCTGCATCACCCACAAACCCGGTTGTATGCTCATTACCGATCGGCTGAGCAGGGAGTTCATGGTGTAGAAGCTTTCGAGCAAATCTTTAAGGGAGGCCGGTGACTTGCCCGGCAATCGACATGGAGACATTCGTCGTGAAGCTGCTGCTGGGCGGCATCGTGGGCGGAGCAGTGGTGTGCGCGACGACGATGGCTGGCGAACGCTTCGGAAGCAAGCTGGGCGGGTTTGTCGGAGGCCTGCCATTTCTCGTCATGATCATCTATTTTTTCATCGGCGGGGCGCAGGGTATCGATCAGGCTTATGCAGCGACCGCCTCTTTCCCGCTGACATACACGATCATGGTATTTTGTGTCTTCGTGTATGTGCTGCAGAAGTCGAAGAGCCTCTTGCTTTCCACCCTGTCATTCGTCGCATTGTGGATCATATTGCAGACCGTTGTTGTTCTGCTCGACTTTCGGAACTATGGCGCAGCCCTGATGATCCGGGCGGCGTTTCTGCTGACAATCCTGATCTATCTGCGCAGAAACGGCGCCGCCATTATCGCCCGAGGTACTGCAGCTCAACCGCAACAGATGAGCGTCGGGATGCGCGCCATTATCGGCAGCTCGATCATCATGGCGGCTGTCTATTTGAGCAAGGTCGGCGGCCCGGTGGTGGGCAGCGTCTTCGCGGCTTTCCCGGGTGTATTCCTATCCACCCTTATCATCGCGCATCGCAACGTCGGCGTTGACTTTTCGCGATCACTGCTCACGCCGATGATGCTGAGCGGCATGATAAACTGCATCGTCTATGTCGCCGTCTTCCGCTTTCTGCTGTTCACTCTGGGGCTGGTTGGCGCAACGCTCGCCGCAGTGGGCGTGGTCATATTCAGCGGATTTGCCAGCCGGCGTCTGATCGACGTTCTTTGTTCGACGGCAGCGCCGACCATAAGAGCTGCATGAGGGTTCGCCCGCGTGCGCGCTGCCATTGCACGGGGAGGGTAACGGAGCGTCACATGATTGAATTACCACAGCTTCTCGGACCGGCCCTCTATGGCGCGGAAGAGCGCAACGTGTCGATCATGGTGAAGCGGATCGGTTGCCTGGTGAGCGGCGACCTGCGGCAGCCGCTCCTCGATGCCGACACGGTGTGCGCCCGGGGTGGAAAGTTCACCTTTGTCGGTCCGCTTGCCGACGCGCCCGATTTGGATTTCGACGTCGTCGTCGATGCGAACCATACGACGGTGTTCCCAGGACTCATCGACAGTCACGTCCACCCGACCTTGGGCGAATACAGCCCGAGGGCCGATCACGCTTTTTGGGTTACGCACTGCCTGCATGGCGGAGTGACGACCATGATTTCGGCGGGTGAGGTCCATGTGCCAGGCCGACCCGTCGACCCGGAGGGTGTGAAGGCGTTGGCAATCGCAACGCATCGGTCGTACTCGCGGTGTAGGCCGGGCGGTGTCAAGCTCATGGCCGGGGCGCCGCTGCTGGAAGAGGGACTCGGTCGGGACGATTTTGCCGAGATGGCCTACGCCGGCATCAGGCTGATCGGCGAGATTGGAATCGGCTCGGTTACCAATGTTCCTCAAGCCGCTGAAATGGTGCGCTGGGGGCGCGAATTCGGAATGACCAGCCTGTCGCACACCGGCGGGCCGTCCATCCCGTCGTCCAGGCTCATGGTCGCTGAAGAAATCCTAGAAATCGATCCTGATGTCATCGGGCACGTCAATGGCGGTCATACGGCATTGCCGCACAATCAGATCCGATGCTTGTGCGAACGGTGCAGCCGCGCGCTTGAGATCGTGCACAACGGCAATGAATTCGCGGCTATTCACGCGCTCCGCACGGCCAAGGATTCGAACCAGCTACCTCGCATCATTCTGGGAACCGATGCGCCTGCCGGCTCCGGCGTTCCCGCGCTCGGGATCTTGCGCGTGGTGGCGATGTTGAGCAGCTTTGGCGCGGTGCCGGCCGAACAGGTACTCTGCTTCGCAACCGGGAACACCGCCCGGGTTCGCAATCTGAACTGCGGCCTGATCGAAGTCGGGCGCGAGGCCGATTTCGTGATCGCCGATGCCCCGCAGGGGAGCGCCGGAAAGACCGCTCTGGAGAGCATGCGGCTTGGCGATCTTCCTGGGATTGGAATGGTGGTGATCGACGGTAAGCCTGTGGTTTACCCTTCCAGGAATACGCCGCCCGCGACCAAGCTGCCCTCGATGGTGTCGACCCGTGAAGGGGTAAAGGCGAACGGGCTGTTCCAGGTAGCTTGATTGTTGTCGCGCTCAGAGCGAGGCGGAGATCTCGATTGTCGTGGCGCGGAGCCACGCGAGGCCCGCATCAATTTCGACGCGCCGCGCGCATATGAAATCAATGCTGAACGGCATCAGACCCGAAAACGGAACGGATTGGATTGCGATTGGAACGAACTCTGCGAACATTCGCGCCGGACGCTCCGACAACGTCGCGATAAGATCCGTTCCGCCGATGGCGAAGGGAATCGCCGTTATATGCGGAAAGATCGCCATGACGTTTCGACGCAATCCTTGCGCGTCGAGCAGACTGTCGATGACGCCTCGCCCCGAGCCGTCATCTTCCGGCGCGAACAGCGCATGTGGGGCCTGAACATAGCTAGCGGCCGTGAACTCGGTGTGGGCAAATGCCGGGTTGTCAGGGTCTGCAATGCAGACGAAGCGCTCTTCAAACAGGCACTGAACGGCAAAGCGCGCCGGCGGATGCAGGTGTCCGCCAATCGCGGCATCGATGTTTCCGGAGTCGATCTGCTCATAGACGGACGTGCGATCGAGCGGCCGCACACGCAGCTTGATGCCGCGGGCCTTGCTCCGGAACACGCGCATCAGCGTAGGGATCAGCACGAGATCGGTGTAGTCTGTGACCGCAATCGTGAAGCGCCGCCCCAGCGTCGTCGAAGGGTCGAACGATTTGGGGCGATCGACGGCATGTCGGATTTGGCCTAGCGCTTCGCCCACCGGACCTGCCAACGCATACGCACGAGGCGTCGGGACCATCCCCCCGGGCGTCCTGACGAACAATTGATCCGCGAAGAGCACGCGCATGCGCGACAGCGCGCTGCTCCTGATCGGGCTATGCATCGAAGTCGGATGCAAGGACGTGCAGATACGGCAACACGCTTAAGTCAGATTATCGCCATGGTTGAATTAAGGCGAACTTCAACGGATACGAAGTCAGAAATTAACGCCTTTGGCAAGGGTTAGTTCCGCGCGCCCTACGTCAAAAAGCCGTCGATCGGCCTCTTTAACCAACCTGGTTGGCTCGGAGCTTGTGTGCACAATACGACCTTAGAGCGAAGGAGAATGTAACTGTGGAGCACAATTACACGCGAGGATCATACAGCCGCGGAGCTGCGCTCAGGGAAATGTCTGGGTGTTCGACAATTGGGATGCCATCATCGATGTTTGCCGCGCCGCTTGGGCGGCCTGATCGCCAACCGGGACGCGATACCGGTCACCGGTATGCCCCTCGATCCGCAACAGGGGAAATGATCGTGATCGCGCCGCGGTTTCTCGGCGTGTAATATCATGAGTGCATCAGTATTCATGAAGGCGATATGCGTTATATAAATAATGAGTTTCGCACCTAAAAATTGTGATGCTAAGTTTGCCGTACGAAACAAATTGAAGTCGAAGTCGGCATCTCTCGACGTTTATTGCTCCGTGCGCGTAATCGCGCAATCGGTGATGGCATGCTAGTCAGTCGCTGTGATCAACAAAGGACCTCATCCCGGCAATCTCCGCCGAACGGCGCGGGCCTGGAGGAAACGGGACAAGATCAAGCTCGCGTTCTGTTTGCGACATCGGGTTCACCAATGCAGGGCGTAGGACGCTTGTCCTGGGGTGCGCGCTGACGGGAGCGAAGTTCACCCCGATGAACCATCACAAGACCGGCAACGACATACTGGACGCGATCTGCTGCGGCGACGGCATCTGGTTTACGATGACTTCGTGTTCTCGACGCCGGCCGAGATCGAGCCGCGGCTCTACCAGCGCACGCTCACGCTCAACGGCGTCTCGAAGGTCTATTGCATGACCGGCTGGCGCATCGGCTATGCCGGCGGGCCGGAAGAGCTCATCAGTGCGATGGCGACAATCCAGTCACAGTCGACTTCGAATCCGTGCTCGATCGCCCAATGGGCGGCTGTCGAGGCGCTCGACGGACCGCAGGACTTCATTCCGAAGCACAACAAGGTGTACAAGGACCGGCGCGACCTGGTGGTGTCCATGCTCAACCAGGCCAACGGCATCCACTGCCCGAAGCCGGAAGGTGCGTTCTACGTCTATCCGTCCTGCGCCGGCACCATGGGCGAGACCGCGCCATCCGGCAAGAAGCTCACGACCGACGATGATTTCGTCACCGAGCTGCTCACCGCGGAAGGCGTTGCGGTGGTGCAGGGTACTGCGTTCGGTTATGCGCCGGCGTTCCGCATCTCGTACGCCACCAACACCGAAGACCTCGAAGAAGCCTGCCGCCGCATCCAGCGCTTTTGCGGGAACTTGAAGTAGGCGTTGTGGCTCGGGCGGGAACGTCGCCTCGCCACGACGCGCTGGCTGTGTCCTGCCTCGCCACTTTCATGATGCGAGCGGTGATCCTTTGGCTTTATGCGTTCACGACCCCCGCGCCGAAAAAATCGAACTCTGCCGCACATCTGCTGCTCGCCAAGAATTTCATCGACAAGGGTTACGTCAAGCCGCCGGGCGTGTTTCAGATCTGCCTCGGGATTTCGTGGGACCAGCCGGCCACGCCCGAGGCCATGACCTATATGCGCAGCCTGTTGCCGCCCGAGGCGCCCTGGTTCGCCTGCGGGATTTCGCTGCACCGGTTTCCCATGGTGGCGCAGACCGTGCTCCTCGGCGGCCATCCGCGCGTCGGGATCGAAGACAACCTTTATCTGGAAAAGGGCAAGCTCGCGCCGGGCAACGCGGCTTTGGTCGAGAAGGCGGCGCAGATCGTCGAAATTCTCGGCGATGCCGTGGCCACGCCGCGAGAGGCACGGCAGATTCTCGGGTTGGCGGCCACGAACGCGTGACGGCGCCCGACGCCGCGCAATGACGGAAAGGATGCCCATGTCCATTCGCGTAGCGGCAATAGGCGTCAGCCACTGGCACGCGCTCAACGACGCCGCCTATCTGCGCCACCTCGTCGCCATGGCGGACGTGGAGCTGGTCGGTATCCAGGATTCCGACGCTGGCATCGTGGGAAGACGCGCAGCCGAAGTGGGAAACCCGCCGACCTTCACCGACTACCGCGACATGCTGGCGAGGCTGCACCCCGACTTCGTCATCGCGCTCGGGCGGCATCGGCAGATGGCCGCGATCGCAGACGATCTCATCGACGCGGGTTATCCGTTCCTGATGGAAAAGCCGATGGGGATCAACGCCGCGGAAGTGGAGGCGGTCGCCGCCAAGGCGGCGCGGCGCAATGCGTTTATCGCGGTGCCGCTGACGCAGCGCTACGGCGCGTTCGCTGCGCGGGCACGCGAACTCATCGCCGCAAAAGCTTTTGGCCCGCTGTCGCACATTTACGTGCGCATCAACCGGCCGGGGCCGGCGCGTTATCCGGCCTTGGATTGCGCCTGGATGCTCGACCAGGCCGAGGCCGGCGGCGGCGCGTTACGCAATCTCGGCCCGCACGGGCTCGACATGTTTCTGCATCTGACCGGCGAAGCGGCCGAGGTCACCGGCGCACAATTGAGCCACCGCGCGCACAACGTTGCGGTCGAGGATTACGCCTCGGTAATGCTGCGCTCGGCGAGCGGGGTTCTCGGCACCGTCGAAGTCGGCAACGGCTTTCCCCGCGACGGCACCGACGGCGAGTGGAAGCTCGCCGGCCGCGACGCCATCCTCACCATGAAGGACGGAGTCGTGAAGCTCGCCACCGCCGCGGACGACAGAATTCTTCCGGGCACCGGTGTAACGTCGCCCTATTTCGCCGCGCTGCGCGACGCGCTTGACCACTGGCGCAAAGGCTTGGCCCCGCCGATCGGCGTGCACGACTGCCTGCGCGCCGTGCTGCTGATCGACCAAGCTTACGCATCTGCATCTGCGTCCGCCCCGGTATCAGTCAGGCGAGATTGATCAGACCAGAGGCATTTCAAGATCTGGCGATGGCCTCGTTCGCACCTTGTTCGAGGCGGCCGGCACACTGCTAACGCGAGTAGAAAAATGGTCCGCGTTCAAAGCCTGGGGCCTCCGCCTTGCCAAGCGCAGTGGTCTGAAGAAAGCGAAGATCGCCGTCGCGCGTAAGCTGGCCATTATCACGCACCGGATGTGGGTGGAACGGTACGCGCCATCGATGGACATCGGCCGAACCGGCCTGAAGACGGGGGATAACACAATAAAGTCTTGCCGTGCAGGAAAAGTCCGCCCGGTGCTTCGCCGTTGTGTTGGGCACGGTATTCGTTGACGCCAGGAGGCGTCGATGACGACGGAGTGTCAGAAGTTTTGTGTAAGAGATTTCTGTGAAGGTGGATTGAGTTTTTCGTACATCGAGAGCGAGCCATCAACGGCACGGTCAGCTACTTTGCTTGGCCGCGCCGAGCGGTCAAGCCCCGAAGCCGCGCAGCGGCGCGCCGCAGGCGCGGGGCGCGGCGCAAGCGCGGGTGAGCTGTGATAAATACTGGCGCGGACCGCGGTTTGCCGCCGCAGTGCCGCCGTATTCGCGCCTTTCGCTTGTCGGTATGGCGGGTCGGTGGGGCGTGCTCTCGGTTGCGACCGTTGCGGTCGCATTGTCGTCGTTGACCGGCAACTTTCCCGCGCCTGCGCAGGGCGCAGCAAAGGTGGCGGCTGCGGCGGTGCCTTGCGGCGGTGAGGAGATCGGGCGCGGTCGCGTCGGCCGGGTCGTCGATGGCCGCACGTTTGTGCTCGATGACGGGCGCGAGGTGCGTTTGGCCGGCATCGAGACGCCGCTGCCGTCCGCCCAAGATATCAGCGTACAAGATACAGCCATTGAAGGCGCTGGCGTAAAGGACACAGGCGCGTCTCGCGGCGCGCCCGGCGGTAGTGCGGCCGCCCGAGACGCGCTCGCGGCGTTGCTGACCGGCGCGCAAGTGATCCTGCGGCGCGCGGAATTTGCCTCCGATCGTTACGGGCGGCCCTTCGCCTATGTGGATATTGCGCGGCCGGGTTCGCCGCCGCGGTCAGCGCAGGCCGAATTGCTGGCGCAAGGCTTTGCCCGCGTCGGCGATCTCGTCGGCGACCCGAGCTGCGCGGCGGCGCTCTTGCGCCGGGAAAAAGCGGCGCGCGCCGGAAAACTTGGCCTTTGGGCCGATCCGTATTATGACCCGCTCCCGGCGGACAGGCCGGCGGACATTCTGGGGCGGCGCGGCCGCTTTGCCCTGGTCGAGGGCGATGTGGTGTCGGTGCATGGCAGCGGCGCCACGATCTACGTGAATTTCGGGCGGCGTTGGTCGGAAGAATTCGCAGTCACGATTCGGAAGCGAAACGAGCGTAAGTTCAAGGCGGCGGGGGTTGACGTGGACGGGCTTTCCGGCCGCCGCGTGCGGGTGCGCGGCTTTATCGAGGCGCATGGCGGTTTTGCCGGCAGCCCGTGGCGTGCGCCCTGGATCGAGGCGGCACGCCCGGAGCAGATCGAGACGGTCGACCGCGAGTAAGACGCGGGTGACGCGGTGATGGGACGAGGATTTTTTTCGTCTTTTTCGGGCCAGGCGGGCCGCTTCGCTGCCGGCGCAGCATTTTTTGCGCTGGCCGCGCTGTTGCTCGCTGCCTGCTCGGTCACTCCAGACCTGGTCCCGCCGCAGGCTGCGGCGCCGCCCGCCGCCAAGCCCAGCCCGGCCGAGGCCGAGCTGTCGCCCGCGGAGCTGCGCGAGCATCAGCGCATCCTCGCGACCTATGGCGGCGTCTACAACGACCCGCGGCTGCAAGCCATGGTCGAGCAGCTCGTCGAGCGCCTGGTCGCGGCGTCGGAGCGGCCCGACCTGCACTATCGCGTCACCATGCTCAATTCGCGCTCGGTCAACGCCTTTGCGCTGCCGACCGGGCAGCTTTACGTCACGCGCGGCTTGATCGCGCTGGCCAATGACGAGTCCGAGCTTGCCTCGGTGATCGGCCACGAAATGGGCCACGTCATCGCCCGCCATGCCGAATTGCGCGAGGAGCAGATCCGCGACGCCGATCTCTCCAACCGCGTGTTCACCGACGTGGTCAGCAATCCGGAAGCGGGCGCGCTGGCGCTGGCCAAATCGAAGCTCAAGCTGGCGAGCTTTTCGCAGAAGCAGGAGCTGGAGGCCGACGCCATCGGCATCCGCATCGCCTCGCGCGCCGGCTACGACCCGTATGGTGCGGTGCGCTTTTTGGCGTCGCTCGAGCGCAATTCGGAGCTGAAATCGAAACAGAGCACCGCCATCAATCCCGGCGCGCCGGATTTTTTGTCGTCGCATCCGGCGACGCCGCAGCGCATCACCGACGCGCTCGCCGTCGCTCGCCAGTTCAAGCCGCCGGCGGATGACAGTCCGGCGCGGCGCGCCCAGGCGCATGACGCTTATCTTTCCGAGATCGACGGCATCGTTTACGGCGAGGATCCGAACGAAGGCTACGTGCGCGGCCGGCGTTTCCTGCATCCGCGGCTCGGCTTCACCTTTACGGCGCCCGAAGGTTTCATGCTCGACAACACCGCCCAGGCCGTTCTCGGCGTCAAACACGGCGGCGGCGCCGCGTTGCGCCTCGACGTGGTGCGGGTGCCGGCCGAACAGACCCTCGCTGCTTATCTCACGTCCGGCTGGATCGAGAACATCGATCCGGCGAGCGTGCAGGACATCACCATCAACGGCTTTCCGGGCGCGACCGCGACCGCCAAGGGCGACGAATGGGATTTCCGCCTCTATGCGCTCCGCTTCGGCAGCGACGTCTACCGCTTCATCTTCGCCGCCAAGCGCTTTACCCCCGAGGCCGACCGCACCTTCCGCGAATCGGTGGGCACGTTCCGCCGCATGACGCTGGCCGAAATCGAGGAGGCGAAGCCGCTGCGGCTGCGCGTGGTCAAGGTCCTTCCCGGCGATACGGTCGAGAAACTGGCGGCGCGCATGGCCGTGTCCGACCGCCACGTCGAACGCTTCCGCGTCCTCAACGGCCTCGACCCAGGGGACAAGCTCAAACCCGGCAGCGAAGTCAAAATAGTCGTCGAATAGCCGTTTAACCCTCGCCGAAAGCCGGTGAGAGTCCGCGCATTTTCTGCCTGTTCCGCCCCGATCCGGTGCGCTATGATGAAACCAAGGCCGAATGGCCGAGGGGGGAAGCGTATGTTCAAGAAACGACGGGCGGTACCGGTGGCGGTATCGCTCGGCATAGTTTGCGCCGTCACCATCGTTCTCTTGTATTTCAAGCTCGGCCTGCACCATCCCATCTTCGTCTATCTGCCGGCGATTGCGTTAGTGGCGATGGTCTATGGCAGCGTGCCGGCCTTGATCGGCGCTTCGGCGGCGATCGCGTCCGCCGCTTATTTTTTCTACGAGCCGGCCTATCGCTTTGCGGTCGCCAAGGGGCTCGCGGTCGGCGACCTGCTCTGGTTCGCGCTGTTGGCCGTCATCGTGACCAAATGCGCCCGCGCGTTGCGGCCGTCAGCAAAGTTGCACGACGCGAAATCGCGTTACGGCTGGTCGTAAAGCCGCCTGCCGGCGCCGGTACGATCAAAATTGCGAGGCGAGCTGATCGAGGCCCATGACATGGGCCAGGCTGCGGACTTCGTCCTTCTGCTCGGACGAAAAGCTCATCAGGAGCGGGATCGCCGCGGATTTGAGATTCTGCACTTCGACACCGTTCGGATCGATGGCCTCGGGGCGCACGCCGCGTCGACGCGCTTCATGCGCCCGCGCAAAGGCGATATTGCGCAACGCGGCTTCCACCGCCGGCCACATCTGCTCCTGCTCGGGCGTCAGGTGCAAACGCCGCTTGATG
>JASHQS010000087.1 GCA_030038995.1 Xanthobacteraceae bacterium
CCACGATCGGCGCCGGATTGGATTACGCCATGACGCAACACTTTTTCCTGCGCGGCGAATACGAGTACACGCTCTTCGCTCCGTTCGACGGCATCACGCTGCAGGTGAGCAGCGCCCGTCTCGGCTTGGGCTACAAATTCTAATCCAAGAACAGCGGACGGCCGACGGACGAGAAAGATAGCGGCGCGTAAAGTCTCGGCGTTCGTCTTCATCGCTCATCCGGCATCTGTGTCGTCGTTCGACTTGACGGCGGCGCTCGACTTGCCTATGTCCGCCAGTGGGACACCCCTCCCCACCGAGGGGCGCCTATCTGGAAGGATAGACCATGACGATTGCCACGCCTGCCGTGCGGCCGCTTGTGCCGCATTTTTCGTCTGGCCCTTGCGCCAAGCGCCCCGGCTGGACGCCGCAAGCCCTCGGCGGTGCCGTGCTCGGCCGTTCCCACCGCTCCAAAGCCGGCAAGGCGAAGCTCAAGCGCGCCATCGATCTGACGCGCGAGGTTCTGCAGGTGCCCGCGGCTTATCGCATCGGCATCGTGCCGGCTTCCGATACCGGCGCGGTCGAAATGGCGCTGTGGTCGATGCTCGGCGCGCGGCCGGTGACGCTGCTGGCCTGGGAATCATTCGGCGAAGGCTGGGTCACCGACGTCGCCAAGGAGCTCAAGCTTACGGACGCCACGGTGCGGCGCGCGCCTTACGGCGAATTGCCGAACCTGTCCGGCCTCGATCCATCCCACGACGTGGTGTTCACCTGGAACGGCACGACCTCGGGCGTGCGCGTGCCGAACGCCGATTGGATCGCCGCCGAACGCAGCGGGTTGGCCATTTGCGACGCCACGTCGGCGGCTTTTGCCCAGATGCTCGACTGGCCGAAGCTCGACGTCGTGACGTTCTCCTGGCAGAAGGCGCTCGGCGGCGAAGCGGCACACGGCATGCTGATCCTGTCGCCGCGCGCCGTGGCGCGGCTGGAGAACTATGCGCCGCCGCGGCCGATCCCGAAGATCTTCCGCATGACCAAAGGCGGCAAGCCGCTCGAAGGCATTTTTGCCGGCGAGACCATCAACACGCCGTCGATGCTCTGCGTCGAGGATTATCTCGACGCGCTCCAATGGGCGAAGGCGATCGGCGGATTGCCGGTCCTGCATGCGCGCGCCGACGCCAACGCGCGCGTCATCGCCGATTGGGTTGCGCGCACGCCCTGGATCGACTTCTTGGCTGCCGATCCGGCGCTGCGCTCCAACACCTCGGTGTGCCTGAAAGTGGTCGATCCGGCCGTGACCCGGCTTGCCGCCGACGCCCAGGCGGCTTTCGTCAAGGGCATCGCCGCCGCGCTGGAGCGGGAAGGCGTGGCCTATGACATCGACGCCTATCGCGACGCACCGCCGGGCCTGCGTATCTGGTGCGGTTCGACCGTCGAGGCGAGCGATCTGAAAGCGCTCACGCCGTGGCTCGATTGGGCCTACGCCAAGGCCAAGGAAGCGCTGCTGCAACCGGTCTGAGCGCCATGTTCGCCGATCCTCTCACCGAGCGTCTGGCAACGTTCGTGCGCGACATCGGCATTGCGGTGCGCGCCGCGACGCTGTCGGCCGACACCTTCCTGCCCGGGCTCGACATCCGCGACGGCGCGCTCCTGGTCGATGAGGCGCGCCTCGCCCATCCCGGCGACATCCTGCACGAGGCCGGTCATCTCGCCGTCGCCGATCCGGCCGCGCGCAATGCGCCGCATCTGTCGCCGAGCCCGGGCGACGAGATGACGGCCATCGCCTGGTCCTACGCGGCGCTCCGCCATCTCGACCTCGACCCCGCGATCGTCTTTCACCCCGAAGGCTACGAGGGCGGCTCGGCTTCGATCATCGAAAACTTCACCGCCGGGCGCTATTTCGGCGTGCCGCTCTTACAGCTTTACGCGATGAGCTGCGAGCCGCGGCGGGCCGCCGAACAGGGCGTGGCGCCGTTCCCCCACATGCTGCGCTGGTTGCGCTGATTGGAAGGAGTTCCGTCATGACTGCGCGTGTGCTCATCTCCGATGCGCTGTCGCCCGCGGCCGTCCAGATTTTCAAGGACCGCGGCGTCGCCGTCGATTTCCAGCCCAACCTCGGCAAGGACAAGGAAAAACTCGCCGCCGCGATCGACGGCTGCGACGGGCTCGCCATCCGCTCGGCGACCAAGGTGACGGCAAAGCTTCTCGATCAGGCCAAGGGCCTCAAGGTCATCGGCCGCGCCGGTATCGGCGTCGACAATGTCGATATCCCGGCTGCCACCGCGCGCGGCATCATCGTCATGAACACGCCGTTCGGCAATTCGATCACCACGGCCGAGCACGCGATCACGCTGCTGCTGGCGCTGGCGCGGCAAATCCCCGAAGCCGACGCTTCGACGCGCGCCGGCAAATGGGAAAAGAACAAATTTTTGGGCGTGGAAATCTTCTCAAAGACGCTCGGCGTCATCGGCTGCGGCAATGTCGGCTCGATCGTCGCCGACCGCGCCATCGGCCTGAAAATGAAGGTGATCGCCTACGATCCGTATTTGTCGGCCGAACGCGCGCTCGATCTCGGCGTCGAAAAGGTCGAGCTCGACGAATTGTGGCGGCGCGCCGACTTCATCACCTTGCATACGCCGCTCACCGAGCGGACCCGCAACATCATCAATGCCGGGACGTTGGCGCTGATGAAAAAGGGCGTGCGGCTTGTCAACTGCGCGCGCGGCGAGCTGGTCGACGAGGCGGCCTTGTGCGCGGCGCTCAAATCCGGCCATGTCGCCGGCGCGGCGATCGACGTATTCGCCCAGGAACCGGCGACCGCGAGCCCGCTGTTCAGCATGCCCAACGTGGTCTGCACGCCGCATCTCGGCGCTTCCACGCGCGAGGCGCAGGAAAACGTCGCGCTGCAGATCGCCGAGCAGATGTCCGATTATCTGCTGCGCGGCGCCATATCCAACGCCGTCAACTTCCCCTCGATCAGCGCCGAGGAGGCGCCGAAGCTCAAACCGTTCGTGGCGCTCGCCGAAAAGCTCGGCTCGTTCGCCGGACAGCTCACCGAAACCGGCATCAAACAGGTGCAGATCGCCTACGAGGGGCTGGTGGCGGGGATGAACACGCGGGCGCTGACCTCGGCGGCGGTCGCCGGCCTCCTTCGCCCCATGCTGCAGAATGTCAACGTCGTTTCCGCGCCGGTGATCGCCAAGGACCGCGGCATCGTCGTCGAGGAAACCCGGCGTGAAGCCGAAGGCGACTACGAAAGCCTGATGACCGTTACGGTCACGACGGACCGTCAATCCCGGCATGTGTCAGGCACGGTGTTCGCCGACGGCCGGCCGCGCATCGTCAACATCAAGGGCATCCGCATGGACGCCGAGTTCGGCCCGTCGATGATCTACATCACCAATCTCGACAAGCCGGGCTTCATCGGCAAATTTTCCTCCACCCTCGGCGACGCCGGCATCAACATCGCCACCTTCCACGTCGGCCGCGAGGCGCCCGGCGGCAACGCCGTGGCGCTGATCGAGATCGACGGCGAGCTGCCGTCCGACGTGCTCGCCAAGGTCCGCGCGCTGCCGCAGGTGCAGCAGGCCAAGCCGCTGCGGTTTTAACGAAGTGATTTACCTCCGCGTCGCCACCGTGATGCCGGCGAACACCAGCGCGTAGCCGATGGCGTGAAACAGCTGGAAGCGCTCGCCGAGAAGCACGATGGCCAATGCCGAGCCGAACACCGGCACCAGATGGATGAACGGCGCGGCGCGGTTGGCGC
>JASHQS010000088.1 GCA_030038995.1 Xanthobacteraceae bacterium
CGCGCGATACCGGACGCTGCCCGGCGCGATACAAAAAGCGCAGGATCGAGGTTTCCTTCTCGGTCAGACGGACCTTATTGCCTTTGGGATTGAGCAGCAGTTTTGAGCTTGGCCGGAACGTGTACGGCCCGATGGTGAAGATCGCGTCCTCGCTCGCCTCGTGCTGGCGCAACTGAGCGCGGATGCGCGCCAGCAGCACGGCAAAGCGAAACGGCTTGGCGACATAGTCGTTGGCGCCGGATTCGAGGCCGAGGATCGTGTCGGAATCGGTGTCGTGGGCCGTCAGCATGATGATCGGCGCCTTGAAGGCGTTCTTGCGCAGGATGCGCACCGCCTCGCGGCCGTCGATGTCGGGCAGGCCGACATCCATGATGACGAGATCAATCTGACCCGCCTTGGCGGCCTGCACGCCCTTGCTGCCGTTCTCCACCGCAACGGGTTCGAATTCCTCGTGCAGCGACAGTTGCTCGGTCAGCGCCTCGCGCAGCTCGGCATCATCCTCGACAATCAGAATCTTCCGCGTATTCGGCATCAAAGCCCCGAGACTCGCCCCACGCGCCGGCCAATGCCCACGGCCCCCGCCGGGACGGCGGCGACTTTGCCGCGCCGCTTGGCGCGAAGTAGAACATTCGCGCCCAAAAGAGCAAGCGGCACTTCGGAAGCCCACCTGCAAGGGCTGCCCGCACAAGCCGCGACCCGCGGGCATGGCCTATCGGCATGCAGACGACGTCGCTGAGCCTCATCCGCATCAACCGGCGGCCCGGCAACGGAGCCCAGGGCTGGCTGCGTGCCGGGCCGCTGACCGTGCCGGTTGCGCTCGGCCGCGGCGGGGTCCGCGCCGACAAGCGCGAGGGCGATGGCGGCACGCCGCGCGGCCGATTCCATCCATTGCGGCTGTGGTGGCGGGCCGACCGCCTGCCGCGGCCGCCGAGCCTGCTGCCGGCCCGCCGCATTTCCGCCGATGACGCTTGGTGCGAGGATCCGACCCACCGCCGTTACAACCGCCACGTCCGGCGCTCGGCCAATGAACCAGGCGACCGGCTGCAGCGGCGCGACGGGCTCTACGACATGATCGTCGAAATCGACCACAATACGCGGCCTCGCGTCGTGGATCGGGGCAGCGCGGTGTTCATCCACGTGGCGCGCGACGGCCTTGCCCCGACGGCCGGCTGCATCGCATTGCGACACCGCGACCTTCGGATTTTGCTGACGAAATTGTCGCGAAAAACCCGAATTCTAATTCATTGCTAGGACTGCTCGCCGCGTTGCGGCTTCATTGCGCCAGCGCGGCCTGCAATGTCTTGAGCTGCTCGAGCCGGCGCGCAAGCTTGTCGCGCTGCGCCTCGTCGGTCGTGTCCGCCACGTCCTCTTCGGCATCCTTGATCGCGGATGCGAGCGTCATGGCGTCAAAATTGTCGCGCGGCGTCGCTTGGTCGGCCAGCACGGTCAGGCCGGCAGGGCTGACCTCGGCAATGCCGCCGATCACCACGACCGTCTCGCGCGCACCGCCGTTGTAGATCGTCAGGATGCCCGGCCGCAGCGGCGTTACCAGCGGCGCGTGGCCGGCCAGAATGCCCATATCGCCCTCGACGCCCGGCACATCGACCTGATCGACGTCGCCGGAGAACAGCACCCTTTCGGGCGAGACAAATTCAAAGTGCAGCATTGCGCTCAAGGAGTTTTCCACCAGGCCGCGATGGCTTTCGCCGATTGCAGCTCGGTTCCGCAGAACGGACAGAACCGGACCGGCTGGGTGAAGTAGCCGACCTGGTTCTGCATTGGCACCGTGCAGATGGTCAGGAACAGCAATCCGTTGTCAACCTGGAACATCGAATTCGCCTTGCTGTGCATCGCCTGCCGCAAATCCTCGCAGCAGGTACCGAAGCTGGCCGGCCCGGCCCGATTGCGCCGCTTCCGCAGCCAGCTTCGCGGCAGGAAACTCACAGCGCCTCGGCGCCGGAGATGATCTCGATCAGCTCCTTGGTGATCATCGCCTGGCGGGTGCGATTGTAGGTCAGCGTCTGCTTGCGGATCATGTCGCCGGCATTGCGCGTCGCATTGTCCATCGCCGACATCTGCGCGCCGTAGAACGAAGCGGCGTTTTCCAGAAGCGCGCGGAAAATCTGCACCGCGACGTTGCGCGGCAACAGCTCGTGCAGAATGTCCTCGGCCTCGGGTTCGAACTCATAAGCCGCGCCGCCCAGCGCATCGGCGGCTTTGCTGTCGAACAGCGGCGGAATGATCTGCTGGGCGGTCGGAATTTGCGCGATCACCGAGCGGAACCGCGAGAAGAACAGCGTGCAGACGTCGAACTCGAACTGAGCGCAGCGCGCGATCACCTTTTCGGCGATCATCTCGGCGTGCTCGAAATGCAGCGTGCGCGCGGCGCGCAGGTCGACCAGCTCGACGATCTGCTTGCCGTACTGCCGCCGTAGCTGATCATAGCCCTTGCGGCCGACGCAGAAGAACTTGACCTCCTTGCCTTCGGCCGTCAGCGCGATGGCGCGCTCGCGCGCGTGGCGCACGATCGCGGTGTTGAACGGGCCGCACAGGCCGCGCTCGGCGGTACAGACCAGGAGCAGGTGCACGTTGTCGCTGCCGGTGCCGCGCAACAGAAGCGGCGCCGTCTCCAGGCTGCCGACCGACGCGGCGATGTTGCCGAGCACCTTCTCCATGCTGGCGGCGTAAGGCCGCGCCGCCTCAGCCGCGGCCTGGGCGCGGCGCAGTTTCGACGCCGCGACCATCTGCATGGCCTTGGTGATCTTCTGCGTCGCCTTGGTGGAGGCGATGCGGTTGCGCAGATCTTTGAGCGAAGGCATGCGTTTATCAGGTTTCAGGCATCAGGAGTCAGGGATCAGGATCAGGTATCCAGGGGTTCAGGGCTTCGATCTTCGTTCCTGATTCCTGATTCCTGATCCCTGATCCCTGTCTGCTGTTAAGCGAACGTCTTGGCGTAGCTGTCGACTACGCCCTTGAGCTTGGCCGCGGTGGCGTCGTCGAGATCGCGGGAGTCGCGGACGGCAGCGAGGATGTCGGCATGCCGGCCGCGCAAGGCGCCAAGAAGGCCGTCCTCGAAGGCGCGCACGCGCTCGACCGGCAACGGATCGAGATAGCCATTAACGCCGGCGTAGATGACGCAAACCTGCTCCTCCATCTTCAGCGGCGAAAATTGCGGCTGCTTGAGCAGCTCCGTCAGCCGCGAGCCGCGATTAAGGAGCCGCTGCGTGGTGGCGTCGAGATCGGAGCCGAACTGAGCGAACGCCGCCATCTCGCGGTATTGCGCCAGCTCGCCCTTGATGCGGCCGGCGACCTTCTTCATCGCCTTGGTCTGCGCCGCCGAGCCGACGCGCGACACCGATAGCCCGACGTTCACCGCCGGGCGGATGCCCTGGTAGAACAAGTCGGTCTCGAGAAAGATCTGGCCGTCGGTGATGGAGATGACGTTGGTTGGAATATAGGCCGACACGTCGTTGGCCTGGGTTTCGATCACCGGCAGCGCGGTGAGCGAGCCGGCGCCGTTGTCGTCGTTCATCTTGGCGGCGCGCTCTAAGAGCCGCGAGTGCAGGTAGAACACGTCGCCCGGATAGGCTTCGCGGCCCGGCGGCCGGCGCAGGAGGAGCGACATCTGCCGATAGGCCACGGCCTGCTTCGACAGATCGTCATAGATGATCACCGCGTGCATGCCGTTGTCGCGGAAATACTCGCCCATGGCGCAGCCGGCGAACGGCGCCAGAAATTGCATCGGTGCCGGATCGGAGGCGGTGGCGGCGATGACGATCGAGTAGTCGAGCGCGCCGTTTTCTTCCAGCACCTTGACGAACTGCGCCACCGTGGAGCGCTTCTGGCCGACCGCGACGTAGACGCAGTAGAGCTTGATCTTCTCATCGCCCGAGGCGTTGAGCGGCTTTTGGTTGAGGATGGTGTCGAGCGCAATCGCGGTCTTGCCGGTCTGGCGGTCGCCGATGATCAGTTCGCGCTGGCCGCGGCCGATCGGGATCAGCGCGTCGATCGCCTTCAGGCCCGTCGCCATCGGCTCATGCACCGAGCGGCGCGGAATGATGCCGGGCGCCTTGACGTCGACGCGAGACTTATGGTCGGCCGCGATCGGCCCCTTGGCGTCGATCGGATCGCCCAGCGCATCGACGACGCGGCCGAGCAAACCTTTGCCGACCGGCACCTCGACGATGGCGCGGGTGCGCTTGACGGTCTGACCTTCCTTGATCTCGCGGTCGGTGCCGAAAATGACGATGCCGACATTGTCGGTTTCGAGATTGAGCGCCATGCCGCGCACGCCGCTCTCGAATTCGACCATCTCGCCCGCCTGCACGTTGTCGAGACCGTAGACGTGAGCGATGCCGTCGCCGACCGACAGCACCTGGCCGACCTCCGAAACCTCGGCCTCCCGGCCAAAGTTCTTGATCTGCTCCTTGAGGATGGCGGAAATTTCCGCGGCGCGGATATCCATTATCGAGCCTCTTTCATCGCCTGCCTGATGGCATTGAGCTTGGTTCGCAGCGAAGTATCGACCATGCGGCTGCCGAGCTTGACAACGAGCCCGCCGAGGATCGCCGGGTCGATCTTGACGTTCAGATCGACGGCCTTGCCGCTGACCGCCTTGAGCGCGCCTTTCAATGCGGCGACGTGGTCATCCTTGAGCGCTTCCGCAACGGTGACGTCGGCGGTCGCCTCGCCCTTGTAATCGGCGACCAGTTCGCGGAATGCCTTGACCATGTCGCGGACCGCAAACAAACGGCGATTGGTGGTCACGAGCTTGAGGAACTTTTCCGCAAGCCCGCCGATGCCGGCGCGCTGCAGCACTGCGGAGAGCGCCTGTAGCTGCTCGTCCGCCGAAAACACCGGACTGCGCACCAGCCTGAGCAGATCCGGACTTTCGGCGATCAGCGCATCGAAACCCTCGAGGTCGGCCTTGACCGCATCGATCGCGTTCGCCTCGCGCGCCAGCTCGAACAAAGCCGTCGCATAGCGGCCCGCCATGCCGGATACGATGGTTTTTTCTGCCGCCACTTTCGTCTGTACTCGCGCCGTCGGGAGCGCTTTCGCAAGGGCGCAGCCGGCGCTGGGGAACCGGCGCATGCCCTCGGGATCGAGCCCTTGGGAATTGTGCGGGATTTTGGACTGAGGGCAGCGAAATGCCCCAAAAAACCCGCAAAAATCGCGGCGTTGCTAACATACGGCGCAACCGGGCGCAACAGAACGGAGCAGCTACGGAATTCGCCGGCGGCATGGGTTCGCGCAACCGCAAATTCACGACGGCGGCGCCCCATGGTCGCGGATCACCGCCAAAAAATCCTCGCCGTATTGCCGCAGCTTCGTCTCGCCGACGCCGTGCACCGCGGCCATCTCGGTCAAATCCCGCGGCTTGCGGCGGGCCATATCGAGCAGGGTCTTGTCGGGAAAGACCACGTAGGCGGCGACGCCCAGCGACTTGGCGAGTTCCAAGCGGCGGCGGCGCAGCGCCTGGAACAATTCGGCGGCGGCGGGCGCCGCATCGGCCATGGTGCCCGCGTTGGCGGCGGCGCGCGCGGCCTTGCGGCCGGGCTTGAGCACGTCTTTGCGGAGCGTGAACCTGTCGGCGCCTTTGAGAACGCGGCGCCCGGCATCGGTCATGCGCCAGGTGCCGTAGCCGGTGATGTCGAGCGCAATGATGCCGGCGCCGTGCAACTGGCGGAAAATCGAGCGCCACTCCCGTCGGGCGTATTCCTGGCCGACGCCGAACGTCGGCAGGCGATGGTGGCCGAATTTCTCCACGGCCTCGCTCCGCTCGCCAAGGAGCACGTTGGTCAGGTGCTCGGTGCCGAAGCGCTCGCCGGTGCGGACCATGGCCGACAGCGCCTTTTGCGCCGCGATGGTGCCGTCGATCAATTGCGCGCCATCGCAGCAAAAGTCGCAGTTGCCGCATGGCTCCGCCGTCTCGCCGAAATACGCGAGCAGGGTCTGCCGCCGACAGCGCGGCGATTCGCACAGCGACACCAGCGTATTGAGGCGCTGGCGGTCGACGCGCTTCTGCTCCTCGCTGGTGTCGCTCTCGTCGATCTGCAGGCGCCGCAAGCGGACATCGGCCATCGAATAGAGCGTCAGCGTGTTGGCGGGCAGCCCGTCGCGGCCGGCGCGGCCGATCTCCTGGTAATAGCTCTCGATATTGGCCGGCATGTCGGCATGCAGCACGAAACGCACGTCCGGCTTGTCGATGCCCATGCCGAAGGCGACCGTGGCGACGACCACGATCCCATCCTCCTGCAGGAACGCGTCCTGATGGCGCGAGCGCGCCGCCGGCTCCATGCCGGCGTGATAGGGCAGCGCCTTGATGCCGATTTCTTCGCACAGATAGTCGGCCACCGCCTCGGTCTTGCGCCGCGAGGCGCAATAAACGATGCCGCTTTGGCCGCGGTGCGCCGCGACGAAATCGACGATCTGGCTGCGGCTGCCGACCTTCGCCTGCATCGCCAGCCGCAGATTGGGCCGGTCGAAACCGTGCACGAACACGTCCGGTTGCCGGGCAAACAGCTTGGCCAAAATGTCGGCGCGCGTCGCCGCGTCGGCGGTAGCGGTAAACGCAACGGTCTGGATTTCGCCGAGCGCCGCCCGCGCTTTGCCGAGCGCGGCGTATTCGGGGCGAAAATCGTGGCCCCATTGCGAGATGCAGTGCGCCTCGTCGACCGCCAGCATGGCGATCTTGGTGCCGTTCTTGCCGCCGTTCTTGGCGCCGTTGAGGAATTCGAGCGTCTCCGCCTTGGCCAGCCGCTCCGGCGCCACATAGACGAGCCGCAATTCGCCGCGGGCGATCCGGTCGAGGATGCGGCGGTTATCGCGCGGGTCATTGGCCGAATTCAGCGCCGCCGCGGCGACCCCGCAGCCGCACAACTGGGCGACCTGATTGCGCATCAGCGCGATCAGCGGCGACACCACAATGGTCAGGCCGTCGCGCAGCAGCGCCGGAAGCTGATAGCACAGCGATTTGCCACTCCCGGTCGGCATGATCGCGAGCACGTCACGGCCCGCCAGAACCGCAGCGACAATCTCCGCTTGGCCGGGCCGGAAGGCCGCAAAGCCGAACGTCGTGCGAAGCGCGTGTTGTGCAGCCGTGAGGCTCGACATGAGATGGCCTTGGCATCGTTCTAGCTTTGTTTCCGTACCGGTCGCAACGGACAACCGCCATCCACGGACAGCGCCCGTTCTTGCACCTGCACCAACGGTGATGCAGGTTGCGCCCTCACGACACGCTTCTCTCCATGTCCACTGCCGGGAATTCCGCGGCCGGCCCGTCGACCGGCCGGCTGCTCAAGCTCATGTTGGTGCTGTTCCTGGCGGGCGTCACGCTGCGCATGACGATTCTCGCCATGCCGCCGGTGATCCCGCTTGTGCACGACGAATTGCACCTGTCGGAGACGCAGGTCGGGCTGCTCGTTGGGCTGCCGCTGGCGTTGTTTGCCGTCGCGGCGGTACCGGGCTCGCTCCTGATCGCGCGAATCGGTTCCCGGCTTGCGGTGCTGGTCGGTATGGTGATCGCCGCCGTCGCAAGCGGCGCCCGCGGCGCGGCGATCGACGTCTGGACGCTTTATGCCGCCGCCATCGCGACCGGCTTCGGCGTCGCCATCATGCAGCCCGGCATGCCGACCCTGGTGCGCGAATGGCTGCCCAGGCGGATCGCGCTCGGCACCATCGCCTATACCAGCGGCATGCTGATTGGCGCGATGATTTCGTCAGCGATGACGATCCCTTACGTGCTGCCCGCGCTTGGCGGCTCGTGGCGCGCCGCCATGCTGTTCTGGGCGGCGCCGGCGCTGCTCATCGCCCCGGTGTTCTATCTGCTCAGCCCGACCCGCAACGACCGGCAAACCACGCCGATCGCGGCCGGCGGCCGCTGGTGGCCCGACTGGAACAAGCCGCTGATCTGGCTGCTCGGGCTGACGCTCGGCAGCAACAACAGCGCCTTTTTCGGCACCAACGCCTTCATCGGCGAATATCTCGCCAGCCAGGGAAAATCGCATTTGTTCGGCGCGGCGGTGGGCTGGCTCAACGGCACGCAGGTTGCCGCGCCGTTCATTCTGCTGGCGATGGCCGATCGGTTCGAGCGCCGCGCCTGGCCGTTTCTGTTATTCGGTCCGCTCCTGCTCGCATCCTTCATCGCCTTCATCTTCGTGCAATCGACGCTCGCCGTCCTGGTTGCAGCCGGACTGGTGGGTTTCACGACCGCGATGACGTTTCCGGCGGCGCTGGCGCTGCCGGCTTTGTTCAGCGCGCCGGGCGACGTGTCGCGCACCTCGGCCGGCATGTTCACGATCAGCTACACCTGCGGCATTGCGGTTCCGACCATCAGCGGCGCGCTCTGGGATCTCACCGGCAAGCCATGGACGGCATTTCTGCCGCTGTGCGTTTGCGCAGTGACGCTGACCGTGTTGGGCGCGATCGTGACGCGGCAGCCGGCGCCGACCGAGAAAGTTGCCGGCCGATGACGCGGTGCGGCAGTCTGCAGCATCGCATGGCCCGCATGCAGCGGCGAGAATCGCGGCCCATTGCGGCCGCGGATTTGCTATAGCGGGACGGGAGGCGACGAATCCATGAGCACGCGACCGAAAATGCCGGCGCCGCGACGGCGGGCGTCCAAGCGGCCCATGCTGCCGAGCGAGCGCATCGCCTATTCGCCGATCACCGAGCGGCCGCCGCTCAAACTGCCGAACGGCGCCCGCATGGCGGTGTGGGTCATCGTCAATGTGGAGGAATGGGACCCGACGCAGCCGATGCCGCGCACCGTGATCACGCCGCCGGCCGGCGGCTCGCCGATACCCGACGTGCCGAACTGGGCTTGGCACGAATACGGCAACCGGGTGGGCTTTTGGCGCTTCGTCAAGGTTTTCGACGAATTCGGCATCCCGGTAGTTATTTGCATCAACGGCGCGGCGCTTGCGGCCTATCCGCAGATCGTGCGCGCCGCGGTCGAGCGCAATTGGGAATTTCTCGGCCACGGCTTCACCCAGCGCAACATGCAGAAGGTGCCGGACGAGGGCGCCGACATCCGCAAGGTCCGCGAAGTCATCGCCAAGGCCACCGGCAAGCCGCCGCGCGGCTGGCTCGGGCCCGGCCTGACCGAAACCTGGGTCACGCCCGACCTTTTGGTCGAGGCGGGCTACGACTACGTCGCCGACTGGGTGCTCGACGATCAACCGGTATGGCTGAAGACGCGCACCAAGCCGGTCATCAACGTGCCGTATACCCAGGAGTGCAACGACGTCGCCATGATGCTGATCCAGCATCACCAGGCGTCGGAGTATTGCGAGCGCGCACTCGACCAGTTCGAGCAGATTTACGCCGACGCTGCCGATTCGGCGCGAATCATGGCGCTCTCGGTGCATCCCTACATCATGGGCGCGCCGCATCGCGTCAAATATTTCCGCCGCATCTTCGAAGTCATTCGCAAAAAACCGGACGTGCTGTTCTGGACCGGTGGACAGATCGTCGACTGGTACTTGCGTGCGGGGCCGCCAGCGCCGTGACATTTTGCGAAAGCGAACATTCCGAGAGGACCGCAGAGCGCGCGACCGATGCAGCCGCGGCCGGCGATGCCGGCGCGCGGCTGATGCTGGCTGTCTTGTGCGTCGTATGGGGCGCCACATGGCCGATCATGCGGATCGCGCTCAACGAAGTGCCGCCGTTCACCATGCGCTCGATCAGCGTCTTTGTCGGCGGGGTGATGTTATTTGCAATCTGCGCCGTCAAACGCCGCAGCCTGCGCATTCCCGGCGCCAAAGGCTGGGCCCACGTCGCCATTGCGGCGATGCTCAATGTCGCGAGCTTCAGCGTGTTTTCGACGTTCGCGCAGCTAAGCGCCGCCACATCGCGGGTGGCGATTCTCTCTTACACGATGCCGATCTGGGCGGTGATATTGGCCTGGATTTTTCTGCGCGAGCGGCCGACCGGCATGCAGCCGATTGCCATCGGGCTGTGCGCCGCCGGGCTTGGGGTGCTGATCTATCCGCTGGCGGAGAGCAAAATTCCCATTGGCATTTTACTGGCGCTCGCCACCGGCGTGAGCTGGGCGGCCGGCACGGTCTATCTGAAATGGGCGCGCCTGCAAGCCGATCCGATGGCGATCGCCACCTGGCAGGTCGCAATCGCGTTCGTCGTCATCGCCGCCTGCATGCTGATCTTCGAGGGCGGACCGCAATTGCAGGCCGCCCACAGCGACGGCCTCGTGGCAACCGTGCTTGCGGGCTTGCTCGGCACCGGCACCGCCTACGGGCTGTGGTTTTCGATCATCCGGCGCCTGCCTGCCATGACCGCCTCGCTCGGCGTTTTGGGCAGTCCCGTGATCGGCGTGATCTCCTCAATACTCATCCTTGGCGAGCGGCCGACGCCTAACGACATCGCCGGCTTTGCCCTCATCCTCGCCGCCTCGGCCTGCGTGCTGTTCACGCGGGCGACTCCCGCGCTTGCCGCGACAGGACCGCATCGAGACGACGCTACGCCGCTATCCGCCGCGCCAGCGCGGCAACACGACGCGTCATCGCGCTCTGCGGGTCGGCCAATGCGTCGATCACGGTGAAATGATTCGTGCCGGAAACCTCTTCGTAGCGGGTCTCGGTCTTGCCCCGCCAAGCCTGCACGATGAGCTGGCTCTGGCGCTTGAACGCGCTCGACTCGAGCCCGCCCACCACGGCATCGAGAACGCGGCCGGCCGGCGCCGGCCACAACGCCGGTGACAGGCGGCGCGCCGCCTCGGCATCGAGCCGCAGATCCTGATTGACGCTGATGCCGACGAGCGGCGACAGATCGAACACGCCGGAGATAGCGTAGGCCGCAGCCACCAGATCGGCAGGCGCCTTGGGATAGAGTGATGCCCAATCGGTCGCGACCATCGCGGCCGCCAGATGACCGCCCGCCGAATGTCCGTAAACCACCATGCGGCGGCCGAGCCGCTGCCACAGAAACGCGCAGGCGCGACGGATTTGGTCGACGATGGCCGCGATACTGACGTTCGGGCACAGATCGTAACCGACCACCGCCACAGTGGCGCCGCTGCCATTCAAGCCGCGCGCCATTTGACTGAACGTCGAGGGATCGAGCGAACGCCACCAGCCGCCATGGACGAACATCGCCAGCGGCGCCCGATCGGCCGCTTCGGCAGCGAAGAGATCGACCGTCTGCCGCGGGGTTTCGCCATAGGCCAGCCCCAGCTCGGCGCGGCCGGCCTTGAGCATCTCGGCCCGATAATCCTGCGCTTCGCGCGCCCAGCGCAGAAAAATTTCGGCATGTTCGGGCACGCGCGCACGATTGTTGTATTCGGCCTCCAGATCCAGTCCGGCCATCGCGACCTCCTCGGCGAGTTGGCGCAACATTGCGGCAAGGCCGCAACCCGGGCAAGGCGGCGCGGTCTCCACAGCGAAGGCCAATCTTGCTAGACCGTTTGCCGGATGCGGTGCAGCGCGAAGCGGTGCACCGCTGTTCCGGGATCGTCCCAAACTCGGAGTTTGTAACGTTCCCGGGTCTGCAGCGCACCACTTCGTGCTGCGCTGCGCCCGGGAAACGCAGGAAGCGCCATGAAAGTCGACGGCAGGCCGATGCGTACCATCTGGGTCGAGCCGGACGGCTGGTCGGTGGGCATCATCGATCAGACGGCTCTGCCGCATCGATTGACGACCGCGCGCCTCGCCACCCTCGACGAAGCCGCCCATGCGATCCGCGCCATGCTGATCCGCGGCGCGCCCTTGATCGGCGCGACGGCGGCCTACGGCGTCTGTCTGGCGTTGCGGCAGGATACCTCGGACGATGCGCTCGACCGCGCCTACGCGGTGCTGATCGCGACGCGGCCGACCGCGATCAATCTCAAATGGGCGCTCGACGAAATGATGGCGGCGGTGCGCAACCGGCCGCGCGCCGAACGGGCCGCCGCCGCCTATCGCCGCGCCGCTGAAATTTGCGAGGAAGACGTCGCCATCAACACTGCCATCGGCCGTAACGGGCTGCCGCTGATCGAGGCGATCGCGGCGCGGAAAAAACCGGGCGAGCGGGTCAACGTGTTGACCCATTGCAATGCCGGCTGGCTGGCGGCGGTCGACGTCGGCACCGCGACGGCGCCGATCTATCTGGCGCACGACAGCGGAATTTCCATCCACGTCTTTGCCGACGAAACGCGGCCGCGCAATCAGGGGGCTTCGCTCACCGCCTGGGAGCTCGGCAAGCATGGCGTGCCGCACACCGTGATCGCCGACAATACCGGCGGCCATTTGATGCAGCACGGCCTCGTCGATCTCGTCATCGTCGGTACCGACCGCGTCACCGCGAACGGCGACGTTTGCAACAAGATCGGCACCTACCTGAAAGCGCTCGCCGCGCGCGACAATAACGTGCCGTTTTATGTGGCGCTGCCCTCGCCCACCATCGATTTCTCCGTCGCCGACGGCGTTGCCGAGATTCCCATCGAGGAGCGTAGCGCCGACGAGGTGGCGAGCATGAGCGGCCGCACCGCGGACGGCCGGATCGAGACGGTGCGCATCGTGCCCGATGGTTCGGCCGTCGCCAATTACGGCTTCGACGTGACGCCGGCCCGCCTGGTGAGCGGGCTGATCACCGATCGCGGCGTGATTGCCGCCTCGCCTGCCGGCTTGGCCGGGGCTTTTCCCGAGCGCGCCGGCAAGGCAGAATAAGGCGCTCGCCCAAATCGCCTGTCCGGCCGGAGCGCGTTGCGTGCGTAAACTCGAGTGCCGTCCCCTATCCAATCTGCCGCTGCCCGGAATCCTTGCCATGAGCCTGCGCTCGCTGACGGCGGCATTGCCGGTCGACGGCCGGCAATCGCCGACCGCGCTCGCCATCGCGCGCGGCACGGCGCGCTTTCTGCACGCGCTCGGCTATGGGGTGATCGGCGAATTGCCGCTGCCGTCGGGCCGCCGCGCCGACCTGGTGGCGCTCGGCGGCGACGGCGAGATCATCATCGTCGAGATCAAATCGTCGATCGCGGACTTCCGTGCCGATCAGAAATGGACCGACTACCGGCGGCATTGCGACCGGCTGTACTTCGCCACGAAGCTTGACGTGCCGCGCCAGATTTTCCCGGCCGACGCCGGGCTCATCGTCGCCGACGCGTTCGGCGCTTCGATCGTCACCGACGCGCCGGAGCATCGGCTGGCGGCTGCGACCCGCAAAACCGTGATGCTGCGCTTTGCCCACGCCGCGGCGTTGCGGCTCCAAGCGCTGGCGGATCCCCAGGGACCTTACGCGGTCGAGACTTGAAGCACCTGCTCGCGCTCGGCCTTGAGCCGCTCCAGCGACTCGCGCAGCACCGCCAAGTTCACCGGCTTCGGGATCGATTCCCAGACCTTGAGCTTGAGCGATTCGGCGACCCGTTGGGTGTCGCCGCACGTGGCGTCGTCGCAGCCGCTGATGATGATGATCGTGGCCTTGCAGCCGATCACCCAAAGATGCCGCAACAACTCGACGCCGGCATGCTCGCCGAGCGAGAGGTCGAGGGTGACGCAGTCGAACGCATTGTCCCGCACCAACCGCGCCGCCTCGTCGTAGCTCGCCGCGCCCGCCGGCACATAGCCGGCTTTGGCAGCGACCCGGCAGATGATCATGCGATGCAGATTGTCGTCGTCGATGACCAATAGACGCGGCGCCGCTGCTGGCCCGGCGACGGCTGCGGCGGGCAATCCGCCCCGGTCCGTCGCGTGTATTTCCGCTGGTTCGAGCATCCCTCTCCCCGCCGCAACTTGTGATCACGGTCGACCCGCCATAATAAGCGCGGCGTGCGAAATTTGACTTAATGGGTTCCGCGCAATTCGAGCTTCCGCAGCGCCGCGCGAACGCGGTTAGTCGGCGGTAAATGCCGCCGGGCCGGGCGGTACGCCGCCAGGCTGCCGGCGGGATTATCTGGGTGCGCGCTTGGCCAGGATACGCTGCAGCGTGCGCCGATGCATGTTGAGCCGTCGCGCCGTCTCCGAGACGTTGCGGCCGCACAACTCGTAAATCCGCTGGATGTGTTCCCAGCGCACGCGGTCGGCCGACATCGGATTTTCCGGCGGCTCGATTTTTTTGTTGTCCATGGCCAAGAGCGCGGCGGCGACGTCGTCGGCATCGACGGGCTTGGCGAGGTAATCGACGGCGCCGAGCTTCACCGCGTTCACTGCGGTGGCGATGTTGCCGTAGCCGGTGAGGATGATGGCGCGCGCCTCGGGGCGGCGCTTCTTCATGGCCGAAATCACGTCGAGGCCATTGCCGTCGCCAAGCCTCATGTCGACGACCGCGAAGGCCGGGGCCGCCCTTTCCACCTGCAGGAGCCCGTCGGCTACCGATTCCGCCGTGGTGACGGAAAAACCCCGGCCCTCCATGGCGCGGGCGAGACGTTGCAGGAACGATTTGTCGTCTTCGACGATAAGAAGCGAACGTTCGTTGGGGAGCGCTCCGGATGCTGCATTGGTCATGACAATCTACTCCGCGGCCACGATACGTGATACGAAACTCGGCCCATCACGCGACGCGCGACGCCGCCCGGGAACTCTATTGCAGTATCGTCGCAATCGTGGCCGGCTGCAATCAACTTGCGCGGCATTCGACAGGCGCGTCGTGTCAACAAAGAATCGACAATCGGGCCAATGTCTCTTTTCCGAACCTAAGCCGCCGGTACCGCGGGCTCAAGAGGGGGCGAAGGCAGCGGCCGCTCAAAAACCGTCCGATTCCAGGTGACCCTTATGGTTGCGCCGTGCAGCGGCGGGGCTTGATTGATCAGCGCCAGCTTGGCGCCGGATCGTTCCAACAGCGTCTTGGCGATGAAGAAGCCAAGCCCAAGCCCGAACACGGTCTCGCCGTCGGCCTCGGTACCACGCGGCTCCGGGCGCCGATGGGTCACGTATGGCGCGCCGAGCCGGTCCAGCACTTCCGGCGCAAAGCCGGGCCCATCGTCGCTGATGGTGATGGCGACCTCGTCATCGTCCCACTGGGCGAAGATTTCGACCCGGCTGCGGGCGAAATCGACGGCGTTCTCGATGAGGTTGCCGAGCCCGTAACGGATCGCCGGGTTGCGAGCGCCGACCGGTTCTCCGGCCCGGTTCGGCGGCAGCGTCACGCCGACCGAAACGCCGAAATTACGGTGCGGAGCGGCGGCCTCCTCGATCAACCCCGACAGCGGCAGGCGATCGAACGGCTCACCGGTCGGCAGCTCGGTGAGCTTGGCCATGATTTCGCGGCAACGCTGCGCCGCCTCGCGCAACAGCTTCACATCGTCCGCATAGGGCGATTTCGGCTCGAGCATGCGCTCGATCTCGCGCACCACCAGCGTGATGGTGGCGAGCGGCGTGCCGAGCTCGTGGGCGGCGGCGGCGGCAAGACCGTCGAGCTGCGACAGGTGCTGCTCTCGCGCCAGGACCAGCTCGGTCGCCGCCAGCGCGTCGGAGAGCTGGCGCGCCTCCTCGGCGACCTGCCACGTGTAGACGCCGATATAGCCGATGGCGAGCAGGATCGAGAACCAGACCCCGACCATGTAGATTTCCGGCAGCTCCAAGCCGTGCGGCGTCTCCCAGGGCAGGTCGTAATGGAAGAACACGAGCACCGTCGCACACAGCATGGCGAAGGTGCCGATCAGGAGCGTCATCCGCGGCGGCAGCGCCGTGGCCGAGATCAGCACCGGGCCCAACAGCAGGAACGAAAACGGATTTTCCAGGCCGCCGGTAAGGTAAAGCAGCGCCGCGAGCTCGGCGATATCGAAGCCGAGCAGCCAGGCGGCGCGGTCCGGCTCGAGCCATTGCGTCTTGGGAAAAGCGATGCGCAAAGCGACATTGAGGAGCGCCGCGACCGCGATCACCGCAAGGCACGACCAGATCGGCACCACCACGTATTCGAGGCCGAAATGCACCACCAATAGCGCCGCCAACTGGCCGAATACGGCGAGCCAACGCAGGCGCACCAGCGTGTCGAGGCGCACGTTGCGCGGCCGGTCGTAGCTTCGCGGCAGCCCGAACATGCGCCCAATGTAGCGGTTGGCCCGGCTCGATCCAAACCCGTAAGGTGCTGGCGCTGGCCGTTCCGATGCGCGAAACTGCACGGAAACAGCCTCTTTGGGAGCACCGCAATGGCTTACGATCTCGATCAGTTCATCGCCGATTGCCGTTCCGTCCTGGCGCGCGATCCCGGTCCGAACGGCCGCGAACAGGTGCGCACCAAGCTTGAAATCCTGCTGCGCAATCCGGACTTTGTCCGCAAACACTGCGGCGAGGACACGCCGCGCGGGCTGCACGTGCTGTACGAGGACCCGAAGCTCGGCTTCCAGATCCTCGCCCACATCAACGAGAAGGCGCGCGTCTCGCCGCCGCACGATCACGGCGCCTCATGGGCGATCTACGGCCAGGCGACCCATTACACCGACATGACCGAATGGGAGCGCGACGACAACGGCAGCGACCCGAAGCACGCCGAACTCAAGCCGGTCAAGAAATACCGCCTGATGCCCGGGCATGCCGGCATCTATCAGGACGGCAAGATCCATTCGATCGATTATCCGGACTACGCCCGCTTCATTCGCGTCACCGGCACCAATCTGGACCGCATCGAACGCGTGCGCTTCGACCTGAAAACCGGCGCCGTGCACCGGATGACGGCGCAGCAGGCGACGTGAGCGCGCCGGTCGGTCATGCGGCCGCCGAACGCGCGCGACCGCAAGCGCACGCATCGTCGGCAATGCCGCCAAAGGTAGATGCGCGACGGCTCCGCGCCATGCTGGCGGACGGCCGCGAGCTCGCGCTGGTCGATGTGCGCGAGGAGCTCTTGTTCTCGCACAATCATCTGTTGCCGGCGCGCTCGGTGCCGCTGAGCCGCTTTGAGCTGAAGTTCGCCGCGCTGGTGCCGCGTTGCGCGACGCGCGTCGTGCTGTGCGACGACGGCGACGGCGACGGGCTCGCCGGCCGCGCGGCCGCGATCCTGGCCCGCAACGGCTATTCGGACGTTGCCGGGCTCGATGGCGGCGTGGCGGCCTGGGCGGCAGCCGGCTTCGAGCTGTTTTCCGGGGTCAACGTGCCGAGCAAGGCGTTCGGCGAGTTCGTCGCGCATAGCTGCGGCACCCCCGGCATCGCCGCCGAGGAGCTCGAAGGATTGCTGCGCAGCGGCACCGATCTGGTGGTGCTCGACAGCCGCCCATTCGACGAATACGTGCGGGTCTGCATCCCCACCGCGGTCAACGTGCCGGGCGCCGAACTGGTGCTGCGGGCGCGCGAGATCGCGCCGTCGGCAAGCACGACGGTGGTGGTCAATTGCGCCGGACGCACCCGCAGCATCATCGGCGCCCAGTCGCTGATCAATGCCGGACTGCCCAACCGGGTGCTGGCGCTGCGCAACGGCACCATGGGATGGAGCCTGGCCGGCTTTGCCTGCGACAGCGGCCAGAACCGGCGCGCGCCGGGCGTTTCGGCCGACAATCTGCAATGGGCCCGGCAGGCGGCCAAGCGCGTCGCGGAGAGCTGCGGCGTCAAAGCGATCGACCGTGCCGCACTCGAACGGCTGCGCGCCGAGCAAGATCGGACGCTGTATTTGTTCGATGTCCGCGATCCGGCCGAATACCAAGCCGGCCATGTCGCCGGCGCGATCTCGGCGCCCGGCGGCCAATTGGTGCAGGCGACCGATCAGTATGTGGGCACGCTCGGCGCCCGTATCGTGCTGGTCGACGATGCTGAAGTGCGGGCGTCGATGACCGCGTCCTGGCTGCGCCAGATGGGCTGGCAGGATGTGTTCGTGCTGGCGGAGACCGGAACGGAAGTCGGCCGGCCTGCGGCGCCGACGCTCAAAGCCGAGATCGACAACAGCGCTGCGATCGACCTCGCCGCATTCGGCAAATTGTTCGCCAGCCACGCGGCTACGGTCGTCGATCTTTCGCTGAGCCGCGATTATCTCAAGGAGCACATTCCCGGCGCCTGGTTCGCGATCCGCGCGCGGCTCGACCGCGCGCTGAAAAAGATTCCGCTGCGCGAGATTTTGGTGCTGACCTCCGAAGACGGCGCGCTCGCCGCCATGGCGGTGGCCGAAGCGCAGGCGTTGGTGAACGTCCCGGTACGCTTCCTCGCCGGCGGCAACGCGGCTTGGCGCGCGGCAGGCTACGAACTCTCGGCCGAGTCGATGATGGCCGACGAGCCGGTCGATCAATGGCGCAGGCCTTACGAGCGCGCCGGCGATGCCAAGGCGGCGATGAGCGAATACTTGGCCTGGGAGATCGATCTCCTGCAGCGCATCGAACGCGACGGCTTGCTGAAATTTACCTGCCTCGGCCGGTAGCCGCAAGTCGGACGAAGAGGGGTTCAGATCCGTCTTGAGACGATAGCGGCCACGCGCCACATCGAGGAAACAGAAGAATGTTAGGAGCGCCACCAGTTTCGCCAATATGAGATAATCCGAAGAAACGGATGGCCATACGCTTTTTCCAAAGTCATAAATTGGTTGATTAGGCCTTCCAGACAGGCCAACTCATCCGGGTCTAGTTCAATGACATTATGTACGTCGAAAGGGACGATTCCCTCGATCGCAGTAAAGGTGGGTTCTGATTGTACGAAGATCTCTTCAAACGCGGACAGATAAGAAGTCAAGCAAGGAAGCTCTACCCGGTCCAAAACAGATGCGTATAGACGTCTCAAAAAGTCGGCATCAATCCTTTCCATGTCTAAGCCGAGCAAAGCCTGAGCAGCACGCATGCAGCATTGTTGATTTGCAAATGCGGCCTGTTGTGAAACGACCACACTATTCGTGACGCGGATTGGCCGCAGAGCCATGAGGGTCGCGGCTGTCAAAGCGGCTACCTTGTAGGAATGGGTGCGACTATTTTCCATCCCGCGATGCCGTTTGTAGGCATCGGAGAGCAAAAAGTAGCGATTCGCAACCGCAAAGCCAGCAGCAGACCTTACGCTAACGGCATTCGGGGACTTTGAGTTGATGAAAGCGACAGATTCAGACAGGCATCGAGCAATAGTGGCCGCCCGCTCTTCGCGATCTTTTCTTCTGGAAGGAGTCTCTGGCGCCATGCGTATAACGCACTTGGCGCCAAAGGGTATCAATCCTTGATGAGGCGCTCGTGAATCAGATTAAACCGTCTGCAGTTCCGAATGATTGCGTCATACCATTTCGCGTTGTCAATCTTGGCGCCTATATTGTTATCGTGCGCCGCCTTGATCCGCTCTATAGCTGACCCTTTCAAGTTGTCTTGCCGTCCGAAATTCATAGATTCGGTACCCGTTGGTGGTCTCGGCCATGGGTGATTCCTCGAATTTCGAATCACTTTGATTTAGGGCCCGACTGAATCTCTCACACCACTTATAGGGGTGTCAAGTCGGCTCGGGGCGTAATATGATCCGGCGTCACTAAATATTTGAGAACACAAGGCGACGCAACCCCCTCCCCAGGGCCACTGACGCACTGACCTATCTTCCCTGGCCGGGATGCTGAATTTGGCTGAAGTCCCAACTGCTCCGCCGCAGCGAATGATCACGGATGCCACGCGCCACGCGGCGCGGTATCGGCGGCCGCAGCCTCGCGCTTCTCGTCGATGATGTTGAGGAGGGCACGCAAGACATCCGGCACGCCTTCGCCGCTCACGGCCGAGACTACGAGCGGCGTTTTCTTCGCCGCGCGCTTTAGTTGTACAAGCCGTTCCTTCCTGTCGGCGGCGCTC
>JASHQS010000089.1 GCA_030038995.1 Xanthobacteraceae bacterium
TGCCCGACGCCATGGCGGATCTCGCCGAAGTCGGCATGCACGGCATGCAGACCAGCGGCAACAACGTGCGCAACATCACCACTGACCAATGGGCCGGCGTCGCGCCGGACGAGCTCGAGGATCCGCGCATCTGGGCCGAGATCATTCGCCAGCACGTCACGCTGCATCCGGAATTTTCCTTCATGCCGCGCAAGTTCAAGATCTGCGTCGGCGCGGCGAGCCATGACCGCGCCGCCTTGCGCATCCACGATCTGGCGTTCCGGCTGCACCGCAACGACGCCGGCGAAGCCGGCTTCGAGGTCATGGTCGGCGGCGGGCTCGGCCGCACGCCTTATCTGGCGCAGACCATCAGGCCGTTTCTGAAAAAGCGCGACCTGTTGAGTTACGTCGAAGCAGTGCTGCGCACCTACAATCAATTCGGCCGGCGCGACAATATCTGGAAGGCGCGCATCAAGATTCTGGTGCATGATCTCGGCGCCGAGGCGTTCGCCAAGGAAGTCGAAGCCGAATGGCAAAGCATCAGGGACGGTCCGCTGGCGCTCGATGCCGCCACGGTCGCGGAGATCGCCAGCCGCTTCGTCTATCCGGATTACGAGGCGCTGGAGGACGGCCCGCCCGAACTCGCCGCGGCGCGCCGCGCCGACAGCGGTTTCGACCGCTGGGTCAATAACGCGGTCGCCAATCACAAGAAGCCCGGTTACGCCATCGTCACGCTGTCGCTGAAGCCGGAAGGCGGCACGCCTGGCGATTGCACCGCCGTGCAGATGGACGCCATCGCCGATCTCGCCGACCGCTACTCGTTCGGCGAAATCCGCATCGGCCACGAGCAGAATCTGGCGCTGCCGCATGTGGCGCAGCACGACCTGCCGGCGGTCTGGCGCGCGCTCGACGCGCGCGGCCTCGCCAGGCCGAATATCGGGCTCGTCTCCGACATCATCTCCTGCCCTGGGCTCGATTATTGCAGCCTCGCCAATGCGCGGTCGATTCCCATCGCCCAGGAGATCACGCGGCGCTTCCACGATCTCGACCGGCAGCGCGAGCTCGGCCGGCTGCACATCAACATTTCCGGCTGCATCAATGCCTGCGGCCACCATCACGTCGGCCACATCGGCCTTCTGGGCGTCGAGAAGAACGGCGAGGAGTTTTATCAGATCACGCTCGGCGGCACGGCCGACGATCACGCCGAGCTCGGCACGCTGATCGGGCCGGCGGTGCCCTACGCCAAGGTCGCCGACGTGGTCGAGGACATCGCCGCCGCCTATCTCGATCTGCGCGTGGGCAAGGACGAATTGTTCATCGATACGCTCAAGCGCACCGGCATCGAACCGTTTCGGGAGCGCGTCTATGCTGCTCGTTGAAAACGGCCGCATCGTCGAGGACCGCTATGTCCGCGTCGCGGCCGATGGCCCGATCCCGGCGCGCGCGCCGGTCATCGTGCCGGCGCAGCGTTTCTTGGCCGAGGCCGACGCCTTGATCCGCCGCGACGGCTCGCTCGGCGTCGACTGGCCGAACGACCGCCGCGTCGCCGATCTCGTTCCGTGGCTCGGCCATCTGGCGCTGATCGCGCTCAACTTTCCGAAGTTCAAGGACGGTCGCGCCTACAGCCAGGCGCGTCTGCTGCGCGAGACGTACGGCTTTGCCGGCACGCTGCGCGCCACCGGTGACGTGCTGCGCGACCAGTTTCATTTTCTGGTGCGCGCCGGCTTCGATTCGTTCGCGGTGAAGAAGCCGGCCGACGCCGCAGTGTTTGCCGAGGTTTTGGCGCGCTACAGCGTTTATTATCAGCCGGGCGCCGATGGCCGGCCGCCGGCCTTGCGGCGGCGTTTGCAGGGCGGCGCCGCGCCGAAGGTGCGGGAAAAGGTCTAATACGGAATGTGGAAGATTGAATCGTCATTCCGGGGCCGAGCGAAGCGAGGAACCCGGAATCCATAACCCCTGCGCCGGGATTATGGATTCCGGACTCGCCGCTTCGCGGCGATCCGGAATGACGAGCAAGGGAGCCGGCTGGCCGCTGCCGATTGCAAGCTGCTATGGTGCCTTGTTGCTCAGAAAAACGAGGCCAGCATGACTCCCGTCGTTGCAGTGATCGCGCCCGGCATGATGGGCGCCGCAGTCGGCAAGCGGCTCGTCGACAACGGCGTCAAGGTGCTGACGTCGCTCAACGGCCGCAGCAGCGAAACCGCGGCGCGGGCCGAGGCCGCCGGCATGGCGGCGGTCAGCGACGAGGCGATCGCGGGAAGCGATTTTTTCCTGTCGATCCTGCCGCCGGGCGATGCGCTTGCGCTGGTCGAGCGCTTTGCGCCGGCGCTCAAAGCCGCCAACGCCAAGCCGGTCTATGTCGATTGCAACGCCATCAATCCGGCGACGGTGGAGCGCGTCGCCGCGGCGCTCGCGCCGACCGGCTGTCCGTTCGTCGACGCCGGCATCATCGGCTCGCCGCCCACCCCCCTCCCTGACCCTCCCCCGCAAGCGGGGGAGGGAAAATCGATGAACCCTCCCCCGCAAGCGGGGGAGGCAAGGGTGCGGGGAAGCCCGCGCTTTTATGCCTCCGGCCCCGCGGCGCCGCGCTTTGCGGCCTTGCGCCAATACGGCCTCGACGTTCGCGTGCTCGATGGCGCGCTGAGCGCAGCCTCGGCGCTGAAAATGTCGTATGCCGGCATCACCAAGGGCACGCAGGCGATCGGCGCCGCCATGATGCTGGCGGCGACGCGCGCCGGCTCGGCCGACGCCTTGTTCAAGGAGCTGGCGGGCAGCCAGAAGGAGATGCTGGCCTGGTTTCAGCGCGCGCTCGCCGCGATGCCGCCCAAGGCGTATCGCTGGGTCGCCGAAATGCACGAGATCGCCGGCTTTGTCGGCGACGATCCGACCGCGAGCGAACTCTACCAGGGCGCCGCGCATTTTTACGAGCGCGTCGCCAGCGATTTCGCCGGCGGCAAGAAGGACGTCGCGGCACTCAGCGCGTTCTTGAACAAGCGCTCATCGCCGGGCTCGCAATGACGACTATTTGTTCAGCCAGCGGCGCGCGAAGCCGAGCAGGCCCTGCGGCAGGAAGATGATCATGGCGATGAACACGAGGCCGAGCGGAATGAGATACGGGAATTGATCTCCGAACCACTGCGCCATGAATTGGCGCAGAAGCTGGAAGAAGCCGGCGCCGACGATCGGGCCGACCAGCGTACCGACGCCGCCGATCAGGTTGTAGATCACCGTCTCTCCCGAGGTCAGGAAGTACACGAAGTCGGGCGCGGCAAATTCCTTCTGGATCGCGTAGAGCGCGCCGGCGAGCCCGGCAAACAGCCCCGAGATCATGACGGAAACGATTTTGTAGCGTTCGACCGGATAGCCGATGGCGCGGGTGCGCGCCTCGTTTTCGCGGATCGATTGCAGCACCATCCCGAACGGCGATTGCGTGATGCGGCGCAGGGTCAGGTAGGACGCGGTCACCACCGCGAGCACGAACCAATGCATCGTCGCGGTATGGAACGGCACGTTGACGATGAACGGAATGGCGAAATGCGGCTGATCGAAGATCAGGCCGTTCTCGCCGCCGGTGACCGAGGTCCAGGTGAAGATGATGACGTAGAATATCTGGGCGAAGATCAGCGTGGCGATGGCGAAATAGATGTCGCGGATGCGGGTGGAGAAATAGGCCACGCACAACGCCGCGCCGGCGGCGCCGACGAGCCCGAATACGATGGCGAGCCACAGATTGGGCGGGCTGACCAGCAACAGCGCCGCGGCGGCGCCGTACATGCCCAGGCCGAAGAACGCCGAATGGCCGAACGAGACGATGCCGGTGTAGCCGATCAGGAGATCGGACGACATCGCCAGCAGGCCCCAGATCAGAATCTCGGTCAGAAAACCGCTCCAGAATACCGGCAACACCAGCGGCGCTGCGACCAGCAGCGCCAGCACCGCGCCAAAGACCAACCAGTAAGTCGCGGTGTGGCTCAACCTCGACCGCTTGAGCGGCAGGCCTTTATCGAGCGGAGCGCTGGTCATTTCGGTGCTGCAAACAAGCCGGTGGGACGGAACAAGAGCGTGAGAATGAGGACGACGAACGAGGCGATGACCGCCTGCGAGGGGTCGAGCCAGACCGCCGCATAGGCTTCAAGCAGGCTGATGAAGATGGCGGCGACGATCGAGCCGCCGAGATTGCCCATGCCGCCGACCACCACGACGATGAACGCCTCCAGCACCCACTGCAGCCCCATGCTGGAATCGACGCCCCCGAATGGGGCGAACAGCACCCCGCTCACCGCCGCCATGGCGGCGCCGAGTCCGAACACCCCGGTGTAAACGAGCGGCACCGGAATTCCCATGGCTTGCGCCATCACGCGGTCTTGCGTGGTGGCGCGAATCCACACGCCGTACCTGTTGAACTTGAGAAACAGCCAGAGCGCGCTGATGATCGCTCCCGACAACAGCGCGATCACAATGCGGTACCAGGGGTATTGCAGGTAGAACAGGGTGAACTCGGCGCTGATCGGCTCCGCCATCTTGCGTGCCACCGGCCCGAACTGCCAGAGCGCATAATTCTGCAGCACCAGCGAAATGCCGAACGTGGCCAGAATCGTGTTCAGCGGCGAGCGGCCGATCAGCGGCCGCAACGTTACGATCTGCAGCGCGGCGCCGAAAATACCGATGATCAGCGCCGCCAGCGCCAGCGCCAGCCAGAAATTTCCGGTCATGGCGAACGCGACCACGCCCATATAGGCGCCGAGCATGAACAACTCGCCGTGCGCGAAATTGACCACGTCCATGATGCCGAAGATCAGCGTCAGGCCGGAAGCGACCAGCGCCAGTATCATGCCGGTGACGATGCCGTTGATCGTCTGGATGATCAGGAGATCGACGGGAATGGAATGGAGAAATTGACCGATCGACGCCACTGCTCACACCCCGAGATATTGCTTGATGAGCGGATCGTTGACGTCGATCGCGGACGCCGCGCAATGATGGCGCACGCATCCCTTCTCCAGGATGTACACACGCTGGCTCGCTTCCAGCGTCAGGGGTACGTTCTGCTCCACCAGGAGAATGGAGATGCGCTCGCTGTGGAGAACGTCGATGATGGTGCGGATCTGCGCCACCATGCGCGGCATCAGGCCTTCGGTCGGCTCGTCGAGGAGAATGACGCGAGGCTCCAGCATCATGGCGCGGGCGATGGCCAGCATCTGCTGCTCACCGCCCGAAAGCGTGCCGCCGGCTTGGCCGCGCCGTTCCGCCAGCACCGGAAAATAGGTGAACACCTTGTCGAGGAGAATCTTTCGCCGCTCCTCGGTGACGCCGTGGCGGTCGAGGCCGGTGCGCAGGTTCTCGCTGACGGTCAAAAGCCGGAAGATGCGCCGGTCCTCGGGCACGTAGCCGATGCCCATGCGCGCCAGCTTGTGCGGCGGCAGGCCGGTGACACGCTTGCCGGCGAACAGCACCGCCCCGCTGCGCGGCTGCACGAGTCCCATTATCGTTTTCAGCGTGGTGGATTTGCCGACGCCGTTGCGGCCGAGCAGGCCGACGACCTCGCCGACGCCCACGGCGAGCGACACCCCATGCAGGATATGGCTCTTGCCGTAATAGGTGTGAACGTCCTCGACGCTCACCAGCGGCTCGGCGCCCTCGGTTGCGCTGCTCATGTCTTGAGGTAGACCTCCAGCACCTTCGGATTTGCCTGAATTTCCTCCGGCGTTCCCTCGGCGAGGATCTGACCGTAATGCAGCACCGTGATCCGGTCGCAAAGCTCCATCACCACCTCCATGTCGTGCTCGACGATCAGGATGGTGAGGTCCTTGGCTATGCGGCGAATCAGCTCCTTGGTTTCGTTGGTTTCCGCCGCGCTCATGCCTGCGGTCGGTTCGTCGAGACAGAGAAGTTTCGGCTCGGTGGCGAGCGCGATGCCGATTTCGAGATTGCGCTGCTCGCCGTGCGACAGATTGGCCGCCAATTCGCCGGCCTTGCCGAGCAGCCCGACCGATTGCAGGGCGGCTTCGGCTCTCGCGTTGATGTCGGCAAAGGCGCTGTGGTGCGAGACCATGTTCCAGGCGTGCCGCCGCGACTGCGCGGC
Source organism: Xanthobacteraceae bacterium (assembly GCA_030038995.1). Classification (GTDB taxonomy): domain Bacteria; phylum Pseudomonadota; class Alphaproteobacteria; order Rhizobiales; family Xanthobacteraceae; genus BOG-931. The sequence goes on from JASHQS010000089.1 coordinate 6,062, forward strand.
GATGCGCACGTTTTCCAGGGCAGTGGCATTAGGCAGAATGTTCGTGATCTGGTAGGAGCGCGCGATTCCCTTCTGCGAGATCAGATTTGAGCGCAGTCCGGTGATGTCCTCACCGTTGAAGATGATGCGTCCGCCGCTCGGCCGCAGCACGCCGGTCAGGCAGTTGAAGAAGGTGCTTTTGCCCGCACCATTCGGGCCGATGACGGCGCGTACCTCCTCCCGCGCAACCTGGAAATTAACCTCCGATAGCGCCGCGAGGCCGCCGAAGCGGACGGTCAACATTTCAGTCTTGAGCAGAGGAGTCGAAGCGGCTCCCCCGCCATCGACGGGGGAGCCGCCGTCGAGCAAAGCTTCGGCGCGCACTTATGCAGTGAACGTGCAGGCCGGCGGCACCAAGGTTTTGTCCTTGGCCACCGTTTCGAGAAGCTGATAGTCGTCGTTGACGATCTTGAACAGGAACTCGCGCAGGAACGCCTGGTGGTCGGCCTTGCGCAGCGTCTTGTCGCCCTGCGGAAAGTCGTAGCCCTCCTTCATTTCCATGCCCTCGAGCGCTTCGATCAGCTTCGGCGTGTCGGCGCGGCCGCCGAACTTCGATGCTTCCATGGCCTGCTTCAAGGCATTCATCGCCTCGTAGTTCGACTGCACGTAGCGATCGGGCAGCGGCCCCGATGGATCGACCTTGAGCAGGCGCTTCTTGGCTTCGTCGAAGAAGGCGTGGAGGTACGGCGTGTTGAGCGGGCCCTGAAAGACAGGGATGTAACGGTTGATGCCGACGAAGCCGTTGATCTTCTTGCCCAGCGCCGGCATGTTGCTCGATTCGCAAACCGCCCCGTCGCCGGCCGATACGTACTTTTTGGTGAGGCCAAGATCGTACGCCTGGTTGCCGTAGGTCACGCCGTCCTTGCCAAACAATATGGCAAACAGCCCGTCGATATTGCCGGAGATTTTCGACAGGAACGGCGTCATGTCCGCGGTGCCGAGCGGAATGCCGGTGGTACCGACCACGTTGGCGCCGTTCTTCTTGATCTCCTCGGCATAGGAGTCGCGCGTCGATTGGCCCCAGGCGTAGTCGGCATAGACGATGTGCCACTTCTTGGCCAATTTGGCGAGCATCGGTCCGAAGGCGACCGCTTGCGCCGGCGCGTAGTCGTGCACGCGGAAGCTCTCGCGGTTGCAGTGGCTGGTGGTGAGCGTGGTGTCCAGACACACGCTGATCATGTTGACGATCTTGGCGTGCTCAAAGACCGGCATGCAGGCGAGACAGATGTTGGACAAAAAGCCGCCGACATGGGCGTCGATGCCGTCCTCCTGCACCATTTTCTCGGTCTTCTGCCGGGCGACGGCGGGCGAACTCTGATCATCGACGACGTCAAGCTCGACCGGCCGGCCGTTGATGCCGCCGTTCTTGTTGATGCGGTCGGCCGCCATCTGCAGGCCGACCAGCGCGGTTTTGCCGCCGATGGCGCCGACGCCGGAGAGCGGCTGCTCCGATCCGATCTTATAAGGCTTGGCGGCGCCGAAGGCGGCGCGCCACGGCGCCGGTACCAGCATCATCGCGCCGATCGCGCCGCCGCCCCAGCCGACCAGCCGCCGGCGCGTGGTCTTGCCGCGATACCAGATGTCTGCCGCCCATTTTTCTTCTTTCCACTTCTCAGTCATCGCAAGTCTCCCTCCGGATTCATCCTCGATGCGCATCGAAAGCTCAACCCCCGCGTGGTTGGGGCGAGGCTGCGGCCTTTGGCAGGCTCTTGGCTTGGCAGCGGGTGCAGTAGCAAACGCGATCTTGCGGGCCGTTTCAACCGGATTCGCGACTTTTGGCGGACCATCACGGCGTTTGGTTACGCGTAAGATCGTCGCGGCAGCCGTATTTCCCGGCGTTCGCCCGGTGATAAAATGGGCATGCCGATCAAGCGGCATGACCGAACCGGAGCACGCCATGGCCACGGCCACAATGCGACGAACACAGTCCGACGATCGCCCGGCCTTGCCGCAGACCGGGGTTGCGGCGCGGCAGCTTATTCGCCGCGGCGGCCATGCCGGGCCGACATCGGGGCTGGCGCCGGGCAATGTGCAGGCCAACCTCGCCATCCTGCCGCACCGGCTGGCCGAGGATTTTATGCGTTTCTGCCAGCTCAATCCAAAGCCGTGCCCGCTGATCGGCGTCTCGGCGCCCGGCGACTGGCGGCTGCCGGCGCTGGGCGAAGACCTCGACATCCGCACCGACCTGCCGCGCTACCGGGTATGGCGCGACGGCGCCGTCGCCGACGAACCGACCGACCTGTTGCGCTGGTGGCGCGACGATCTCGTGGTCTTTGCCATCGGCTGCTCGTTCTCGTTCGAGCAGGCGCTGATCGAGGACGGCATCGAGCTGCGCCACTTCACCTGCAACTGCACGGTGCCGATGTACCGTACCACCATCGAGACCGTGCCGGCGGGGCCGTTTCACGGTCCGCTCGTCGTGTCGATGCGGCCGATGAAGGCGGCCGACGCCATCCGCGCCGTGCAGATCACCACGCGATTTCCTTGCGTGCACGGCGCGCCGGTGCACCTCGCCAAGCCGGCGGCGATCGGCATCAACGACATTGCCAAGCCGGATTGGGGCGACCCGGTGCCGATCAACGACGACGAAATTCCGGTGTTCTGGGCCTGCGGCGTCACTCCGCAATCGGTGATCATGGCGGTGAAGCCCGACTTCTGCATCACCCATTATCCCGGCGCCATGCTGGTGACCGACCGCCGCAACACGGAATTTGCGATTATGTAAAAGGCCGTCATTCCGGGCCCGAGCGCAGCGAGGGACCCGGAATCCATAACCCCTGCATCCGTGCTATCTGCACCGAGATTCACCCTGGCGAATCGTGGTTATGGATTCCGGCTCTCGCCGCTTCGCGGCTCGGCCGGAATGACGTATTAAGGAATCCGATGCTCATCGACTTTCAGCAGCATTATACGCCGCCGGAATTGCTCAAGGGCGATCCCGGTAAGGTCACCGTCGATCTCGATCGCGACGGCAATCCGCATTATCTGCTCAATCCGCTCCTGGCCGATCTTGCCGCCCATATGCGCATGATGGATGCGGCCGGCATCGACGCCGGCGTCTTGTCCTGTGGCGCCGGCTTCGATCAACCGGACCTTGCGGTCTGCCGCACCATCAACGACCACATGCGCGAGGCCGAGCGCGCTTATCCCGGCCGCTTCATCGCGCTCGCCCACGTGCCGGCGCTCAAGCCGGCCGAGGCCGCCGCCGAATTGAAGCGCTGCGCCGTCGAGCTCGGCTTTCCGGGCGTGGTCATCGCCTCCGAACTGCAGGACCGGCCGCTCGACTCTGACGCGCTGCGGCCGTTCTGGAAGGCTTGCGCCGATCTCGACCTCTACGTCTTCATTCATCCGCTGCCGCGGGTGATCCGCTGGGCGCGCATGGACGCCGACGACCTCGGCCGCATGCTCGGCTGGGAGTTTTCGCTGATGACCGCGGCGGTGCGCCTGATCAATTGCGGCTTGCTCGATGAATTGCCGAGCTTGCGCATTCAGTTTTCGCACTTTGCCGGCGGCATCGGCCGCTACCTCGGCCGCATCCGCGGCTTTCAGCAACGCAACAAATGGGGCACCGCGGCGCTGACGCGCCACGGCCGCCGGCCGAAAATGCCGCTCGACCATTATCTCGACGGCCGGCTGTTCTACGACATTGCCGGCTGGGCCGGTCCGGATCACGCCGCCGCATGGGGCGGCCATTGGGTGAAGTTCGGCCTGCAGGAATTGGCATTTTCGCAGCTCGTGTTCGCCACCGATTATCCGCAGGCGGTGCGCGAGGCGAGCGAAGTCGCGGCCTACATCGAAGCGGTGCGCGCGCTCGGCGACAGCGGCCGCGCCCTCGCCGCCGGCGCCAATGCCGAGAAGCTCATTGCCGACCTCGCCCGGCGGCTTGCCGCGCGGCGCAAACGCCCCGCCGAGGTGCGCGCATGAACGACAAGCCGGCGGCCGCGGCCAAAGCCGCGCCGCGTTTCGATCCCGCCGCGCACGGCTGGGAGGAAATCGTCAATCACACCGCGTTCGGCGACCTGGTCGGGCCGGTCTGGCGCAGCGACCAGGACGGCAAGCCGCTTTTCGGCTTTGTTGTCGCGCCGAAGCATCTCAACCGCTCCGGCAACCTGCACGGCGG
>JASHQS010000090.1 GCA_030038995.1 Xanthobacteraceae bacterium
CCAGCTTGCCGATGCTGCCGAGCCAGACAAAGCGGCGCGGGTCGTAATGCGCACCGGCATTGCCGAACAGCGGGTCCATCGCGGCGCCGTTGGTGAAGGCGCCGATGGTCGCACCGTCGCGGTCGGCGTTGTTGTAGAGCGTCGACGCCGCCGCCAATCCCGCTGCCGCCGGCATGTTCTTGGCGATGATCGGCGGATGCCCCGGAATATGATCGGTCCAATGCTGGGCAAAAGCGCGCGCATACACGTCATAGCCGCCGCCGGCGCCGCTGCCGACCAGCATGGTGATCGGATGCGATTTGTAAAACGCCTCGACCGATTGGGCGTGAAGGGCTTGCGTGAGGCTGCCAAGCGTCACCAGAGCGATCACACAAGAGCCCGCTCTTACCCAAAAACATGCCATGCGAAGTTTAAAACTCCTATCGCTCGCATGCCGCCGTCGATCGCAACGGTAGCAAAAAGTTTCGAAAGGATTGTTTTGTCAAGGGCGCGAAGCGCCGCCTTCGGCGGTCGAAGACCCTTGACAAAACAATCCTTTCGAAACACACGGCCACCGTTGCGATCGACGGCTACCTCTGATCGTCGCACGTATCTCTTTTCGACCCCATCACGGATTTTTCCCCACTCCATACTTCTGCTGCATGGCAGCGAAAAAGCCCTCGCTCTTGAGCGCGTCGAGCAGGCTCGTGTCCACGTAATTGGCGACGCTCTGACTGACGTTGGGGAACTGCTTGAGGATGTTTTGGGCGCCGTCGGCCGACGGTTCGAGATTGGGCGGCGACTGATGCTGGAAATCTTCATAGGTGACGTCAAGGATTTTCGCGCTTTTGATCTTCAGCTCCTTGGCCAGCACCTCCTTGGCGCGCTTGGCATCGCTGAGCGCGATGTAATTGCCCTCGATCGAGGCCTTGAGAAAGCGCGTGAACAGATCGCGGCGCGCCGCGATGTCGGCGCGGCGCACGACGATGCCGGAAAACAGCCAGGGAATATGCTCGGGCACGAGATCGACCAGCACGTTGACGCCTTCGGCGCGCGCCTGCGAGGCGAGCGGCTCGTTGAGCGCCGTGGCCTTGATCTCGCCCGACCTCACCGCGGCCAGGCGATGGGCGCTGCCGCCGTACTCCTTGATGACGACGTCGCCACGCGTCAGCCCGAGTTTTTGCAGCGCCAGCGTCACCGTCGAATCGCTTTCCGAGCCGAAGCTGCTGACGCCGACGCCGCCGCCCTTGAGATCCGCCGCATTCGTCACGCCGGGCGCGGCAAAGAACGTGAAGCGGATGGCGTTGGACAGCGAGCCGATGGTGCGCAGGTCGCCGCCGGATTGATTGACCCGGATCACCGACGATAGCCCGGCATGCATCACGTCGATGCGCCCGGCCTGCAATTCCTCGACGCCCCTGCTGCCGCCGTTCATGTTGATGATGTCGACGTTAAGCCCCTGCGCCGCGTAGCGCCCGGCGGCGCGCGCCATGTACCAGGCGAGCACCGTGTTCACCGGATCGGAGATGCCGGCCTTGATCAGAAGCGGCGGCGGCGTGCGGGATGATTGCCGTGCTGACGAATGTGCGGCCATGGCGAATGCGGCAAGCGCGCTAAGACCGGGCGCAACGCCAGCGATACCACGTATTTTCACCCTGGTGCTCCCGGTCGGCCACTCTCATACCGCGGCCCGCAATCAAAACTCCCGGAACAGCCGGCTGAAACCGTCGATGCGGTCATTGATGCCGCAGCGGCGCAACGCGTACCAGACGACACCGTAGGCGTGGGCTACAATACGATCTTCTGCTAAAAGTGGTCCCTATGCGCGCCTCACTCCGCCGCGACGCGCGCGGCGCGGCTCTGCGCCGAGACGATGTAATCCATCGCTGCCTGCACGCCGCCCTTCTTGTGCGGAATGCCGGCAACCGCCAGCGCCATTTCGGTCGTCGCCAGCACGCCCATCATCCAGCCGTCGTTGATGTCGCCGAGATGGCCGATGCGGAAATATTTCTTGGCGTAGGGACCGAAGCTGGCGCCGTAGGAGATGTTGAACGTCTCCAGCGCCAGGCTGCGGAACGCGTCGGCGTCGTGGCCGTCCGGCAGCAGCACCGCCGTGATGGTCGGCGAATAGTATTTCGCTTCGCGGCACAGCACCTCGAGACCCCAGGCGCGCACCGCGCGGCGCGTCGCCTCGGCGAGCCGCGCGTGGCGGGCGAAGACGTTGTCGAGCCCCTCCTCGTGCAGCATGTCGATCGACACCGCGAGGCCCTGCAGCATCTGCGTCGCCGGCGTGTAGGGAAAGAAACCGACCTTGTTCATGTTGAGCATGTCGTCCCACGACCAGAACGATTTCGGCAGCTTGGACGACTTCGCCGCGTGCAGCGCCTTGTCGCTGACGGCGTTGAACGACATGCCGGGCGGCAGCATCAGGCCCTTCTGCGCGCCGCCGACGGTGACGTCGACGCCCCAATCGTCGTGGCAGTAATCGGTCGAGGCGAGCGACGAGATGGTGTCGACCATGAGCAGCGCCGGGTGGCCGACGGCATCGATCGCCTTGCGGATCGGTTCGATCGGCGACAGGCAGCCGGTCGCCGTCTCGTTGTGCAGGACGCAGACTGCCTTGATGGCGCGCGCCTTGTCCTGGCGCAGATGGTCCTCGATCTTGGCGGCATCGGCGCCGGTGCGCCAATCGCCGGCAATGAATTCCGGCTTGAGCCCGAGCCGGATCGCCATATCCTTCCACTGCTTGGCGAACTGGCCGGTCTCGACCATCAGCACGCGGTCGCCGGGCGAGAGCGTGTTGACCAGGGCCGCTTCCCACGCGCCGGTGCCGGTCGCGGTGTAGATGATGACCGGATTGGTGGTCTTGAAAATCGTCTTGATGCCTTCGAGGCAGCGTTTGGCGAGCTTGGCGAATTCCGGGCCGCGATGGTCGATGAGCGGCGTGTCCATGGCGCGGAGCACGCGGTCGGGCAGCGGCGTCGGCCCCGGAATCTGCAAAAAATGACGCCCGGCGGCGCGCGAAGCATTCTGCGGCATTCCCAACACTCCTTTGGAAGAATTTTCGGTCGCGGCGGCGCCTCTCCCAATGGCGCTGGCGGCGACCGCTTGTGGGGTTGAATAGCGGATGCGAGATTGCGGTCAAGTGTTCTTCGCTGCCATCGCATACGGCGAGGTAAAATCCCGTTTTGGAGACGAATATTGCCCTTAACGCTGCACCCCGGTCTGCAACGCCGCCTCGAGGCGGAGCGCGTGGGCGACGTGCATTTCGACGCCTTCACGCGTGGGCGCTATGCCACCGATGCCTCGCACTACCAGATCATGCCGATCGGCGTGGTCGTGCCGCGCACGATGGAAGAAGCCGAGCGCGCCATCGCGATTTGCCGCGCGGAAGGCGTGCCGATAACGCCGCGCGGCGGCGGAACGTCGCAGGCCGGCCAGACCGTCAACGCATCGGTCGTGATCGACTGCTCGCGGCATCTCAACCGGGTCGTCGAGGTCGATGCCGCCGGCCGCCGCTGCACGGTCGAGCCCGGCATCGTGCTCGACGAGCTCAACCGCGCGCTCAAACCGCTCGGCCTGTGGTTTCCGGTCGACATCTCCACGGCGTCGCGCGCCACCATCGGCGGCATGGCCGCGAACAACTCCTGCGGCGCGCGCTCGCTGCGTTACGGCAATACGCGCGAGAACGTGCTGGCGATCGACGCCGTGCTGGCCGACGGCACGCGCGCGCATTTCGGCCGGCTCGGCGACGGCACAACCGACGTGCCGGCCGCGCTGCGGCGCGACCTGCTCGCCATCGCCGCGCGCGAAGCCGCCGAGATCGAGCGCCGCTTTCCCAAGGTGCAACGCCGCGTCGGCGGCTACAATCTCGACGCGCTCACGCCCGGCCGCAACGACATCAATCTCGCCCACCTTCTGGTCGGCTCCGAAGGCACGCTGGCGTTTTCGCGGCGCATCGCGCTGAAGCTGTCGCCGCTCCTTGGCCGCCGCGCGCTCGGCGCCTGCCATTTCGGCAGCTTTCACGAAGCGATGGTGGCGGCGCCGCACATCGTACGGCTCGGCCCGATCGCGGTCGAACTGATCGACTGCACCATGCTGGGGCTGGCGCGCGACATCGCCATGTATCGGCCCATTGTCGATGCGTTTTTGCGCGGCGATCCCGAGGCGATTCTTTTTGTCGAATTTGCCGAAGACGATTGGGACGACAACCTGCGCCGGCTCGAGCGGCTTTCGGAACTCTCCGGCGATCTCGGCCTGGCGTGGACCAACAGCGGCGCCAAGTGGGGCGGCGTCGTCGAGGTGCTCGATGCCAAACTGCAGGCCGGCATCGGCGAGGTGCGCACCGCCGGGCTCAACATCATGATGTCGATGAAGGACGAAGGCAAACCGCTGTCCTTCGTCGAAGACTGCGCCGTGCCGCTGCAAAATCTCGCCGATTACACGGCGCGGCTTTCCGCGGTGTTCGAGCGGCACGGCACGCGCGGCACCTGGTACGCGCATGCCGCGGTCGGCTGCCTGCACGTGCGGCCGGTGCTCAACCTGCGGCTCGACAAGGACGTGCGCGCCATGCGCGCCATCGCCGAGGACGCCTTCGCCATGGTGCGCGAATACAAGGGCTCGCATTCCGGCGAGCACGGCGACGGCATCGTGCGCTCGGAATTTCACGAAGCCATGTTCGGCAGCGAGCTCGTTCGCGCCTTCGAGGAGGTGAAGGACCGTTTCGATCCGCACGGCTTGTTCAATCCCGGCAAGATCGTGCGGGCGCCGAAATTCGATGACCGCAATCTGTTCCGCTACGGGCCGGGCTATCGCGGCGCGGCGATGGCGACCGCGCTCGACTGGTCGGCCTATCCGGGCGCCGGCGGCGGTTTTCAGGGCGCAGTCGAGATGTGCAACAACAACGGCGCCTGCCGCGCGCTCGCCGGCGGCGTCATGTGCCCGAGCTACCGCGTCACCCGCGACGAACGCGATTCGACGCGCGGCCGCGCCAATTCGCTGCGCCTTGCCATCACCGGCCAGCTCGGGCCGGATGCGCTGACCGCCGATGCGATGGCGGAAACGCTCAAACTTTGCGTCTCCTGCAAGGCCTGCCGCCGCGAATGTCCGACCGGCGTCGACATGGCGCGCATGAAGATCGAGTTTTTGTCAGCGCGCGCGGAAAAACGCGGCCTGTCGCTGCACGACCGGCTGGTCGGCTATCTGCCGCGCTACGCGCGCTTCGCGGCGCGCATGCCGTGGTTGATGAATCTGCGCGACCGGCTTCCCAGCGCGGCCAGGTTGTCAGAGGTGATCGCCGGATTCAGCGCGCGGCGCAAACTGCCGAAGTGGCGATCGGATTATTTCCCCGACGATGTTGCGAGCAAAACACCATCCCCCGAAAGGGTGAAGGAAACAGACAGAGACGTCGTCCTGTTCGCCGACACCTTCAATCGCTATTTCGAACGCGAGAATATCGACGCTGCGGCTGCGGTGCTCGCCGCCGCCGGTTACGGTGTGCACTTCGCCGCTCCGCCCGACGGCAATCGCCCGCTGTGCTGTGGTCGCACTTTTCTCGCCGTTGGCAAGGTCGACGAAGCGCGAAAGGAAATGGAACGCACGCTGGCCGCGCTCGCTCCTTTCGTTGCGGCAGGAATGCAGGTGATCGGGCTTGAACCAAGCTGCTTGTTTAGCTTCCGCGACGAAATTCCGGCTTTGGTCAAGAGCGAAGGCGCGCGTTTTGTTGCTGGGCACGCGGTGCTGTTTGAAGAATTTCTGGCTCGCGAGGCCGCGGCCGGAAAGCTTGAGGTAAGGTTCCCGCCCATCGGCAAACAAGCTTTTCTGCACGGCCACTGTCATCAAAAGTCGTTTGGCGCGATGCCTGCGGTCGAGGCCGCGCTCGGGCTGATCCCCGAGCTCAAGGTCGAGAAGATCGACTCGAGCTGCTGCGGGATGGCCGGTGCTTTCGGCTACGATGCCGACACCTTCGACGTGTCGCTCGCGATGGGCGAGCTGTCGTTGCTGCCTGCGGTGCGCAGGGCGCCGCCTGACGCCATCATTGTCGCCGATGGGACCTCATGCCGGCAGCAGATCCGCGACGGCACCGGGCGTCAGGCAATCCATGTCGCGCGCGTGCTGGCGATGAGTCTAAGCCAACCGCAACCGCAGCAAACAAACAGCGCCTGACCTATAGCCCTCACCCTGAGGTGCTCGGCGCCAACGGGTCCGGCCTCTGGCCGGCCCGATGACAAGCTCCGCGCCGAGCCTCGAAGGGCGAGGCCATCCAAATCGACTTTAGCCGATTTGGACATTAAGCCTGCCGAAATCGGGCAAGGCCCGATTTCGGTTGCGCCGCGGCCTCATCCTTCGAGGGCCGCTTCGCGGCCGCCTCAGGATGAGGTCAACAGTAGCTACCGCTCCCCCTGCAGCGCGCTTTCGTGCCAGCGCCGCAGCGCCAGGTAATTGACCAGCGCCAACGCATAAAAGATCACGATGCCGGTGATGGAGAGCAACAGCAGCGCCGCGAACATGCGCGGAATGTTGAGGCGGTATCCGGATTCGGTGATGCGGAAGGCGAGCCCGGAGCCGGCACCGGCGGAGCCCGCGGCGATCTCGGCGGCGACCGCGCCGACCAGCGACAAGCCGCCGGCGATGCGCAGGCCGCCCAGAATGTAGGGCAGCGCCGACGGCAGTTTCAGATTCCACAACACGTCGAGCCGCGAGGCGCCGTAGAGCGCGAACAGATCGGCGAGATTGCGATCGACCGAATTGAGCCCGAGCGTGGTGTTGGCCAGCACCGGGAAGAACGCCACGATCCAGGCGCAGACCAGAACCGCGGTCGGCTGCTGCAGATAGACCAGGAGCAGCGGCGCGATGGCGATCACCGGCGTGACCTGCAGGATGACGGCGTAAGGGTAGAGCGAATATTCGACCAGGCGCGACTGGTTGAACAGCACGGCAAGCCCGACGCCGCCGGCCGCGGCCAGCAAAAACCCTTCGACCGTCGTGGTCAGCGTCACCAGCAGCGATTGCCCCAACAGCGCCCGGTCGGCGACCAGCGTGTGCCAGACCAGAACGGGGCCAGGCAGCACGTAGGGCGGGATGTGCCAGACGCGCACCACCGCTTCCCAGATCGCGAGCCCAAGCGCCAGCACCGCGACCGGCAGCACGACACGCAGCGCGCGGTCTCGTATGTCCGCTCGCCCCCGCGCAGGGGTCCCCATCGCGCCATGCGCGATGGGGTGCCCCGTAAGCGGGGACCCAGATGGAGATCCCATTGCTTGCTGATCGACATCCGTTGGATCCCCGCTTGCGCGGGAATGAGCGGAGGAGCGGCGGCGCCACATTGCGAGTCGCATCACCCGCCCCCTGCCATGGCGCGCGCCAGCGTGTCGGAGGTGCGGCGGCACAGGTCGCCATATTCGGCGGAGGTGCGAAAGTCGCGGCTGCGCGGATACGGCGCGTCGATGGCAAGCTCGGTGACGACGCGGCCGGGCCGCTTCGCCATCACGGCGATGCGGCGCGACATATAAACCGATTCGAACACCGAATGGGTGACGAACACGATCGTGGTGCGCAGCGCCTGCCACATCCGCAATAAGTCGTCGTTGAGGGCAAAGCGGGTAATTTCGTCGAGCGCGGCGAACGGCTCGTCCATCAAGAGCAGCTCCGGCTCGGTGACGAGCGCGCGGGCGATCGAGACGCGCATGCGCATGCCGCCGGACAATTCGCGCGGGTAGGCGCGGGCGAACGTTTCGAGGCCGACGCGCCGCACCGCGGCCTCGACCCGCGCCGCCGCCTCCTTTGCCGGCGCGGCGGCGAGCCTGAGCGGCAGCCGCACGTTGTCGAACACATTGGCCCACGGCATCAAGGTCGGCTCCTGAAACACGAAGCCGATGCGGCCGTGGCGCTCGGCCTTTTTATTCGCCGATTGCGCCCATTCGACCGCGCCTTCCGTCGGCTCGCTCAAGCCGGCAATGATGCGCAAAGCCGTCGATTTGCCGCAGCCGGACGGGCCGAGCAGCGACACGAATTCGCCCTGCCGCACCTCGAGATCGAGCCCGGCCAGCGCCTGCGTACCGTTCGGAAACGTTTTTGCCACGCCGCGCAACGCGACGAGGGTGGACGAGGAATGCAGCACAGGTACGGATAATTGCGACATGACTAGACGGGCTGGTGATACGACTCTTCTCTCGATCAGAGAAAGCCGTCGATCGCAACGGCTGCCGTGTGTTTCGAAAGGATTTTTCTGTCAAGGGCGCGCGGGGTCCCCATCGCGCTAAAGCGCGATGGGGTGGCCCCGATGCGCCGCCTTCGGCGGTCGAAGACCCTTGACAGAAAAATCCTTTCGAAACTTTTTGCCGCCGTTGCGATCGACGGCGCAATGCGATGAGGCGTGGTTTGAGCAATCACCGTAAGTCATATCACCTCGCGGCCTTCGCCACCGCGGCGCGTACATAGATTTTCCACCTGCCGGCGCGCGCTTCAGCGAGGCGGTAATCGGGACTCGCCGCAAACGGATCGTTGGCCCAGGCGCCGTCCTGCGGCACCAGCACGACGACGTCGCAGCCGTAAACTCCAGCGAGATCGCCGACGTCGTCCGGCGTGCCGCGGCCGGCGAAGATTTGGATGAATTCCTGATTGATGGCTTCGCGCCGTGCCGCCGGCATCGGCGCGAAGGCCAGCGCCAATTCGCGGCCGGCAAAGCACGAGTTGCGGTCGGCAAGCAGTGCCCATGACATGTTCGCCGGCCACGGCGTCAGGTCCTTCAGATACAGCGGATTGTTGGCCACCCGCGCCGTTGCGCCGGCATAGCGGCGCACCGCCGCCCACAGCTCCGGCGCTTGCGCGAATAATTTGCCGTCGGGCACGGCGTGGCCGGCGACATTCGAGCGGATCATCTTGGCAGTATCCGGCAAGCTCAGAATGAGTCCGGTGACGGCTGCGATGGTGATCAAAGAACGGCGCGGCAGCGACACGATGCCGACGGCCGTGGCGACGATCAGCACCATGGCGGCCGGCAGTACGGCGCGCAGAGCCAAATCGTTGTTGTCGCCGAGTGTGCTGGCGAGTAGCCACGACGCCGTAAGTCCGGCGCCGGTAAGGCAGGCCAGGCCGGTGACGACGATCTTGGCCTGCCGCTCCATGGCGCTTTTGCACAACAGCCACAGTGCCATGACGCCGGATAAAAAAGTCGCCGGAAATTCGATCGGCAACTCGATCAGCCAGTACGCCGGCAAATCGAGGATGCGCCGCAGCCCCGCCGGAAACAGCTCGCCCAGAACCGGGAACGGCCGGATCACGATCGGCGTCGGATCGTGGCGCGCCGCGGTCATCGCCGCTTGGTCGATGATGAACGGCGCCGCCAAGCAGGCGACCAGCACCGCGGCGCAGCCTATGGCGGCAGCAAAGCGCAGCCGCCGGCCGGGCTCGATCGCGGTCACAAAAAACGGCGCTGCCGCCACGGCGGCAAGGGCAAACGTCACGCCGCCCACATAGGTCGAGCTCTCGAATCCCGCCGTCGCGGTCAGCACCAGAATAGCCAGCACGGTCGGGCGCGGCCGCTCGGCGCAGCGCGCGATCAGCAGCATCGCCAGCACAACGCATGACGCCGCCATCAGATGCTGCGGTACCCAGGCCGCCTGAAACAGCCAGCCGGCAAAGCCGGTGGGATAAGCAAGAAACGGAATGAGCTCGTATGAGCCGAACACATAGCCGAGGTCGGCGCGCAACGACGTCGCGACGGCGAGCGCGACGACCCAGATGGCGGCCGCCGGCCTGCGACTCAGCCACACCGCAAGCGCCATCATCAACGAAAGCGAGGCGAACGCGGTGAACCAGGTCAGCCCGATATCGGCGTCCCAGCCGCGCATGCCGAGCGGCAGCGCCAATTGCGCGGCGGCAAAATGCCACAAGTAATAATATGCGAGCCGCCCCGCGCCGCCCGGATCGGCGAACACCGGATCGATCGGCGGCACGCCTTGGCGCATCATCGCGTCGATGATCGCGATCTTCGAATGGTCGAAGATCGGATCGGCGAGATGGACCGCGGCGGCCGGCGCGGCGGAAAACTTCGGCATGATGGCGGCGGCCGGCGCGAGCGCGAGAAGGGCCGCGGCGGCGTAGGTCCATGCCGGCACCGCGGGCGCGTCGGCCGCATCACGCTTGACCGGGCGCCAGACCAGCGCGCCGGCGCTCGCGGCAACACACAGGCCCGCGATCGCAGCGACCGCCACGGGTGAAAAGCCGATCAGAAAAAAAATCGGCAGCGTCGCGGCGCTGTGCACCGCCCAGCCCAGCGCCGGCGCGGCGCCGAGCGCCAGCGCGCGCGGCAGCACGTGCCGAGCGAGCGCGTAACCGATGAACGACCAGAATGCAGTCGCCACCACGGCGCACAGGACGGCATTGACCAGCGATGCCATGGGGGACGAACCGGCGGCTTGCGGCGCGAGACCGATGCACCCGCGTAACCTTCGCAGGCGCCTGGTTCAATGCCATAGTGAAGTTCGCCTCAATACGCCTGCTCGACATAGATGGGATCGACCGAGCGGTCCCATGGGCCGTGGTATTTGTCCAAGAGCTCCTCGGCCGGAGTTTTGCGGCGCACGAGCCGGTCGTCGAGGAGGTCGAGATAGCGGCTCTCGTCGCGGCCGGATGCGTCGCGGTGGTTGCGGCGCGTAAGCCCGCCGCGGGCCAGTTCGAGAACGTCGGCGGCAAGCGCGGCAACGCTGCGGCCGCGGATTGTGGCGGCAAGGCCCAATCGCGGCACTGCGTCGCGCAATTGCCGGCGTTCCGCGGCGCTCCACGCTTTCACCAGATCCCAGACGGCATCGAGCGCGACGTCGTCATAAAGAATGCCGACCCAGAGGGCCGGCAATGCCAGCAGGTTCGGCAGCGGCCCGGAATCGGCGCCGCGCATTTCCAGATAGCGCTTGAGCCGCACCTCGGGGAAAATCGAGCTCAAATGATTGGCCCAATCCGAGATGGTGGCGCGGCCGCGGGCAAAGCCCGGCAACTTCCCCGCCAAGAGGTCGCGGAACGAGCGGCCGGCAACATCGATATAGTCGTCGCCGCGCTTGATGAAATACATCGGCACGTTGAGCGCGTAATCGACCCAGCGCTCGAAGCCCATGCCGGGCTCGAACGCCCACGGCAGCATGCCGGCGCGGTCGTCGTCGGTGTGGCGCCAGATTTCCGAGCGAAACGACAAAAAACCGTTCGGCTTGCCGTCGGTGAACGGCGAATTGGCGAACAATGCGGTGACCACGGGCTGCAGCGCCAGCGACACGCGCAGCTTCTTGACCATGTCGGCTTCGGAAGCGAAGTCGAGATTGGTCTGCACCGTGCAGGTGCGGTACATCATGTCGAGGCCGAGCGTGCCGACCTTCGGCATGTAGGCGGTCATGATCTTGTAGCGCCCCTTCGGCATCACCGGCATGTCGGCGCGCCTCCAGTCCGGCGTCATGCCGATGCCGAGAAAGCCGATGCCCAGCGGCTCCGCCACCTCGCGCACCTGGGCGAGATGCGCCGCCAGTTCGCGCTGCGTCCGGTGCACGTTATCGACCTGCGCGCCGGACAATTCGAATTGGCCGCCCGGTTCGAGCGTGATGGCGCCGCCGCCGGTCACGTCGAACAGGCCGATGATGTGCGGCCCCTCCATGATCGGCTGCCAGCCGAGAAGGCGCTGCATGCCCTCGAGCAAGGCGCGGATGCTGCGCGGGCCGTCATAAGGCACCGGGCGATGGCCGTCGAGCGTGAAGGCGAACTTCTCGTGCTCGGTGCCGATACGGAATTGCGCCTGCGGCCGCACGCCTTGCTCCAGCCAAGCGACGAGCTCGTCCCGCCGCTCGATTGGCGTCAGGTCGACTTGATCACGCGCCATGCCGGGTCTCGGAAAAAATGGGGCGCGACATTACACGGCGCGCACCGCAAAGGCCATCGCCGCTGGCGCGCCGGTCAGGCCGCCGCCTTGGGCGCCTGCGGCGGAAACCGGCCATAAAACGTATCGCCCTTTTTTGCCATGTCGACCAAGAGCTTGCAGGGCGCGAACCGCCCGCCGTGGCGCTTGGCATAATCCCGGCACAGCGCGACAAAGGTTTTGGCGCCCATGCCGTCGATGTACGAGATGGTGCCGCCGGTGAACGGGGCAAAGCCGAAGCCGAGGATCGAGCCGACGTCGGCTTCACGCATGTCGGTGACCACGCCTTCTTCGACGCAGCGCGCGGTCTCCAGCGCCTGGATGGCGAGGAGCCGCTGTTTGAGCTCGGCCACGTCGAGCTTGTCAGGATCGAGTTTTTCCGGCTGCAGATCGGCAAGGCCGGGCCATAACCGTTTCGGTCCGTTCGCCGGATAATCATAAAAGCCCTTGCCGTTCTTGCGGCCGAAGCGGCCACGCTTTTCCACCATCTCTTCCAGCAGCTTTCGCTGCCGCGGATCGACCGCGTCGGGCCCGAGGTCGGCTGCCGCAGCCTTGAGAATCTTCCAGGCGAGGTCGAGGGCGACCTCGTCGTTGAGCGCCAGCGGGCCGACCGGCATGCCGGCCATGCGGCCGACGTTCTCGATCATCGCCGCCGGCACGCCGTCGCCGAGCATCAAATGGCCTTCGCGCAGATAGGTGCCGACCACGCGCGACGTATAGAAGCCGCGCGAATCGTTGACCACGATCGGCGTCTTGCGGATGGCGCGCACGTAATCGAGCGCCAGCGCGAGTGCCGCCTCCCCGGTGTCGCGGCCGCGGATGATCTCGACCAGCATCATGCGGTCGACCGGCGAGAAGAAATGAATGCCGATGAAGCGCGCGCGGTCCTTGAGCGCGGCGGCGAGCGAGGTGATCGGCAAGGTCGAGGTGTTGGAGCCGAAGATCGTCTCGTCGCCGATCACATTCTGCGCCCGGCCGATCGCCTCCTCCTTGATCTTGCGGTCCTCGAACACCGCCTCGATGACGAGATCGCAGTCTTTCAGCTCGACATAATCGGCGGTCGGATGGATGCGCGCCAGAAGCGCATCGCGCGCGGCGGCGGCGGCGCGGCCGCGCTCGACTTGCGCGCCGATCAGCCGCTCGGCATGCGCCTTGCCCTTGGCGGCGGTTTCCGGATCGCGATCGATCAGCACCACGTCGAGGCCGGCGAGCGCGCTCACATAGGCGATGCCGGCGCCCATAAAACCGGCGCCGAGCACGCCGATCTTCCGCAACGTGCGTTTCGGCACGCCGGCCGGCCGGCGCGCGCCCTTGTTGATTTCCTGCAGCGACAGGAACAGCGTGCGGATCATCGCAGCGGCCTGCGGCGACCGCAAAATCTTGGCAAAATACCGCGACTCGACGCGCAGCGCCTGATCCATCGGCAGTTGCAGCCCCTCGTACACCGCCTGCATGATGGCGCGCGCCGCCGGATAATTGTCGTAGGTCTCGCGGCGGTAGAGCGCGTTGGCGGGCGTGAACACCATCATGCCGGCTTTGGAATGCACCGGGCCGCCGGGCAGTTTGAAGCCTTCGACATCCCACGGCGCCTTGGCGCTGCCGCCGTTCGCGATCCAATCCTTGGCGGCTTTGATCAGATCGGCCGGCGGTACCACCGCATCGACGAGTTTTGCCGCCTTGGCGCGCGCAACGTCGATCTGATCGCCTTTGAGCAGGAATTGCAGCGCTTCGGCCGGCGGCAGGATGCGCGCGACGCGTTGCGTGCCGCCGCCGCCGGGGAACAGGCCGACCTTGATTTCCGGCAGACCGAGCCGGGTCTTGGGATTGTCGGCGGCGATGCGGTGGTGGCAGGCCAGCGCCAACTCGAAGCCGCCGCCGACCGCGGTGCCGTTGAGCGCGGCGACCCACGGCTTGCCGCAGGTTTCGATGCGCCGGCACAGTTGCGAGAACTTGCGGCTCTCGGCGAACAACAGCGCATTCGCCGCGTCTTCGCCTTGCGCAGCGGCCGTGTCGTCGAACAGCCGGTTCATGGTCTGCAGGATCGCCAGGTCGGCACCGGCGCAGAAGCTGTCTTTGCCGGACGTAATCACCGCGCCCTTGATTGCCGCATCGGCGGCGATTTGCTCGACGATCGTCGTCAATTCCGCGGTCGTCGTCGCGTCGATGAGGTTCATCGAGCGCCCCGGCATATCCCAGGTGACGAGCGCGATGCCGTCGGCGCCGACTTTGCGATCGAAATTGGTGAAGCTCATCGGTACGGCTCGCCGTTCTTGTGCATGTAGCGCGCGCCGGCCTCGTCGCGCATCATCAACAAATCGACGTCCGGATAATGGGCGCGCTCGTGCCGCGACCGCGCGCCGATTTCCAGATAAACGGCATCCTGCGCAGTGCGATTGACGAGCTGATGACCGTTGGCGAGATTGGCTTTGAAGCCCGCCGCGTCGCCCGGCTCGAGCACGGTCGCGCCGCCGTCCTCGACCAGCACCACTTCGCCCTGCAGAACGTAGATGAGCTCGTCTTCTTGCTCGTGCCAATGGCGCAACGCCGAGGCGGCGCCGGGTTTCAGCGTCGTCAGATTGACGCCGAACTGATCGAGCCCGACGGCGTTGCCGAGCCGCTTGCGGATGCGGCCCTCGACACTGCGGTCGAGCGGCGCCGGGTAGTTTGTGCGCGTGTCGGTCGGCAGATTGGCAATGTCGATTTTCGGCATGTGGGCTAATCCATTTTGTTTTTCCCGGATGCGGTGCAGCGCCATCAGCGCGTTTACGCGCGTCTTCGACGCGCTATGGCGGTGCACCGCTGATCCGGGATCGTCGCAAACTCGGTGCTTGTTACGATCCCGGGCGCAGCGCACCACTTCGCTGTGCTTCGTGCTGCGCTGCGCCCGGGAAACGTCATATTATAGCTCTTACGAGCCTCGGCCAGGGACGACAGCTTACACCCGCTCGATGATCGTTGCGGTGCCCATGCCGGCGCCGATGCAGAGCGTGACGAGCGCGGTGCCGGCGCCCCGCCGCTCCAGCTCGTCGAGCGCGGTGCCGAGGATCATGGCGCCGGTGGCGCCCAGCGGGTGGCCCATGGCGATGGCGCCGCCGTTGACGTTGACCTTGGCGAGGTCGAGGTCGAAGGCCTGCAGATAGCGCAGCACCACGGACGCGAACGCTTCGTTGATTTCGATCAGGTCGATGTCGGCAAGACTCATGCGCGCCTTTTTCAAGACCTTCTCGGTGACGTCGACCGGACCGGTCAGCATCAAAGCCGGCTCCGAGCCGATATTGGCGAACGCCTTGATTTTGGCGCGCGGCTTGAGGTCGGCGCGCCTGCCGGCGCGGGCATTGCCGATGAGCACGGCCGCTGCGCCGTCGACGATGCCGGAGGAATTGCCGGCATGGTGCACGTGGTTGATGGCTTCGACCTCGGGATGCG
Source organism: Xanthobacteraceae bacterium (assembly GCA_030038995.1). Classification (GTDB taxonomy): domain Bacteria; phylum Pseudomonadota; class Alphaproteobacteria; order Rhizobiales; family Xanthobacteraceae; genus BOG-931. The sequence continues at coordinate 15,302 of JASHQS010000090.1, forward strand.
CCTGCACGGCGACGGCGTCGAAGCCGCCCTTGTCGCCGAGCTCGGCGAACGACGGCTTGAGCGCGGCGAGCGACTGCATGGTCGTGTCCGGACGCATGTGCTCGTCTTTTTCGAGGATGGGCAGGCCGTTGACGTCCTTGACCGCCATCACGGAGCGGGCGAAGCGGCCCTCCTGCCAGGCCGTCGCGGCGCGTTTCTGGCTCTCGACCGCATAGGCATCGACGTCGTCGCGCGAAAACCCGTATTTGGTCGCGATCAGGTCGGCGGAAATGCCCTGCGGCAGAAAATAATGCGCCACCGCGATCGACGGATCGACCGACCAGGCGCCGCCGGCTGCCCCGATGCCGACGCGGCTCATCGATTCGACGCCGCCGCCGATCGCCATCTCCTGCTGGGCGGCCATGATCTGCGCCGCGGCGAAATTGACCGCGTCGAGTCCGGAGGCGCAGAAGCGGTTGATCTGCACGCCGGCGACGCCGTTGCCGTAGCCGGCGACCAGAGCCGCGGTGCGCGCGATGTCGGCGCCGGCCTCGCCGACCGGATCGACCACGCCCATCACCACGTC
>JASHQS010000091.1 GCA_030038995.1 Xanthobacteraceae bacterium
GCTTTAGGATTATCTCATTTGGAAGCGTAAATACCTTCCAGCGAATGACACACGGACGATTGAGGCCGGCGCGCCGCAAGTCGTGAATTGTGATGTCGCTCGGCCATCGGGAGCGCGCTGCCGTCGTAATCATCACGCCGATCGAATGACGATGTGAGTCGTTGAACTGCGTCTGCGAGAGAATAAGCGATGGTCTGCGTTTTTCGGCGGCGAGGTCGACGAATGGAAACGGCACCAAGGCGGGCTCGGCCAGAGTTCGCCGACGGCGCTCAAAACGACCAGTGCCGCATCACCGACCCGCCATCGCCCACGGCGGCGGCGATCAGCGCCGTCACCAGCATGAGCAGAAAGCCGACGACGATCGCCGCCGGAATCGCCGCCAGCGCCGCTTTGATGAAAAACAGCACCAGGCGGGAGAAGGGGATGCGCAGATCGACGATGACGAAGCGCTGGGCGTCGTTCATGGGCAGGTTCTCCGGTTGCGTCGGCCGCCATGGTTCGCCAGAGTGGCCCGGCCTGCAAGCGAACTTTGCCGACTCAAGGGGCTGCCGACCATGATCACTGCCGCGTTGGAGAACGATCTCAAAGCCGCGATCCGCTCGATCCCGGACTACCCGAAGCCGGGCATCATGTTTCGCGACATCACCACCTTGCTCGGCAACGCGCGCGCGTTCCGCCGCGCCGTCGACGAATTGGTGCAGCCCTGGGCCGGCGGCAAGATCGACAAGGTTGCCGGCATCGAGGCGCGCGGTTTCATTCTCGGCGGCGCCGTGGCGCATCAGGTCTCGGCCGGCTTCGTGCCGATCCGCAAGAAGGGCAAGCTGCCGTTCAAGCGGGTGAGCATCGGCTATTCGCTCGAATACGGCATCGACGAAATGGAGATGCACGAGGACGCGGTGATGCGCGGCGAGCGGGTGATTCTGGTCGACGATCTGGTCGCCACCGGCGGTACCGCCGAGGCGGCCTGCAAGCTCTTGCAGCAGATCGGCGCCAACGTGCTGGCGGCCTGCTTCATCATCGACCTGCCGGATCTCGGCGGCGCCGCAAAAATCGAAAAGCTCGGCATCCCGGTGCGCACCCTCGTCAGTTTCGAGGGCCATTAGCCGGCCGAGCGGGGGGCTTTGTCATGGCCGACCATATCGACGGGCCGCTGTATTACGAGCGCATGGGCAAGAGCGGCCCGGTGACTTCTTGACGATTCAGAAAAAGCTGTTGCGCTCGACGGCGCATCGCGACGAGCCAGATCCGAGACGATCGCTCGTATGCCCGCTAAAAACCCTCGCGCCCGCGCCAGGCTGGCGCGCCGCTGCGCAAGAGCGAGGCGGCGAGCTTGCCCATGAGGAGGCGCAGCTCAAGCTCGCGGAATTCGGCGAAGATGCTGCCGATCCACGCGTGGATTTCGGTCGGTCCGCCCGCCGTCGCCACCCTGTAGGCGCCGAACGAGAAGTTCGGGCGGTCGACGACGCCGCGCACGATCGGCGACAGCCGCGGCATGCGGATCATGCGGCACTGCGCGCGCGTCGGCGGAAAATCCTCCTTCTCGAAGGTGACCGATACGGCTTCGTTGTGCACCGGCACGAAGCTGGCGTCCGGCAGCAGCCGGCGTAAATCGGCGTAGGCGCGCACGGTCGAGGCGGCGCGGTCGGCGACGAACAGCACGATCGGCTCGATCAGGCGCCGCCGCGCCTCGCGCACGAAGCCGATCTCGGCCATGACGGTGAAGAACTGATCGAACGGGCCGTAGCCGAGATCGATCACGCGCGTGACTGATTCCTCGGCGATCAGGCGGTCGAACAGCATCATCTGGCCGCGCGTGTCGGCGATGTCGATCGGCGCCACCAGCCGCGGAAAATGGCCGGCCAGCACGGGCTCGCGCGGGTTGAGATCGTAGGCGGCGAGCGGACGCTCGGCGGAGCGGAAGAACTCGATCAACAGCCGCGCCAACAGCGTCTTGCCGACCCGCGGCCGCGGCGAGGCGACGATGTAGATTGGCGTCGGCTGCAGCATGGCAGCGGGGATTACGAGCGCACCGCCTGCACGCGCGGAGTGCCGGCGGGTGAGCCCGCGGCGATGATGTCGTTGAGCTTGATGCGGTCGTATTCGGCCCAGACGTTGCCGAGCCAGTGCCGGACATAGCCGCGCAGCACGAACGAGTAATTGGCGGCGGCGTCGCCCGTGGGTCCCTTGTTGGCCACGAAGGCGAGGAACGGCACCGAGGCGAGCTCGACCTGCTCGTAGGCCATCTCGTTGAGCTTGGGGATGGTGATCTCGACCGCGTCCTTGAGCTTCTTGAAATAGGCCGAATGGGTCGCCTGGTCCCATTCGAAGAAACTCGTGTTGTTGACGTAGTTCTTGACCAGAAAATACCTGGCGTCGGTGGTAAACGGCGCGGTGTCGTCGATCTCGTTGAGCGAGGCGATCGACGAACCGAGGATGTGAAAGACCGCGAACGTGATCTGCCCCTTCTTCACCGCTTCGAGGAAACCGATGTCGCGCAGCGCGCGCAGGGTCGGCGACAATAGGCCGGCGCGCACGTCGATCACCGTCACCTCCGCCTCGACGCTCGACAAGGTGTCGAAGATCTTCATCTGGTCGGGCACCGAGGTGACGTCGACGATTTCGGTCACGTCGGGATGGAAGCGCTTGAGCGTGCCTTTCGGCGATTCAGAGTCGAACGCGCGCGTCGGGGTGTGATGAGCGGTGAAATAATCGAGCAGCGTGCGCGCCACGGTAGTCTTGCCGACGCCGCCTTTGTCGGCGCCGACCACGATGACTGCTGGCTTCGCCATGGCTTTCCCCTCGCTGACGCGGCGCCGGTGAGGCGGGCCGGCGGCTGCACCGGTCGCTTTCGGCAGGCGGCTAAGCGGGAGCGTCGCGTCCCCTGCACCACAAGTCGTTTCTACACAGCCGAACGGCGGTTTGGAAGCAGGCGAGCGACGTTATACCCGCTCTGATTCGCGCGGCCGGCCAGTCGAAGAAGAAAATGTGACGCGATTGCGGCTAGCGGCTATGTGGGCCCCACGGACCGGGCGAAGACGGCGACGACTGCTCCGGCTCGGGCGGGGCGGCCTGGTCGTCCGACACGGCGGCGCCATCGTTGGCGCTTTCGGCGGCGCCCCAGGGCCCCGCCGCCGGCGGCTCGCCGGAAGCGGCGGGAGCGTCGTCTTCTGCCGGTTCCGGCAACGCGATCGGCCCGGGATCGTGCCCGCCGGCGTACTTGACGAGCGCCGCGACCCTGTCGTCCACCGTCGGATGGGTGTCGAACAACTCGCCAAATCCCTCGCGCGGATTGTCGACGCACAGTTCCATCACCGCGGAAGTGGCGCCCGGCAGCTCGCCGCGGCCCTCGATCTTGCGCAGCGCCGAGATCATGGCGTCGGGATTTTGCGTCAGCTCCACCGAACCGGCGTCGGCCAAGTATTCGCGCGCGCGCGACAGCGCAAGCCGAATGAGGAACGACAGCACGTAGGCCAGCACCAGGAGCGCGACGGCGATGAGAATCGCCAAACCCGCGCCGCCGCCCTCGCGATCGCCGGACGAGCGCGAGCGGCCGAAACTGAAGCTATTGTAGAACCATAGCCGGAAGATCAGCTCGGCGAAGAACGAGACCACCCCGGCGATGATCACGGCGATCACCATCATGCGCACGTCGCCGTTGCGGATATGAGTGAGTTCGTGGCCGAGCACGCCTTCGAGCTCGGCGTCGTCGAGCCGGTTCAGCAGCGCGGTCGTCACCGTGATGGCGTATTGCTTGTCGTTCATGCCGGTGGAGAAGGCATTGAGCGCGTCGCTCTCCATGATTTTCAGCTTCGGCATGGTGATGCCGCGCGAGACGCAGAGATTTTCCAATAGATTGTAGAGCCGCGGCATCTCGGTGCGCGTCACCTCGCGGCCGCCGGTGAGCGCGTCGATCATGCTCTGATGGAAATAATAAGCGATGACGATCCAGGCCGCGGTGCCGAGCGTGGCCAGCGGTGCCGCCTTGAGGAGGTCGGTCCAGGCGAGCTGCAGGAGCGTGTTGAGATCGGCCCTGACCGACAATGCCGCGGCCGCGAGCGCGCCGGCATAGACCAGCACGTAGACCAAGAGGAATAGGCCGACGAGCAGCGCAATCGAACGGCGCCGGTTCGATTGGATGTGCGTGTAGAGACCGTAAGCAGCCATGGCGCTTGCGCAGTCTCGCGTTTAGAACTTGACCTGCGGCGCCTGCAGCTCGGCCTGGCGGTCGGTGCCGAGATCGAAAAAGTCCTTCGGCGTAAAGCCGAACGAGGCGGCGAACAGAGCGGCGGGGAAGCGCTGGATCGAAGTATTGTACTCCTGCACCGCGTTGTTGAAGAAGCGCCGCGCCGCCGCGATCTTGTTCTCCAGATCGGTCAGCTCGGCCTGCAATTGCTGGAACTCGGCGTTGGCCTTCAGATCCGGGTAGGCTTCCGACAGCGCGAACAGCTGGCGCAGCGCGCCGGACAGCACGTTCTCCGCGGCGGCCTGCTGCGCCGGCCCCTGGGCGGCGACCGCCGCATTGCGCGCCTTGACCACCTCGTCGAGGGTGCCGCGCTCGTGCGCCGCATAGCCCTTCACCGTCTCGACCAGGTTGGGGACGAGGTCGTGGCGCTGGCGCAGCTGCACGTCGACGTCGGCGAACGCCTCGTTGACCCGTTGCCGCATCGAGACGAGCCCGTTGTAGACGCTGACCGCCCACAACACGATCACCACAATGACGACAATAACGATAATGGTCGACGTGCTCATGGCTGCGCTCCGTTCGGCTCAAGCCGCCGCCCGATCCGGCAAATCGGGCCTTGCGGCCGCGGATAAGACCATAGCCGCAAACCGCCGACAACGGCGGGCAAGCCCGAAAACCTCCCCGTGCGGAAGGCTGCGAATGACGCCCATATAGGCGCTCCCCCCGCCGCCGTTAAGGTTAGCATTCGATGAACGTCGCGCCGCGCCGCCCGGTCAATTAAGACTTGAGCCGATAACAGACAGGTGGCGCCATGGCGGAGCATTATCGCGGCTATCGATCCGGGACGCCGGACGGCGATGCGATCGATCTTGCCGAACCTGCGGCCCTTGCCGATCCGCATTACGCAGCTTTGGCGGACATCGGCGTCGTGCGGGCGAACGAGCAATTCGCGCGCGACGTCGCCGAGATCGAGCGCGCCGCCGCGGCGTTGCGCAGGGCGCAACCGGCGCTCGAGCGGTGGGAAGAAATTTGGGACGAGACTGCGAACCAGGCACGATCGGCCGACGCCGGCGTGCTTGCGGTGCGCAAGACGCGCCCGGTCTGGCTGCTCGTCAGCCTGTTGTGGCTATCGACGGCGCTGGTCACGGTCGGCGCGGTCGCTGCCATCACCCGGCTGATCGGCTGATAGCATTTCCCAGATTGATTCGGGATGGCTTCTTGACGATCGGAGATCGACGGCCCCCCGCGACGGCTACGGTCTGGCCCAATCGCTCGTGAAGCAGTGTCGCAGCCACATCAGGCCCGCGGCCTAATAGGCGTTGCGGTACGCGGTCGGCGACAGCGCGGTGCGCGCGATGATCTGCAGATCGAACCACAGCGACCAATTGTCGATATAGAACAGGTCGTATTCGACGCGCTTGCGGATCTTGTCTTCGGTATCGATGGCGCCGCGGAAGCCGTTGATCTGCGCCCAGCCGGTGATGCCGGGCTTGACGTTGTGGCGCCGCGCATAGAGCGAGATATGCCGTTCATATTCGCGGTCGTGGGAGAGCGCGTGCGGCCGCGGCCCGACCAGCGACATGTCGCCGATCAGGACGTTGAACAGCTGCGGGATTTCGTCGATGTTCCAGCGCCGCAGCCAGCGGCCGATGCGGGTGAGGCGCGGATCGTCGCGCATCGCCTGCGGCACCACGGCGCCGTCATCGAGCGTGCGCATGGTGCGGAATTTGATGATGCGGAACGGCTGCTGATTGAAGCCGTAGCGGCGCTGCAGGAAGAACACCGGGCCGGGGCTGTCGAGGCGGATCAGCACGGCGACGACGATGAAGAGCGGGGTGAGCGCGAGCAGCGCCAGCGCGGCGAAGACGAGGTCGAACAGCCGTTTCTTCAAGACTTCGAAGCTCGACAGCGGCAGCCGGGTGAGCTGCAGGCTCGCCAGCGGGCCGAGTTTCGACAGCTCGACATTCTCGAACTTGTGCAGGATCTGCTCGGGGCCGAGATGGATTTCGACCGGCAGCGCCAGAAACGCCTCGGCGCAGCGCGCAATGGTCTGCGTCGCCGACCACGGCAGCAAGAGATGGATCGCATCGGGCTCGAGGCTGCGCACCCGCGCGGTCGCTTCGGCGAGATCGCGGTCGAGCGCCGCGCGCCGCGCCGCGGCGCTGGCGGTCGCGGCGACCGGGGTCAGGAACCGGCAGCCGACGATGGCGATGCCGAGCGTCCACGGCTCGTAGCGATTGATGAAGCTGCCGACCTGGGCGCCGGTCCCGATCAAAAAAATGCGCTGCGCCGGAATGAGGCCGGCGGCGCGCGCGTGCGCGGTGATGCGCACGATAAGCAGGCGCTCGAGCAAAAGCCCGGCCAGCGTGACCAGATAGAACAGCGCGATGCCGCCGCGCGAATAGGCGGCGCTGAGCTGGGTCATAAAGCCGAGCGCCAACAGGCAGATCAGCGTCACGTTCCAGAGCTGGATGGTGCGCCGGGCGTGCGGCCTGAAGGCGAAAAAGTTCGGCAGCCGGTATTCGCCGCGGTAGGCGTTGGCGATGGCGAAGATGCTGGCGGCGAGCACGCCGACCTGCATGAAGGCGGCAAGGTCTCCCGGATCGCGATAAGCGAGCAGGCTGTAGGCGACGCCGGTGCCGCAGGATGTCGCCGCGATCAGCGCCACGTCGAGCAGGAAAAACGCGATCGCGAACGTGCCGCGCGAGGCCATCGCCCAGGCGCGCAACAGCCGGCTCGTTTCCTGCCGGGACGCCAGCGTATAGCTTGGCAGCGTGTTCATGGTCGCGTCGGCCAAAAGCTCGTTCGGCGATAAGCGCGCAGGCGTTGCCCCGGAATGAGACAACGCCGCTGACCGCCGTGCTTCGTCGCCAGAACCGTGCCAGAAGCGCCGTGGCGAGGCGCCGCAACTGGCGCGCCGCAGGCCGCGTGTTAAGATTAATGCGGTTCGTCATTCCGGGGCCGAGCGAAGCTGAGGAATCCATAATCCTGGCGCTGAGGTTGTGGATTCCGGGTTCGCCGCTGCGCGGCGTCCCGGAATGACGAGCAGAGCGTTGGCGGCGAAGATCACCGGGAGAGAGACGAGAATGCAGGGCAAGATCGCACTCGAAGAGCATTTCGCCATCCCCGAAACGGCCGCCGATTCGATGGGCTATTTCCCCGAACCGGTCCGCCAGGAGGTTGCCGCGCGCAACGCCGACATTCACGGCCGGCGGCTCGCGCTCATGGACCAATACGGCATCGAGATGATGCTGTTGTCGCTCAACGCGCCGGCGGTGCAGGGCATCCCCGACAAGGCGCGCGCCCACGAGATCGCGCGCCGCGCCAATGATTATCTCGCCGAACAGGTGGCGAAGCGCCCGGACCGTTTTCAGGGCCTCGCCGCGCTCGCCATGCAGGACGCCGATGGCGCGACGCGCGAGCTCGAACGCTGCGTCAAGGAGCTCGGCTTCCGCGGCGCGCTGGTCAACGGCTTTTCGCAGCTCGATGGCGGCGACGCCGTCGCTTATTACGACCTGCCGCAATACCGGGCGTTCTGGGCCACGGTCGAGCGGCTCGACGTGCCGTTCTATCTGCATCCGCGCAACCCGCTGGCGCGTGACGGCCGCATTTACGACGGCCATCCCTGGCTCCTCGGGCCGATCTGGGCGTTCGGCCAGGAGACCGCGGTGCACGCGTTGCGGCTGATGGCGTCGGGCCTGTTCGACGTCCATCCGCGGCTGCAAATCATTCTCGGTCACATGGGCGAAAACCTGCCCTACGGCATGTGGCGCGTCGATAACTCGAACGCCTGGATCCCGAACCGCAACAAATGGCCGGCGAAAAAACGCCTCGGCGAATATTTCTCCGTGAATTTTTATCTGACCACATCGGGCAATTTCCGCACCCAGGCGTTGATGAATGCGATGCTTGAAGTCGGCGCCGACCGCATCATGTTCTCGACCGACTGGCCGTTCGAGAACATCGACCACGCCGCCGACTGGTTCGACAACTGTGCCATCAGCGAGAACGACCGCATCAAGATCGGGCGCACCAACGCGCGGCGGCTGTTCAAGCTGGGCAATGAGTGAGCGGGCTCAGGGCGTAGCCCGGATTGCGCCTTTTTCCCGGCGTCCGTCGTCGCACTGCAATTGGGATGGCGCAATCCGGGATGGCAATTTCCGGCACCGCCGTTCCCCGGATTGCGCGGTCCCGGTTGCAAAAATCCCGGATGCTGGCGCAGCGCGCAATCCGGGCTACAGTGGGCGGAATAAGGGGCGAACCAAATGAAGCTCGGCGCAATGTTGCAACGGTTACGCGGCTCATTCGCAAATTCAATCGGCACGATCGTCTTCGGCATGGAAGACGGAACCGTTTCCATCTTCGGCTTGATCTTTGGCGTTGCAGCCACGACGACCAACGCCAAAACAGTGCTGATCGCCGGGGCCTCGGGCGCCGCGGCGGCGGCCGTCTCCATGATGGCCGGCACCTATCTGGATATCGAGACCACGCGTGATGAGGCCGGCGCCGCCGGTTTATCTTTGTATTCCGCGCCGGGCTCGCTGACGCCTCTTGCGAGCCGTCTTGCGAAGGCCGGCCTCACGTCCGCGCAATCCGAGGCCCTCGCTGTCGCCGTGCAAAACAGCCCGAACGCCGCCGACGGGCTGCTGCGCGCTCTGCGGGGTGGTCCGCAAGTGCCGCTCAATCCCTTGGAGCAGGCCCTGTGGATGCTGCTTGCAGACTTCCTCGCGGCTGCGGTCCCGATCCTGCCGTTCGTGTTCGTTCCAGTCTTCCAGGCAAGAGTTGTTTCCGGAATCGTCACAACCGCTTTGCTCATTGGGCTTGGTGTCGGCCGTGCGCAAATCAAAAAGCGCAACCCGATCCGCACGGTCGTCGAGACCGTTTCAATCGGTGTTGCAGCGGCAATCGCTGGTGTCGCAATTGGCGTGCTGGTGAACCATTTGTTCGCTCGGTGACGGCGAGCTACGATCGCAGGCGGTGTAGCAAATCCAGCCGGCCGCGTAAGGCCCTCAGCCCGCCTCCCGCATCTTCACCGCGCCTTCGAGATCGACCGAGACGAGCTGCGAGACGCCGTGTTCGGCCATGGTGACGCCGAAGAGGCGGTTCATGCGCGCCATGGTGATCGGATTGTGGGTGATGATGACAAAGCGCGTCTCGGTCGAGCGCGTCATCTCGTCAAGGAGGTCGCAGAAGCGCTCGACGTTATAGTCGTCAAGCGGCGCATCGACCTCGTCGAGCACGCAGATCGGCGCCGGGTTGGTGAGGAACACCGCGAAGATCAGCGCCAATGCGGTCAGCGCCTGCTCGCCGCCGGACAATAGCGACAGCGTCGCCGGTTTCTTGCCCGGCGGCTTGACCATGATTTCCAGGCCGGCCTCGAGCGGGTCCTCGTGCTCGATCAGCTGCAGCTCGGCGGTGCCGCCGCCGAACAGCTCGGTGAACAGTTTCTTGAAATTCTCGTTGACGATGGCGAACGAGGCCAATAACCGCTCGCGCGCTTCATTATTGAGGCTGTGGATGCCCTGGCGCAGCCGGCGGATGGCTTCGACCAGATCGTCGCGCTCGCCGGTGAGGTTTGTGTGCTGCGCTTCGGCGTCGCGCAGCTCCTGCTCGGCAAGCAGATTGACCGAGCCGAGGCGCTCGCGTTCGCGGCGGATGCGGTCGAGCCGCCCTTCGACCTCGGCGATGTCGGGCGGTTCGGCGCCCGACTTGAGCTCGGCAAGCTCGGCTGCCGCGGCCGGCTCGACGTCGAGCGTCTCGCGAATCTCGTGCTCGATGTCGGCGCGGCGGCGCTTGGCGGCGTCGGCGCGTTCTTCGGCGCGCGCGGCCTCGGTGCGCGCTTCGCCGACCGTTTCGAGCGCCGCGCGCGCCGCCTTGTCGGCTTCGGCCAGCGCATTTTCCGCCGCCGCGAGCCGGTCGGCATCGGCACGGCGAGCAGCCGTCGCGGTCTCGATCTCGCCGATCAGGCCTTTACGTATTTCAGCGAAGCGGTGCGGCGCGTCTTTCAGTTCGTCGCGCTCGCGTTCGGCTTCGGCGCTGCGCTCGCCGATGGTGGCGATCTGCGCGCAGGCGCCGTCCTTGCGCTCGCTCCAGGCGCGGCACTCGGCCGCGATCGCCTGCAGCCGGCGATCGGACAACTCGGCCTCGCGGCCGATCGCCTGGGCCTCGACACGCAGCTCGGCGCAGGCGCTGCGCTCGCTCGCAATCGTCTCGTTGATCGCGGCGAGTTTGGCTTCGAGCGCGGCGGGATCGGCGAGCGCGGCCAGCGCTGCGGCGGCTTCCGCGGCGGCGGCGCGCGTCTCCTCGCGGGCGGTGCTGATGCGGGTGCGCGCTTCCTGCAGCGCCGAAATCCGCGCCGCGTTGCGGC
>JASHQS010000092.1 GCA_030038995.1 Xanthobacteraceae bacterium
GATGCAGCGTCGGCTTGCGCATGTCGGCATCGACCAGGAGAACCTTCAGCCCGACATTGGCGAAATGCCGCGCCACGGTCAGCGCCGTGGTCGATTTGCCCTCGCCCGGTCCGGCGCTCGACACCAGGAGCGTCTTGGGCAAGCCGCTTTCGGTGGCAAGCTGCAGGGCGGTGCACAGCGACCGGTACGCTTCCGAGGTATGCGACCGCGGATTGGCCAGCTCGGCGTCGGTCGCGCCAGCGGCGATTTTCGGAATGATGCCGAGCGTGACCAGCCCGGAAATCCGCTCGGCGTCTTCGGGAGAGCGTACCGTGTCGTCGAGGTGCTCGAGCAGCAGCGCCAGCGCCAGCGCGACGCCGAGCCCGAACACTACGGACACCAGCAGCGCGCGCGACAGGTTCGGCGACGACGGCGCGCCGGGCAGCGTCGCCTTGTCGACGATGAAGACGTTGTTGGCGCCGACCCCGCCGGCGATGTCGACCTCCTTGTAGCGCTGCAACAGCCCGTCGTAGAGCGTCTGGTTGGTGTCGACCTCGCGCTTGAGGATGTTGTACTGGATGCTGCGCTTCTGCAGATCGAGCACGTCGGCCTTGAGCCTCTCGATGCGGCTGCGCATCTCGCTTTCCTGCTGCAGCGAGGATTCGTAAGCCGCCTTGTAGGACGCTTTCAGCGTCTTGAGCTCCGCCGCCAGCTGGCGGTCGATTTCGGCGATCTGACTCGAGATCTGCAGCATCGACGGATAGCTCGGCTTGAACGTCTGCAGCTTCTCCTGATAGTCCGCCTCGAGCGCATTGCGCTTTGAGCGCAGCGCCTCGATCGTGGTGTTGGAGAGCAGCTGCGGCAGATCGATCGCGGTCGCGGCGTCGAGCTGCTTCCATAATTGCTCGTTCTTGATCCGCTCGGAGACGAGCGCGCTGAGCGCGGCGTTGGCGCTGGCCAGATTGGTTTCGGCGATCGAGGCTTTGTCGTTGGTATCGACGATCTCCTCTTTTTGCGCAAAATCGAGCAGCGTCTTCTGCGACTGCTCGAGGCGCAATTTCAGGGTCTTGAGCTGCTCCTCGAGAAACACCTTGGCGTAGGAATTGGCCTGGAACCGCTTGTCCAGATTGGAGGCGATGAAGGCGTCCGCGTAGGCGGCGGCGATCTTCTGCGCCCGCCCCGGATTGGGATCCGAGTAGTCGATATTGACGAGCCGCGAGCCGAGCACCGGCCGCACCAAGCGGCTGCCGAGCACGATGCCGGCGGCGGCGGCTTCGCGGGCCGAGCGGCTCGGCGCTTGCTTGCCGGATCCGCCAAGACCGATCAGGCGGGCGAGTGCGTGGCGGATCGAAAAGGCGCGCGGCGCGAAGAACGATGGCTCGTCGGCAAGCTTCAGACTCGAGGCGACGCGCTCGGCGATGGTCCGGCCGTTGAGCAGCTCGATCTGCGTGCGCATGAAGTCGCCGTACGGCCCCTCCACCGGCGTGACGTCGCCGGCCTGGACGATTTTCGCCGTATTGGGGTCGATCTGCAGCCGGACGGTCGACGTATAGAGCGGCGTCTTCATCAAGGTGCTCACCGTGCCGAGCACGACCGCAGCGCCGAGGATGCTGACAATGAGCCACTTCCGCTTGATCAGAATGCGCAGGTAATCGTGCAGCGTGAGGCCGAACACCTGCGGCGCATCGGCGGCCTCGCCGTAAGGCACCGGCACGACGTACGGATCGCGCGCGGCCGGCAATGCTTGAGCAAGCGGGACGAGCCCGCCCGCAGGCACGTTGCCGTCCTCCGCCGGGCCGCGCTGCTCTCTCATGACCTGCCGCTCATGGGTTCGCTTCGGGTTCGCTTTGGTTCGCCGCTCACATCAAGGGCACGAAGATGGCCGTGGCGGTGGCGAGCGGCAGCACGCTCAAAATGTTGTGCAGGGCGACTTTGGTCGACGACGTGTCGGCGACGACGACGTCGCCAGGCTGCAGATCCGGGTCTTCGGCGTCGCCTTTCTTGATCGCGTCGATGTCGAAGCGGGCGACCGAGCGTCGGCCGTCGATGGTGCGGAAGATGACGACGTCGCCCGAGCCGATGGTGCTGTCGATGCCGCCGGCCATGGCCATTGCCTGCACCAGCGAGGTATTGCCCTTCATCGAATAGACGCCCGTATTTTTGACCGCGCCCTCCACGGTGATGCGCTGGCTGTTGTATTCGCGCACCAGCACGCTGACCTGCGGCGAACGCAGGTATTTGTCGCCGAGCCGCTGGGCGAGCTCGCGCTCGAGTTCGTGGGTGGTTTTACCGGCAGCCGGAACTTCGCCGATCAGCGGATAGCTGATCTGGCCGTCGTCGCCGACCTGCACGGTCTTGGACAGATCCGGCACCTTGAAGACCGACACGTCGAGCACGTCGAGTGGGCCGATGCGGTAGGCGCTGTTGCCGGGCGTCGCTCCTGCGGTGAGCTTGCGGGCGGCTTCGGCGGCGGCAGCGGAATGGATCGGGGCGGGCGAGGTCGCGGCAAACGCGGTCACGCCGGATTCGGCGGCGCCGCTGCTGTCACCTGATTCGTTCAATGTCGCGGTGCCGCCGGCCCCGGTGGCACCAGCGGTCCCGGTGGCGGAAAAAACCCCGTTACTGCCTGAAGAGCCCGCGCAGCCGGCGAGACAGGCCGAGCACGCCACGATCAGAATGAGCGCCCCCATTGCGGCGATCGCCGCTCTGCAGCTCGGCTTCGCTCGGGCGAAATCCTGCTTCGGCATCCATGACCCCCCGTGCCCCCCATGGCCCGGGCACGCTCGACGGCGGCTGATCCTGCAATATCGCCAGCGGCCGCGTCAGCACCAAACGCTGCGCTTCCTCGGCGCCGGCGCGTTTGGCGACGATGTCGCGGCCCCTGGCCAGATCCGGCGGCCGGCGCCCGGCATCGTGCGCATCGGTCGCAATGAGGTAGACGCACCCTTCGTCGAGCATCCGTCCGGTCCAGTATAAGGCATTGCGGCCAAAGGCGCCAGCAAAAGACCCCGCCGTGATCTGCATCCAGACCCCGGCCCGCACCAGGCGCTTGATCGCATCATAGTGGGATGGAACCCAGGTCAGCCGCTCCGGATGGGTCAAAACCGGCACAGCGAGATCAGCCGCCCGGAGCGCAACCCCGAGACAAAATCGGGGCATACGTGCACGTCCGCGCCGGCAACGAGCCGCAGTGGAACGGCTTCGCCGTCAAGATGCCCCCGCAGCGCCGCGACCGCCTGCCGGATCGACGATCCGGAGTTATGGTAAAGGCCCGGTAAAATATGCGGCGTGCACGCCACGGTCTCGATACCTTGGACGGCCGCGGTTCTGGCCATCGCAAGCGACACGGCGAGGTCGCTCGCCCCATCATCCAAACCCGGCAATATATGGCAGTGCAGATCGATCACGCTGCGTCGTGCCTCCGGTCGGTCCCGCCGCGTCCATCGTCCGCTTCGATCATTCCACCCCTATCCCTTCAGGTTCGCGCTGTGGCGAAAAAGATACACACGATCTGATAATCGGCTATTCTTATAAAAGCAGAAGGCAGGCGGCTGACCCGGCTAGCCCGTGGCCCGAGGTTGCAGTAATATCCCGCCGCTCTTCGGAAGCGCAACGGGATCGCCGGGGGACGCGAGATGCGGGGATTATTGGCCGCGCTGTGTTTCGGCTGCTCGTTGCTGGCCGCAACGGCAGGTTGGGCCGCCACTATCCAGCCGCTCCAAGGGCAAGTCTCCATCAATCAGGGGCAGGGCTTTCGCCCGATCAACGGCACGGTGGAGGCGAATGCCGGTGATTCGGTCATCGTCAGCCCGGATGGCTCGGCCACGGTGTCCTATGCGGACGGCTGCAACGTCACGCTGCAACCAGGCGCCGTTATGGTCATAGCCGCCTTGTCGCCGTGCGCCGCGGGGTCAAATGCCCAAGAACAAGACCACAATTCGGACCTGGTGGGATGGACCTTCGGCGCCATCGTTCTCGGCGTCACCGGCTTTGTAGCGTACGATATCTATCAAGCGAACCAGACCAGCCCGACGCCGTCCACGAGCAGCCAGTAATTAAAAGAGCGACGCATGCCGCTTGTTGGCCGGGCGTATGCAGCGTCGTGCCAAAGCCGTAAGTTTTGCCGCTTCGCTCGATGGGCGATCGCGGCGCTCGTTGTCGTTTCCGTCATCCTCGCCGGTCCGCGAGGCGCAAGGGCGGCGACGTTGCGGATCACTGACGACCGCGGCGGCAATATCGGCGCCTATTGGTTCCGTTACAGCGCCATCCGCGACAGCAACGAGCAGGTCATCATCGACGGCGTCTGCTCATCGGCCTGCACGCTGGTCCTCGGCATCGTGCCGGCCCGCCGCATCTGCATCACCAAGAGCGCGGTGTTCGGCTTTCATGCCGCCTGGCGGCCCGGCTTTCTCGGCCTGCCGGTCATCAACGAGCCGGCGACGCGCACGCTCTTGAGCTTTTATCCGACGCCGATACGGCAATGGATCGCGCGCAACGGCGGGCTCACCGACAAGATGCTTTATCTCTCCGGGCGCGATCTCGCGACGCTCTATCGGCAGTGCCGGTGAGCAATTGAGAATTCTTGCATCGCAATCGACGCGGGCCGCCGCTGATTGCGGTCGACGCCTGAAGCCTTTTTGCTGGCGGCGCGCATCCGCCTATACCGAATGTTTTGGGATCGTTCGCATCGACCATGACAAAGAGCCGGCCGCGACGAGCCGGGAATCGGCCGATCGGCACCGCCAATCTGATGCTCACGGTCGAGGATGAGTTTGACATCAAGATCCCCGCACCGGGAGATGCGCCCGGCGAACTTTCGCTCCATTGCCAGCATCGATGCGCTTGTCCCGGCGTTGCTTGCCGGCGCGCGAGCCGCCCACGATCCGGTGGCAACGCCCCGCCAGTGATATGGAACGGATGAGCTGCACCCGTCGTGACGACCCGGCGCGCGGTTGCTATGACACGGCGTTGATTGATCCATTCCGCTCATTCCCGCGCCAGCGGGAATCCAGCGGTTTAAAAGGACTGGGTCCCCGCTTTCGCGGGGACGAGCGGAGTGAAGCGATCGAGAGGAGCAAGGCTTGCAAGTCCACAGCCGCTACGTGTCGGTCGACGGCATCCGCAGGCATCATCTCGAAGCCGGCGCCGACGACACCAACCGGCTGCTCATCGATTTCTTCACACGCCAGGACAAAGAGGTTTCGACAACATGACGGACGCTTCGATCCTCAGCAAAACCGGCATTGCTTACGCCAAACATGACGGCGTCGAGCTTATGGGCGACCTCTATTTGCCGAAAGGCGCCAAAGCGGCGCCGGCGCTCATCGCCGTGCACGGCGGCGCCTGGATCCAGGGCGCGCGCAGCGCCTTCCAATATTGGGGCCCGTTTCTCGCCGCACGCGGCACGGCGCTGTTCGCCATCAGCTATCGGCTGGCGACGGCGACCAAAATGTTTCCGCAGGCCGTGCAGGACGTGCTCGCGGCCGTGCAATTCGTGCGCGGCAAGTCGGGCGAGTTCGGCATCGATGGAGAGCGCATCGGCCTCCTTGGCAGCTCGGCCGGCGCGCATCTCGCGGCACTCGCCGCGCTCGGCAGCAAAAAATTCGCCGGCTTCTATCCGCAAGATGCTTTTGCTTCCGTCAAAGCCGACGTGAAAGCGCTGGTCGGCGTCTACGGCGTCTACGACATGGTGGCGATGTGGGCGAGCTGCCAGGTGCAATGGCCGACCGGCAACATCGTCGAACGCTTCCTCGGCGCGCCGCCGATGGCGGACCGGCAACTTTATTTCGACGCCTCGCCGATCAGCTATGCGACCGTTGCCAACAACAAGCTCGCGGTGCTGCTGGTCACCGGCACCGCCGACGATCTGGTCGATCCGCAAGCGCAGACCGCAGCGCTCCAGCTGGCGCTCAAGCAGGCCGGCTTCTTCGTGCGTCCCTGCATCGTCGCCGGCGCGCCGCATTACTGGATGAACGACCCGATCGATGACCCGACCGGCTTTCCCGCCTTTGTGGCGCCGCGGCTGATGCGTTTTCTGGCAGAGAAGCTGTAACTGTTTCCGTCACTCTGAGGTGCTCGGCGCGCCGCGCCGAGCCTCGAAGGGCGACAGCCCGTGAGTCCTCGGCCGCATCCTTCGAGGCTCGCTTCGCTCGCGCCTCAGGATGACGATCCCGGGGCTGCGCTTACTTCTTCTCCAGCATCAGCGTGCCTTCGCGGCGGATCAGCGGCTGGATCGCTTCGGCGAGCTTGGCGAGGAGCCACGGCAGAACGACTTGCAGCGTCACGTGATCGTCGGCGACGTCGATGGTGCCGCTGATCGCCTGCGCAAGCGCGCTGACCCGGAACGCCAGCCGATCGCCGGTCCAGGTCTCCTCCTGGATGTTGAACAGATGGCCGTAATGGGTGCGCACGCCGGCGAGCCCGAACTTCAGCCGGCGCACCGCTTCGTCCTTGCCGAGATGATGCGGAATGCTGACGACGAGCGGTTTCGACATGGCGGGCTCCCGGAGGCGCTTCCGCGTCGAATATAGGAGGGCGCGGTGCGCCCGACAAAGGCGCGGAACACCGTCGCGGTGACGGAATGCATCACCCTGGTCGGCGGCGGTCAGAGAAGGCCGTCGCGGCGCGACGCGATCCAAATTTGTAAAAGGGCCGCCTACTCCGCCGCGGCGCGCTTGCCGGTCGCGGCGTTGATGGCGGGCATCACCTTCTCGGCCATCAGCTCCATGGAGCGCCGCGACAACGCCGGGTCGGCCCAGTCCTTGCCGCAATACAAGAGCGTGCCGAAATCGCCGACCTTTTCGCACAGCGCCAGCAGCGCATCGACGACGCGGTTGACGCTGCCGCGGATGACGAGATTGTCGAATATGTAGTCGAACGTCACCTCGTCATCGCTCATGTCCGGCCGCGCCTTGAAGCCGGCCAAACGCTTGCCGCGCCGGAGCTTGGCGGTGAGCTGGCTCATGTAGAACCGGTACGGGCTCTGCGCATCGTCGCCGCCATAGGCGCGCGCCACCTTGTCGTCGTCGGCAACGAAGATCGAGCGCGCGATGCGCCAATTGGCGCGCTCGGCTCCGCGGCCGCCTTCGGCGCAGCCCTTGGCGTAATTGTCCCATTGGCTGAGCAGATGGTTCTGATGCAGGAAATGCGAGGAGATCGGCCAAAAACCGCGGCGGCCGAGCGCAATCAATCCTTTGGATTGCGGATCGTTGGCGGTGCCGAGGATCGGCGGATGCGGTTTTTGATACGGCTTGACGATGCCGCCCAGTCCGATCTCCGGCCACACGGTCTTCATCGTCGAGATGGTCCAGTATTTTCCGGATAGATCGTAGGGCGGCGTCCCGGACCACAGCGCCAGGATCCGATCGAGCGCCTCGGCGAACATGGCGCCGCGGTCGGCCTCGAGCAAGCCGAGCGCCTCGGCGTCGCTGCGCAGGACGCCAGCGCCGACGCCGAGCAGCAAGCGCCCCTGTAAGAGATTGTCGACCAGCGCGACCTGCGTCGCGACCAAAACGGGATGGCTGAACGGCAGGTTCGTCACCGCGGTGCCGAGTTTCATGCGCGAGGTGAAGCCGGCGAGCGAGGCGAGGAACGTCAAGCTGTTCGGAATGTTTTCGGCCAAATCGGTCAAATGCTCGCCGCAAAAACCCTCGCTGTAACCGAGCCGTTCCGCAAGCACGAACGCCTCGCGGTCCTCGCGCAGCGTCTGCGCATAATCCCGCGCCGGCGGATGCACCGGCATGATGAAGAAGCCGAGCTTCATGGATGGCTCCGATCGGCACGTTGCGCTTGGCGCAGCGAGGTAATGGGATCCGCCGCGCCGGTCAATTCGCCCCCTTCCCTCCTCTCGCCGCGGCGGTGTAGCGTCGCGCCGAGCTGCCGGCGGGACGTGCCGGAGTCCTCGTCGAACCCGGCAGCCAAAAATGCCGTCGGCAGGCACGATCTTGCAGAGATCGCTTTTTCGATTCGATCGACAGCCGCGTATCGCGGGCCGGCCGCAGCCGGGCCGGCGATGCCATTGGCAGCCAAAGGAGGCGTACATGCTGTTCATCTCTTCGCTGAATTGGACGGAACAAGGCATCCGCAACGTCAAAGACGCGCCCAAGCGCGCGCAGGCGGCGCGCGACATCGCCAAGAAGATAGGCGTCGAAATCAGAGAGCTTTACCTGACGTCGGGCGACACCGACATGGTGGCCATTCTGGAGGCGGCCAACGGCGACAACGTCGCCAAGTTCGCCATGGCGATCGGCGCGCAGGGCAATGTGCGCTCGCGCACGGTCCGCGCCTGGACCGCGACCGAGATGCAAAAGTTGATCTCCGAGCTGCCGTAGCGGCGCGCGACAAAGCTGGCGAAGCGGCGTCATGGCGGCTGGTTGCCCCGGCCCGCCGTCGATAGGCCGTGCCGTACGCTTCCGGCAGATCGATTGAAATTGATTTCTGTCGATCAGGGAAAGCCGCCGATGGCGACGGGCCGCGATCCGAGCCAAGCACTCGTAAGACGTACCACTCCTCACACGGCGAGCTTGGCGGCTTGCGGCGGCTCGGCGACGAGCTCGTGTAGCGGCCGATAGGGGAAGAACACGATCATGATGGTCGCCGCCACCAGCATGATGCAGACCGCGAGCACGAGCGGCGCCACGAAGGCGCCGGTCGCCTGCGCGATGACGCCGGTCAGGTAAGGCGACAGCGTCGCGCCCAGGATGCCGAAGAAATTCATCAGCCCGCTCAGCGTGCCGGTCTGGTTCGGCGCGATGTCGGTGCAGGTCGTCCAGTACGGGATGACGTAGAACGACAGCCCGACATTGGCGACGATGATCATGATCACCGCCAGCGTGTTGGAGCCGGTCGTGGCGGCAATCAGCGTGGTCACCGCATAGATCACGGCGCCGAGTCCGACGAACACCTTGCGGTGGGCGCCGCCCTGTTTCCAGCCCGCCGCGGCGAACCAATCCATCGCCCAGCCGACGAAATTCGCCGCGATGAACGCCATCAGGAAAGGCAGCGCCGACAGCGTGCTCGCCTGAAGTAGCGGAATGTGCCGGTAGTGGCTCAGATATTGCGGCAGCCAGGTGAGGAAGAGATATTGGCAATAGGGCAGCGCAAAATAGCCGATGTAAAACGGCCACAGTGCCGGACTGGTCAGCAACAGCCTGACCGGCACCGGCGCTTGCGCGGCGCGCGCCTTGGCCTCGTCGGTCTCTGCGTGCACGCCTCGCGGCACCGGATCGTCGAAATGCCGCGCATAGCTCCACCATGCGGCGGCGCCGGCCAGGCCGACAAGGCCGAAGATCACGAATATCCACACTGGCGAGCCGGTCGCGCCCAGGATGCGGCCGGCGAAAAACACCCCGGCAGCAGGTCCGAGCTGCGCGCCGGACTGTACGAAAGCAGAGAAGCGGCCGCGCTTGCTGATCGAGGGTATGGCGCGCGCCACGGCGGCGACGCTGGCGGGAATGTAGGGGCCTTCGAAGGCGCCAAGCAGCACGCGAAACGTCGCCGTGAGCCAAAGCACCGTCGGCGCGATCGGCGTCAGCAGCACCCACAGCGACCAGCCGGCCATGGCGCCGGCCAGCGTGCGGCGCGCGCCCGCCTTGTCGGCGATCCAGCCGCCCACCGGTTGAAGGATCAGGTAGCCCAGCGAAAAGGCGCTGAGCAGCATGCCGAGAGTGGACGGCGTCCAACCATACTCCTTGGCCCAGGCGGACGTGGCGACGCTGAAATTCGTGCGGTCGGCCCACAACAGCACGCTGCCGACGAAGAAGACGGTCGCCGTAACGGCCCAATTGATCGGCCGGCTGGAGGATCGGCCGGTGCTGGCTGACATCGCGCTTCTCCCTACCGTTTGTCCGAGCTTGATACGGATTGTCGGGCAAGTCCATGCGTCACCACGACGGCTTACCGCTGTGTGCTTGGCGCAAGGCAAGGCGTAGCGATCGGTTGGCCAGCGAAAAAGTCAAAAATCGAGGCCGGATTTCACCCGGCCCCGATCCTCTCCTTGGGCGAAGTTGCAGTAGACGAAAGCTATCGCGCCGCCGTTTGCCAGGCGTCCGGAACGTTCTTTGCCCAGTGCGCCTCGATCTGCTTCACCACGGCGTCGGGCAGCGGCACGTAATCGAGCGCCTTGGCCTGCGCCTGGCCCTGCTTGAGCGCCCAGTCGAGGAATTTCAGCACCAAATGGTTCTGATCGGGCGCGCTGTCCTTGCGCAGCAGCATGTAGGTCGCCGCCGTGATCGGCCAGCTCTTGTCGCCCGGCTGGTTGGTGAGGATCAGATAAAAGTCCTGCACCTTGGAGAAGTCGGCGTTGCCGGCCGCAGCCTGGAACGCGTCCATGGTCGGAGCGACGCGCTTGCCGGCCGCGTTGACCATGTCGGTATAGGTGAGCTTGTTCTCGATCACATAGGCGTACTCGACGTAGCCGATCGAGCCGTCGACCTGCTGCACATACGACGCGACGCCTGGATTGCCCTTGCCGCCGACGCCGCCCGGCCAGCTCACCGAGGTGCCTTCGCCGACCTTGCTCTTCCATTCCGGGCTCACCTTCGACAGGTAATCGGTGAAGTTGAAGGTGGTGCCGGAACCGTCGGAGCGGTGCACCGTGGTGATGGCGGCGTGCGGCAGCGCGACGCCCGAATTGAGTTTTTTGATCTCGGCGTCGTCCCAGTATTTCACCTTGCCGAGATAAACGTCGGCCAAGGTCGGGCCGTCGAACACGAGCTGGCCGGCCTTGACGTTGGCAAGATGCACCACAGGCGTGATCGAGATGATCACCTGCGGGAACTGCACCAGCCCTTGCTTGGCGACGTCGTCAGGCTTGAGCGGCATGTCGGTGTTGGCGAACAGCACCGTCTTGGATTCGATCTGCTTGATGCCGCCGCCGGAGCCGATCGGCTGATAGTTGATGGTGTCGCCGGTCTGCTTGGCGTATTCGGCCGCCCATTTCGACAGAACCGGATAGATCGCGGTTCCGCCGGCTCCGGTCAGATTCGCGGCATGGCCGGTCGCGGCCAGCGAAACGGTCGCGGCGGCGGCTATGGCTGCAAAAAGCTGCATTCGCATGCGGTTTCTCCTGCGCAATTGCGCTTGTGTCCGTCACCGTGAGGTTCATCCTTCGGGCCGGTCCGCGGCCGCCTCAGAATGACGGTCAACTGTTCAACGCGCGCGACTACTAAGCCGTCGATCATTTCAGTTTGATGACAGCGGCGCGGCGTTTTGCCTACGCCATGCCGGAATCGCGGCGGCGTCCGTCGACAACGGCGCGATATCAACAGGTTCCCGGCGCCGCTGGCCGGAGTTCCGAAAAGCGCGCGCCGGAGCGACGCAACGCCGCGTCACCTGCGGCGCACGCAACGGCGCCGTTCGCGGGCGCCGGCCAATGTGGTGTTCAGGGTGACGGCGGCGCGGATAAGAGCCTTCAACGCCGCTTCATCGATCGTCTCGCCCTCGTGGAAGTCTATGGCACGCCTGACGTTGCCTTCGAGGCTGGAGTTGAACAGGCGTGCCGGATCCTGCAGCGCGGCGCCCTTGGCGAAGGTCATCTTCACGACGGTCTTGTAGGTCTCGCCCGTGCAGATCAACCCGTCGTGAGACCATACCGGGATCCCTCTCCACTTCCACTCCTCGACCACTTCGGGATCGGCTTCTTTGACGAGAGCGCGGAGCCTTGAGAGCATCGCGCCTCGCCAGTCGCCAAGTTCCTTGACTCTCGCATCGATCAGGCGAGAGGCAGAGTCGCTGTCTTGCGCGCCGCTCTTCTTCATGCCGTCCCTGCTTCGGCCGTTGCAACGATGGTGCCGGCGGCTTCGACATTAGACGGAATCCTCGCCGACTTTCAATGGCTTGGCTTGTCATCCCGCTGTCATGCGGCGGCTCTAGAAGCATGGATGTCATGGGATCGGATTGATCCCCGGCGCGTATGCCGCTGTCATGCGGCGGCTCTAGAAGCATGGATGTCGTGAACCTTCCCATGCCGCTTTCCGCGTTCATTGCCGACAGCATCCACGATGGTCCGAGTCGCTGCGAGGCCGGCGGCACGGCATCGCTTGCGCTGGCCGCCGCCGCGCCGCGCCGGCGCGGCCGAGCCGGCCGGGCTTGTGCGGCGGCCGGCGAACCGTTTGACTTGGCGCCACAACGGCCGGCTCTGCGCGCGCCTTCGACTCTGCGCGTGGAGCCGCGTCGTGGTTGACATTGCGCTGCAAGACCGGCGGTTCATGATGGCAGCCAAAGCGGCGACGCGCGCCAGGGCTCTCGACCGGCTGCGCCTTGGCGATCTGTTGTTTCGCTATCTGACGCGCGCCGCGGCGATCGCCGTGCTGGCCCTGCTCGGCGGCGTGCTGATCTCGCTCCTGATCGGCGCGCTGCCGGCGCTGCGCCAATTCGGCTTCGGCTTCCTCGTATCGGAAGAATGGAATCCGGTCACCGACCGGTTCGGCGGCCTGGCGGCGATCTACGGCACGCTGGTGACCTCGTTTACCGCCATGCTGATCGCGGTGCCGGTCGGGCTCTTGATCGGCTTTTTCCTCACCGAGCTGTGCCCGCGCTGGCTGCAGCGGCCGATCGGCATCGCCATCGAGCTTCTGGCCGGCATTCCCAGCATCATCTACGGCATCTGGGGGCTGTTCGTGTTTGCGCCTGTCCTGCAGCACACGCTGCAGCCGTTCCTGATCAACACGCTCGGCAACGTGCCGGCGATCGGCGCCCTGTTCGCCGGTCCGCCGTTCGGCATCGGCATGCTGACCGCCGGACTGATCCTCGCCATCATGGTACTACCGTTCGTCAGCTCGATCTCGCGCGACGTGTTCGCGGCCGTGCCGGTGGTGCTCAAGGAGGCGGCCTACGGCATCGGCTGCACCACCTGCGAGGTGATGCGCCACGTGGTGCTGCCCTACGCCCGATCCGGCGTCATCGGCGGCGTCATGCTGGCGCTCGGCCGCGCGCTCGGCGAGACCATGGCGGTGACCTTCGTCATCGGCAACGCCCACGCCGTCTCGGCGTCGCTGTTGGCGCCGGGCACCACCATCTCGGCGGCGATCGCCAACGAGTTCACCGAAGCGGTCAGCGCGCTCTATACCTCGGCGTTGATCGAGCTCGGTCTCGTCCTGTTCGTCATCTCCTTCATCGTGCTCGCCGCCGCGCGCTATTTGCTGGCGCGGGTGGCGCGACGGATCGGGTGATTGCGCCATGGCCGACGCCGCGCTGTCCAGGAGAGCCGCCCTGAGCGCCACCGGGCGCCACGCGGCGCGGCGCCGCCGCAATGCCGCGGCCACGGCGCTCGCTTACGCGGCGACCGTGTTCGGCCTCGGCTGGCTGGTGCTGATCCTGGGCGCGCTCATCTGGAACGGCATCAGCGGGCTGTCGCCGTCGGTGTTCACCGAGATGACGCCGCCGCCCGGCACCGCCGGCGGGCTCCTCAACCCGATCGTCGGCAGCCTGATCATGACCGCGCTCGCCATCGCCATCGGCACGCCGCTCGGCATGCTCGCCGGCACCTACATGGCCGAGTACGGCCGCCACGAGCGGCTGACCGGCACGGTGCGGTTCATCAACGACATCCTGCTCAGCGCGCCCTCCATCGTCATCGGCCTGTTCATCTACCAGGTCCTGGTGGCGCCGCTCGGCCACTTCTCGGCGCTGGCCGGCGGGGTGGCGCTCGCCGTGCTGGTCATCCCCGTGGTGGTGCGCACGACCGAGGACATGCTCATGCTGGTGCCGAATTCGCTGCGCGAGGCCGCCGCCGCGATCGGCCTGCCGCGCTCGCTGACCATCACGCGAATCTGCTATCGCGCGGCGCGCGCCGGCATGATGACCGGCGTGCTGCTCGCCATCGCGCGCATCAGCGGCGAAACCGCGCCGCTGCTTTTCACCTCGCTCAACAATCAGTTCTGGAACGTCAGCCTCAACGCCCCGACCGCGAGCCTGCCGGTGGTGATCTTCCTGTTCGCGCTCAGTCCCTACAAGGAATGGCAGTCGCTGGCCTGGACCGGCGCGCTCATTCTGACCATGGCGGTGCTGGCCCTGAGCATCGCCGCCCGCGCGCTCTTGGCGTCAAGGAAGGACGCGTAATAATCATGCTTCATGCGCGGGCTTGATCCGCGCCTTCATGCGCGGTCCTCGGGCGATTGCGGCATCTGCTCGGAGAGTTTGACGAAAAAATCCATGTCGTCGCGCGTCGATGACGCATGCAGCACGAGTTTGATCGGCCCGGCGATTTCGAGATCGCGGTCGAGCAGGCGGAATTCGCCGCCGGACTTGCCGCAGCCGCGCACGTCCATGTGGGCGTAGACGTAACCGTGCTGCAGATAGAAATCGATCGGCCCGGTCTCGCGCCAGAGAAACTGCGGGCCCGCCGGCAGCGCGTTGTTGTCGTAGCGGTACGGCGAGGGCGCGAGCAGCGCCGGAAAGCGGCCGTCGCCGTCCGGCATGTACAGCGCCACCGCGATCTCCACGCCGTCATGGACGCGGATCTTGACTTCACGCGGCTTGTTCATCGTCCCTCCCCGCTGTGCGCATCCGTTGACTTCACCCTGATGAGGTGCTCGGCGCCGACCGGTCCGGCCTTCGGCCGGCCCGACGACAAGCTCTACGCCAAGCCTCGACGGGCGACGGCCCGGGAGTCCCGGGCCGCCACCTTCGCGGCGCGTCTGCGGCGCGCGCCTCTGGATGACGGTGAACAGTAAGTGCCGTTAGACGCAGACGCCAGCCTCATTCCTTCCGCGGCCGCCGGAACCAGAGCCGCGCGCGCCGATTGTCCCTGCGGCGGGTTTGCGAGCCGCCCGGCAACCGCCGTGGATCGCCATGACGAGTAGCTCTTTCGATTTTTTCAAGCGGGTGCTGATCGTCATTGCGGTCGCGGTCGCGCCGGTTCTCATCTGGTATCTGTTCGGCGTCGTGCTGATGGCATTCGGCGCCATCATTCTGGCGATGCTGCTGCGGCTCGGCGCCCAGCCGCTGGAGCGCTGGCTGCGATTGCCGGAATGGATGGCGCTGATCCTGTCCGGCCTGATCTTCTTGATCGTCATCGCCGGCATCGGATACCTGTTCGGCACGCAGATCTCCGGCCAATTTCAGGACGTGACGCAGCGGGCGACGTCCGCCAGCGCCGCCATCCAACAGAGCCTGCACGGATCGGCGGTCGGCAGGTTTGTGCTGCAACATGCCTCCGGCGGCAGTTTTTCGCTGACCACCGCGCTGGCGGGATTCGTCAGGCTGAGCACGACGTTCATCGAGGCCGTCATCATCATGTTCATCTGCGGCGCCTATCTGGCGGCGCAGCCGCGCCTGTACCGGACCGGGGTGATCTGGCTGTTTCCGCCGCGCCATCATGCGCGCGCCGCGGAGATTTTCGACGGCATCGCCGAGGCCTTGCGGCTTTGGCTTATCGGCCAGCTGATCGAGATGTTTCTCATCGGCCTGTTGTCGGCCTTGGTGGTCTGGCTGATCGGCGTGCCGTCGCCGCTGGCGCTCGGGCTGATTGCCGGCATCGGCGAGTTCATTCCCTATCTCGGTCCGCTCCTGGCGGGCATTCCGGCGGTTCTCGTGGCGCTGACCAAGAGTCCGGAAACCGCGCTGTGGACGCTGATCGCCTATCTCGTCATCCACCAGATCGAGGGCAACATGGTGGCGCCGCTCATTCAGCGCCGCATGGTGACGATCCCGCCGGCGGTGATGCTGCTCGGCATCGTCGCCATCACCTATTTGTTCGGGTTGGTCGCCATCGTCTTCGCCGCGCCGATTGCGGTGGTGGTCTTTACCGCGGTCAACCTCGTCTACGTGCGCGACACGCTGCACGAGAAGACGGCGCTGACCAGAAAGCTGACGTAGGTTTCGATTCCGCTTTATGATCGAATCAAACGAACTTTGACCGCTTCGCGCCGCCGATCGACGGCTTTCTCTGGCCGCGGACTTGCACCTGCAGCCGCGGAACGCCTACGCCCGCGGATAAGTCAGCGACCCCGATTCATTGCGCCGCGCCGCTTGCGTCATCGCCGCCGGCACGATGTGGCCGGGCCCCATGATGTGCCGCACGCTCTCGCCGGCCGCCAACAGATAATCGGCGATGATACGCCGGTGGCAGCGCCACCACACCGCTTCGGCGCACATGATGGCGCAAGCGCGCGCCTGGCCGAGTTCGCGCAGCTCCGCGAACGCAGCCTGAAAGGTCTCGCCCATCGCGTAGTCGGCGAAGTTGTGAAAGCTCGCGTTCTGCCAGAACGCGTTGACCGCAGGTGGCACGCCGGCGCTTTTGCCGCGCCGGCCGCCGAGCGCGGCGATGTGCTGGTAGCCGATCTGATGGCCGGCAAGCTCGCGCGGCAGCGCATCCTGGTTGTATTGCGGATTGGTGCGCGAGCGCGGCAGGAGCCGCACGTCGACCACGAGCTCGACCTGCGCCTCGCGCAACAGCGCCACGAATTGCGCGAGCGGGCGGGTCGAGTGCCCGATGGTGAAGAACGGCTTTGCGGCGGCGAGCCGCGGCCCGGGCCGATGCGACGAAGAGTCACTCGGCGGCGGACCGCTGCCGAGCTCCGCTGCGGCACGGCAAAATCGCTCTTGTGCTAATCTTCTAGCCATCGTGTAATTCTACGCCTGCCCGCCGCGATGCGGCCGCCGCACCGCCAATAAACCGCACGATCAACCAGCCGTGAAGGAGGAAACCATGCGAATGCGCCCGCGCCCGCTCGTCTTTGCCGCCGCCGCAGCCATCGCGTCCGCACTGTGCTTTGCCGCCGGCGCGCAGGCGCAAACCAAGCTGACGATCGGCAAGGTGATCGGCGGCGATGGTTTCCACATTCCGACCTACGTGGCGCTCGACGAAGGCTTTTTCAAACAGCAGGGGCTCGACGCGAGCCTGGTCGAGTTGCAGGCGCCGGCGCAGGTCACCGCGGTGCTGTCCGGCAATCTCGACTGTGCGCCGATTCCGTCGGGCGGCGCGCAGGCGGCGCTCAGCGGCGCCAAGATCGAATATGTGGTCGGCGAGTCGCTGAAATCGCAATGGACGCTCACCACAGTCCAGGCCGTCAACAAGCCCAAAGACCTCGAGGGCAGGACCATCGGGCTCGGCCGCCCCGGCGGCGCCGATTACGACGAGGTGCAGGCGGTGCTGCACCGCTTCTTCCACATGGACGCCGGCAAGGACTACAAGGTGATCTCGTTCCAGGGCGAGCCGGAGCGCATCGCCGCGCTGAGCAACAACGATATCCAGGGCGCCGGCCTGTCGATCCCGCACGCCGTGGTCGCCCAGCAGGCCGGGCTGAAAATCCTGCTGCGCACCGGCGATTACATCCCGCGCGCCGGCGGCACCATCTGGTGCATGAAGAGCTTCGTCGAGCAGCATCCCGATACGATCAAGAAGCTCATTCGCGCCATCGCCAAGGCCGTGATGTATTTCCGCACCAACAAGGCGGGCTCGATCAAGGTGATGGAGCACCACATCTTGAGCATCAAGAACGACAAGGAGGCCGGCCTGATCTGGGATCAGCTGCATGATTCGTTCGGCGCCGAGGTGCCCAAGAATCTGTTCCGCGATATTCTCGAATCGCGCCGGCAGACCATGATCGCGGCGCGGCAATGGCCCGCTGACAAGCCGCTGCCCGATTCGGAATCGTTTTTGGCGCGCAATCTGCTCGACTCGACCTTGAAGGACATGGGCTACGTGCCCACGAACCTCGCGGCGCCGGCGAAGGCGGATTGAGGGCCAACAAAGCAGCCCGGATTTCGCGGAGCGAAATCCCGGGAGAGTGGGTGGAGTGGATCGCCGGCAATCCCTTCCCGGAATGCGCTTCGCGCAATCCGGGCTTCTGTAACGGGCCTGAGGAAGTCAATCCCTATTGCGTCATCCAATCGCCGGGGACTTGCTTCTGTACGGGATCGGCGCTGAGGCCGTCGCCTGATGGGGTGCGCAGAGGATAGGTCGGCCAATCTACGGATGCGTGGTCGCAATGCCAACGTCCCGGATTGCGGTCTGACCTGATCCATCGT
>JASHQS010000093.1 GCA_030038995.1 Xanthobacteraceae bacterium
AGCGCGCGGAGTACTGCCTCGGCGGTGAGCGGCAGCTCGGTGAGCCGGATGCCGACCGCGTCGTCGATGGCGTTGGCGATTGCCGGCGACAGCGCCAAGGTCGCCGATTCGCCGACGCCCTTGGCGCCGAACGGCGCGTTGTGCTGATAGGCGTCGATCGCCTCGTTGATCATGACCGCCGGCAGGTCGCCGATGCCAGTGATCTTGTAGTCGGCGAGCGACGCGTTGGTCACCTGGCCGCCGTCGAGATTCATCTTTTCCGACAGCGTGAAGCCGAGCTGCATCAGCGCGGCGCCGGAAATCTGCGTCTCGACGATGCGCGGATTGACCTTGGTGCCGCAGTCGACGGCATTGACCAATTTGAGCACGCGCAGCCGGCCGGTCTCGGTGTCGATCTCGATCTCGGCGCCGGCGCCGCCGACCATCCAGAACGGCGTGATCTGCGGCGAGAGGCCGGTGTCGTGATCGGGCTCGACGTGTTCGGGCCGATAGCTGCCGGTGCCGACGATGTTGCCGGCTTTCATGCCGTATTTTTTGACGAACAGGCCGGCGATCGGCGTGTTGCTGCCTTCCGGCTCGCCGACTTCGCGGCGCAGCGCCTCGATCTTGCTGCGGGCGTCTTCGGCGGCGAGCCGCACCGCGTGGCCCATGTGGAACAGCGAGCGCGAGCCGAGCGTGCCCATGTCGTACGGCGTCACGTCGGTATCGCGCGCCACGATCTTAACCTCTTCGGCCGGGATGTTGAGCACTTCGCCGACGATCTGCGCCATGCCGGTGTCGGAGCCTTGCCCCATATCGACCGTGGAGATGTAAAGCGTCGGGCTGCCGTCGGCGCCGATATTGATGATGGCGACCGAGGTGGTCGGCGATACGCACGCTTTCAGCGCGATTGCCACGCCGCGGCCGCGCTTGCGCGTGCCGCTGCCGCGGTCGAACGGCTCTTTCCAGCGCAGCCGGTCAGCGACGTGCTCCAGGATGGCGCCGAGCGGTGCGTCCTTGAGGATGGTGCCGGTCGCCTGTGGCCGGCCGTCGCGCAGCACGTTGTTCCTCCGAAATTCGACCGGATCGATTTTCAGCGCGCGCGCGATCATGTCGGTGTCGCTCTCGTAGGCAAACGTGAGCTGCGGCATGCCGAAGCCGCGCAGCGCGCCGGCCGGCGTCATGTTGGTGTACATCGCGTAGGAATCGATCCATATGTTGTCGATGTCGTACGGGCCGGCGGCGACGAAGCCGGATTTGTGGGTGACGCGCGGACCGATGTCCGCATAGGCGCCGCCGTTCCAGAACACTTCGCACTTGCGCGCGGTGATGCGGCCGGCCTTGTCGACCGCGGTCTTGATGCGCACGGTGCTCGGATGCTTGGTGATCTGATAAAACTGCTCCTCCATGGTGAGCGCGATCTTCACCGGCCGCCGCGCGATCAGCGAGCACGCCGTCACCAAGGCTTCGAGTTTGATGTACAGCTTGCCGCCATAGCCGCCGCCGAGATACGGCACTTTTACGCGCACACGGTTTTCAGGCCAGCCTAATAGCCGCGCGATCTCGGAGCGGACGAACGACGGCCCCTGCGCGCCGCTATAGATCGTGATGCTGGAGTCCTTGGCGTCGGCGATCGAGGCGAACGGCTCGAACGCCACGTGCAGGCATTTCTGGGTGCGGAATTCGTGCTCGAACACGTGGGCCGCGCCGGCGAACGCCTTGTCGACGTCGCCGCGCCGTAATTTGGCATTGAGCGCGAGATTGGTGTCGCGCTGGCCCTTGAGATGCTTGAGGTCGGCGAACGTGCCGGCCGGCTTGAGCTCCTCGTGCACGTAGGTCTTGGCGGTCATCGCCTCGACCTCGTCGTACACCGGCGCCATTTCCTCGTACGCGGCGACGATGGCTTGCGTGGCCGCTTCGGCGACATGCGGGTCCGCGGCCAGCACCACCGCCACCGGCTCGCCGACGAAGCGCACCTTGTCGATCGCCAGGATCGGCTGGTCGTGGAAGGCCGGGCCGTAATACGGATTCGGAATGACCTTGAGGACGTCGTCGGCGGTGATGACGCGAAACACGCCGGGTATTTTCTTCGCCGCGCTGGTGTCGATCGATTTGATGCGTCCATGCGGCACCGTGCTCCGGAAGACCTTGCCGTGCAGCATGCCGGGCAGCCGCATCAGATGCGTGTATTCGGCGCGCCCGGTGACTTTTTCGCGGGCTTCGAGGCGTGGCACGGAGCGGCCGATCTGGCCGCCGCCCATTTGTTTCGTCGTTGTCGGCATTTCGGTTCCTAGAGCGCGATGATTTTGGATCGACGCTGACAAACTTACTCACCTCTCCCCGGAGGGGAGAGGCCGAGCGAGCCAACGGGTCGGCGCGAAGCGCCGCCCGATGACAAGCTCCGCGAGCGAGGGTGAGGGGGGTCGGACGCTGCAGAATTTTCTGAAACTTCCGAACCCCCTCACCCCGACCCTCTCCCCTGCGGGGAGAGGGAGCACGCCGTGCCAGCGCTGCTACATCAACCTAAATCAGCGTGCCTTAGCAAGAGCTGGAACGGGCGGGCCGATCGCCGCGTTATGTTGCGGGCGCAACATTTGGCGCGGATGGCCGCTCGGATCGAAGATTACGCCATGATCGGCGATTGCGAAACCGCCGCCTTGGTGGCGCGCGACGGCTCGATCGACTGGCTGCGCGACGCCACCTTTACGCGGCTGGCGCTGATGAACGCCGGCTATGACGAGGATGCCGGCCGCTGGCGGCAATGGCTGTTGCGCGCGGTGGCGGGCGATCCGGCGCGCGTGCAGGTCATGTACGGCCTGACCGGCGAGCGGCGCGTCGAGGAGTGGGACATCGACTGGCTCGACGGCTACCAGGGCGCCAAGCCGGTGCGCGCCGGCAACGCCGCCG
>JASHQS010000094.1 GCA_030038995.1 Xanthobacteraceae bacterium
TTCCATTCCTTGAAATGCTCGCGCATGAACGCTTCGTCCGTGGCCGGCGCGGTAATGGTGCCGTCGTCGTGCCGCTTCATGCGGCCGGCAATGCCCAGCCCGCGGTGCATGTAGACCCACTCGTCTTCGACCGCCAGGAGCCCGCACTGGATCTGCTCGAAATTGGCGATGTCGTCGACTTCGCCGAAATTCGGAAAGCCCTCCTGGGTGCGCATGCGCAGCGCGTTGATGTCGGTCGTTGCCTGTTCGCCGAGCGTGCCGTCGTCGACCACCATGGTGCCGTACCAGATGGCGTTGGTCTCGGCGACCGAAAGCGGCTCGAACACCTGGATATGATTGCCGAGCAGCGAGAAATTGGGAAACACGTTGATGTTGACCGGCTCCGAGCCGGCGAGATCGAGCAGCGCCAAGGCGCGCTCGCCGTAGCGGCGCAAGAACTCGGCTTCGTAATGCTCCATGCCGGGGTGCGCGCCTTCGAGCGCCCACAGGCCGCCCGGGCGCTGCTCCAGGTTCGGCCGCTTGTCCTTGAAATGATTGCCGCGGCCGGTGTAGCGCATGTACATCGGCTGGGTGTCGGGCGAGTTGCGGTAATAGGCCATGCCCTTGGCGTTGGCGCCGGCGAAGCGGTTCTCGGTCTCGAGCAGCGAGCGGTGCGAATAGGCGACGTGATAGCCGTCGCACGAATTATCGTAGGCGAGCTTCCAGTTGCCCTTGAAGCGGAAGCGGTTGGCCTCGGCGACCACGACCTTGCCGCCGGGATTGCGGTCGAGCCATTGGTCGATGATCTTTGCCATCGGGCCGAGATGCCCGGCGAGCGGCAGCGCATCGAGACTGAGCGTGCCGAAGATGAAGCCGCGATAGGATTCGACCCGCGGCACCTGGGCCAGATTGTATTTCGGGTCGCGCATGTCCTCGGCATAGCCGTCCGGCCACGGCACGCCGCGCAACTTGCCGGTGTTGAGGAAATTCCAGCCGTGATACGGGCACTGGAACGACTTGGCGTTGCCCTTGTCCCAGCGGCACAGCGTGGTGCCGCGATGGGTGCACCGGTTGTACAGCGCGCGGATTTTTTTGGCGCCGTCGCGCACCACGATGAGCGGGCGCAAGCCCAGACGCCGAGTGATGAAATCGTTCTCGTTCGGAATTTCGCTTTCGTGCGCCAGATAGGTCCAGGTGCCGCCGAACACGCGCGTCATCTCGACCTCGAAAATAGC
This sequence comes from Xanthobacteraceae bacterium, assembly GCA_030038995.1. GTDB lineage: Bacteria > Pseudomonadota > Alphaproteobacteria > Rhizobiales > Xanthobacteraceae > BOG-931. The sequence continues at coordinate 1,215 of JASHQS010000094.1, forward strand.
GGGATCGGTGTAGATCAGCCGATGCGCGCGGTCCTCCTGGACCAGATAGTCCCAGTCGTACAGCGCGGTGGCGTCAAGCCGGCCTTGCGGCGGCTTATTGATCTTTTCGAATGCCGTCATGATGAGGTGTCCGCGATGGAGCGCGCAGTCTTACGTAGCACGCGAATGGCGAGTGGCGAGTGGCGAGTGGCGAATGGCGAATAGGGGATCGCTCGGTTGTCCCGCACCGCTTTCCATTCGCCACTCGCCATTCGCCATTCGCCCATTTTCGCCACTCGCCATCAGAAGAAATCGAAATATTCGTTCTGCTCCCATTCGCTCGGCTCTTCGCTCTGCGGCGCGGCGCCGGTTTCTTCGGCCCAGCGCTGGTACCGCGTCCATTCGCTGCGCTTGAGCTTGACGAAGTAGTCGACAAAAATATCGCCGAGCGCGCGGCGGAACAATGGTTCCTGGTCGAGCGCATCGAGCGCCTGCGGCAGGCTCTTGGGCAAGAGCGGGCGTTCCGCCGCGTAGGGCGCGTCGTCGGCCGGCGGCGGGTCGAGCTTGGCTTCGATGCCGGCGAGCCCGGTCACGACCTGCGACAGTATATAGAGATATGGGTTCGCCGCCGGCTCGCCGGCGCGATTTTCCAGCCGCGTCGCCGGATCGTCGACGCCGCCGAGCACGCGGATCATGGCGCCGCGATTGTCGTTAGCCCAGCCGGCACGATCAGGCGCCAGCGAGTTGGCGCGAAAGCGCCGGTAGCCGTTCACGGTCGGCGTGGCGAAGGCGGTGCTCGGTACGGCATGGTGAAGGATGCCGGCGAGATAGTGCAAGCCGAGCGCCGACAGCGGCTCGCCGCGCTGGTGCGGCGCCAACAGATTTTTGCCGCTCACGGCATCGACCAGCGACTGATGCAGGTGCCAGCCGCTCGCATAAAAGCCCTTCAGCGCCGGCCGGCTCATGAAGGTCGCAAAGGTGCCGAGCCGGCGGCAGATCTGCCGCGTGGCGGTGCGGAACAAGAACGCGTTGTCGGCGGCCTCGAGCGCGCCGCGCGGCGCGAAGGTGCATTCGACCTGGCCGGGGCCCCATTCGTTCTCGATCGAGCGCAGGCCGAGCCCGAGCGCGTCGGAGGCGTCGCCGAGCGCGTCGAACACGCCCTGCATCAAATCCATGTTGGATTCGGAGTGATAGTGGTAGCCCGGCTCGGCCGGAAACGTGCGGATCGGCCGGCCGCGCGTTCCGGGCGCGCCGATATTGTCGTCGCTCAAATGCGCGTCGGCGACGCGCAGCAGATACCATTCGATCTCGGTGCCGATGCTGCTGCCGTAGCCGTGCGCTTGCAGCTTGCGCAGCGCTTGGCGCAGCAGCGCCCGCGCCGCGAAATGGAACGGCCGCCCGTCGTTGAAATACTCGTCGCCCAGCACCCAGCCGACGCCCGGCGCCCACGGCAACGCGTGGAACGTCGATGGGTCCGGCACCAATGTCAGATTGGGCGAGCCGGTCATCTCGTCGAGCTCCATGCCGCCGCCGCGCGTGAACGAGGCGAAGACGCGCGCGCCCGCCGAATCGAGCGTGGTGGTGGCGACCCCGATGTTGTAGCCGACGCGCAACGCCGAGAGGAACGCCGGCACGGTCAGCGTCTTGGCCCGCGAATAGCCGTGGGTGTCGCTCCAGGCGAGCCGCACATAGCGCAGTTTTTCCGCCTCGACCCGGCGCTTGATCTCCTCGGCCTGGCGCCGCTCGTCGTCGCTCCACAAGCCGTGCTGCTCGATGAAAGTCGCTTTCTTGGGGCTCATGAGAGGGCGGTTTCACGCTGAAGGATTCGACCCATTCTATTGCGGCGGCGCGCGCCACGCAGCATCATGTGCGGTAACGACATCGGCGGAAACCAGAAATGGCGGCGGGGAAATGGCGAAGACCACGACAAAGGCGCACCGCGACATCAAGCAGCAATTGATCCTGGCCGGCAAGGTCCTGGTCGCCGCGGGCCACGACGATTTCACCCGCGGCCATATTTCGGTGCGCGTGCCCGGCGAGCCGAAGCTGTTCTTCATGAAGCCGCACAGCCTGGGCCTCGACGAGATCACTTTGGCCAATATCTTGACCATCGATCTCGAGGGCAACGTCGTCGCCGGATCGGCGCGCCGCCACAGCGAGGTCTACATTCATTCGGAAATCTTCAAGGCGCGCGCCGACGTCAATTGCGTCATCCACACCCATTCGCCCTATGCGGTGGCGCTGTCGTCGACCGGCCGGCCGATGCGCGCCTATAGCCAGCCCGGCGCGCTGTTTGCCGGCGCGCTCGGCCGCTATACCGGCACGATCGCGCTCATCCGCAGCCAGGCGCTCGGCGCCGGCGTTGC
>JASHQS010000009.1 GCA_030038995.1 Xanthobacteraceae bacterium
ATGCCGGTAAAAGCTGACGGCATCAGCATCCTTGGCTTCGACAATGAGCGCGAAAGCCTTGACGTCGCCTTTGAGAGCCCGAAGGGCCGCGTCGGCGAGGAGCGTGCTACCCACTCCGCGACGTTGAAAGCGCTGATCGACGGCAAGACGACCAACCAGCGCAGCCGGCAGCAGGGGGTAGCGCGGCAGGCGCCTGACAATCTCTTCCGGCAGATCGCCAGCGCGCACGCTGGCAGCGGCGAGCGTGTAATAGCCGGCAATCGTGCTCGTCGCAGATTCGAGGGCTACGAAACAGCTCGCCACTAACCGCCTCACGTCCTGGGAGGCTTGATCTCTAAGGTAACGGTCCAGCGGCGGCGCGCCGCTGGCAAAGGCCGAACGATCTTGCCCACCGAGCGGTTCAATGACGAACGTCTCTTTCACCGCGATGTTTTGACCAGCTTACGGTGACGGCGAAAGGCACGGCGCAGCGCCGGCACAGGCTCGGGCGGATTGAGAATAGCCTCCGCGAAGCGGCGCTGGTCTTCGAGCGAAAGCCGGATGATGTGCGCCTGCTCGATGGTCCGATTGGCCGCCTCCTCTGCCGCGGCGACCACGAAATCACTGACACTGCGGCCTTGAATTTCCGCGGCGCGCTTGACGGCGGCCAGGGTGTCAGGCGCGATGCGCGCCTCGATGCGTGCTGTCCGGGCTTGATGCTGTGACATGAACGTTTGCTCTTGTGGGGGGCGGTGTCCCTTGTATGACTGCCTATATTGTACGGTCGTTTACCGTACAATTCAAGGCGACAGCGGGACCCCTACGCAAACCTCTTCACCACCAGCACGGCGTTGAGCCCGCCGAAGGCGAACGAGTTCGACACCGCGGCCTCGATCGGCAGCGCGCGCGCTTCGTTCGGCACGTAGTCGAGATCGCAGGCCGGGTCTGGCTCGATATAGCCGATGGTCGGCGGCGCGATGCCGTCGCGCACCGCCAAGAGCGTGGCGATCAGTTCGAGGGCGCCGGCGGCGCCGAGCGCATGGCCGATCATCGATTTGGTCGAGGAGACGGCGAGCTCTTTGGCGTGCGGGCCGAACGCCTCGTGCAGCGCTGCGGTCTCGGTCTCGTCATTGGCGGCAGTGCCGGTGCCGTGGGCGTTGACGTATTGGATGTCGGCCGGAGCGAGCTTGGCATCGTCGAGCGCGGCCTGCATGGCGCGCACCATGCCGCCGCGATCGGGTGCGGTCAGATCGGCGGCATCGGCGCTCATGCCGAAGCCGGCGATCTCGCCCAAAATGGCGGCGCCGCGCGCCTTTGCCCGCTGCAGCGGCTCGAGCACCATGATGGCGGCGCCCTCCCCGAGCACCAGTCCCATGCGGCCTTTGGAGAACGGCCGGCAGACGTCGGGCGCCATGACCCGCATCGCCTCCCAGCCGCGCAGGGTGCCGAAAGTGATGCAGGCTTCGGTGCCGCCGGTCACCGCGCAATCGACCAGTCCGGCGCGCACCATATGGAAGGCGATGCCGATGGCGTGGGTCGCCGAGGCGCAGGCGCTCGCCACCGCAAAAGCCGGCCCGCGCAGCCCGCAATCCATCGAAATCTGGCTCGCCGGCGCGTTGGCCATCAGCTTGGGAATGGTCAACGGAAATACCCGCGTCCGCTTTTCCAGATAGACGCGGCGAAAACTCTCGTCGAGCGTGGTCTGGCCGCCGACGCCGGTGCCGACGATGGTCGCGGTGCGCGCCGACAGCGGCATGTCGAAGACGAGGCCGGACTGCGCGATCGCCTCGCGCGCCGCCACCACGGCGAATTGCGAGACGCGGTCGAGCGTCGAGAGCTGGCGCTCGGCGAAATGCTTGAGCGGATCGAAATCCTTTACTTCGGCGGCGACCTTCTGGGTCAATTCCCCGGGCGCCGGCGCAAGCGTGATCGGGCCGAGCCCGCTTTTGCCGAGCTTGAGGCTTTCCCAGTAGGCGGCGACGCTGTGGCCGAGCGGCGAGACCGCGCCCAGGCCGGTGACGACGACGCGATGCACGTCGGTCACGACGTCTTCTGCGCGACCAGCTTTTCGACCGCGGCCACGACATCGCCGACGGTTTCGAATTCGGTCCGCGGGTTGTTGGTGTTGGCGTTATAGGGAATCTGAATGTCGAATTTTTCTTCCAGATCGAAAATCATCTCCACCGCGTCGAGCGATTCCAGGCCCAAATCGAGCAGCTTGTCCGACAGCTCGACCGTCGGTTTGTCGACTCTCTTCTTCTTGGCAATGATGGCGATCACGTCTCCGGCAACGTCGCTCATGACGGCACCCCCGTTACTTCTTGACCGTGCGGCTGACGATCCTCTCCAGCTCATCCAGCCGTGACGCCATGGCAGCGACCTTATCATGAAGCCGCTTCTGGCGGCCGAGATAAAGATGCTGCTCGACCGAGCGCGCGTGCGGCAGTGCCGGATACCCGGACACGAAGGCGCCGGGCGCAACGTCGCTGCCGACGCCGGATCCGGCCGCCACCACCGCCTGCTCGCCGATGCGAACATGATCCGCGACGCCGACCCCGCCGCCGAGCCGCACCCGGTCGCCCATGACCACGCTGCCGGAAATACCCACCATGCCGCACAGAATGCAACTCTCGCCGATGGTGACGTTGTGGCCGATATGGACGTGATCGTCGATCTTGGTGCCGCGGCCGATCCGCGTCGATTCCAGCGTGGCGCGGTCGATGGTGGTGCAGGCGCCGATCTCGACGTCGTCGCCGATCGCGACATTGCCGAGCGAATGGACCCGGCGCACCGCCACGGCGGCGGTGAAGGCCGCGGCCGACATCAGGTCGGGCGCAAAGCTGAACCCGTCGGCGCCGATCACCGCATTGCCGTGTATGATGACGCGGTCGCCGATCCGGCAATTGTGACCGATCCGCACCCCGGAATGGAACAGCCCGTGCGCCCCGATCGTCACATCGGCCCCGATCGTCACTTGCGGCATGATCGTCGTTGCAGCGCCGATCCGGCTGCGCGGACCGACGGTCGCATAGGCGCCGATGCTGACATCCGGGCCGAGCGCGACGTCTGCCGCGACAATTGCGGTCGGATCAATGCCGCGCTCGTGCGGCGGGCCGGCATCGAACAAGGCGGTCAATCGCGCCAGCGCCATGCGCGGCTCGGCGACGGCGAGCACGGCCGAAAACGATCGCGCAGGCCATGGCGCGGCCGCGGCGACGACGACGGCCCGCGCCTTGGTTCGCGCCAAAGCCGCGGCGGCTTGCGGGCTGATGGCAAGCGCGAGGTCTGACGGCCGCTCGGCCCGGGCCGGATGAACCAGCCGATCGACAACGATGTCGCCATCGCCATCGAGCTTCGCTCCGAGGGCCTCTACGATATCCCGTATCAGCATGAATTTTTCTTGATATTCCTGCGTGATAGAGGCGAATGTTCAGACGTAGGAATGGGCGCTGCGACGCCGAACCTGCGCTAGTTTGGCCATCCGGTCAACCGTAGCCGCTCATCACGGCAGTTGCCGACACCGGCGCTTTGGCCGGAATTGAATCGTCCGCCGGACCTGCTACACCCAGCGCCGCCGCCGCGGCGAGCGGCGGCTAATCGCATTGACCAACGATGAGCGCCTACAAGTCCGACTTTCTCAACGTGTTGGCGAGCCGAGGCTTCATTCACCAGGTCTCGGAACCCGAGGCTTTGGACGCGCTGGCGCGCTCGTCGACGATCACCGGCTATATCGGCTTCGACTGCACGGCGCCGTCGCTGCACGTCGGCTCGCTCTTGCCGATCATGATGCTGCACTGGATGCAGCAGACCGGCCACCGGCCGATCGCGCTGATGGGCGGCGGCACCACGCGCGTCGGCGATCCGTCCGGCAAGGACGAGAGCCGCAAAATTCTCACCGACGAGGACATTGCACAAAATCTGGCCGGCATCCGCTCCGTGTTCGCGAAATTCCTCAAATTCGAGGAAGCCGGCGGCAATGCCGGCATGGCCAACAACGCCGACTGGCTCAACACGCTCAATTACATCGACTTCCTGCGCGATATCGGCCGTTATTTTTCGGTCAACCGGATGCTTGCCTTCGACTCGGTGAGACTGCGGCTCGAGCGCCAGCAGGAACTGTCGTTCCTCGAATTCAACTACATGGTCCTGCAGGCCTACGATTTCGTCGAGCTTTACCGCCGCTACGGCTGCGTGCTGCAGATGGGCGGCTCCGATCAATGGGGCAACATCGTCAACGGCATCGATCTCGGCCGCCGCCTGCACAACGCGCAATTCTTCGCGCTGACCTCGCCGCTGATCACCACTTCGTCGGGCGCCAAGATGGGCAAGACCGCGGCCGGCGCGGTGTGGCTCAATGCGGACCTCGTGAGCCCGTACCAATACTGGCAGTACTGGCGCAACACCGAAGACGCCGACGTGGCGCGCTTTCTCAAGCTGTTCACGACGCTGCCGCTCGACGAAATCAATCGCCTCGCGGCGCTCAAGGACGCCGAGATCAACGCGGCCAAAAAAATCCTCGCCACCGAGGCGACCGCGCTGGTGCACGGCCGCGCCGCGGCCGAACAAGCCGCCGCCACGGCACGCGCGACGTTCGAAGAAGGCACGCTGGCCGAAACTTTACCGACACAAGAAGTGGCGCGTACCAATCTTGAGGGCGGATTGAGTGTTTTGGAGGCGTTTGTACTGTTACATTTCGTTATGTCAAAAGGCGAAGCACGTCGCCACATTAGAAACGGTGGTTTGCGGGTTAACGATGTAGTTGTCACCGACGAGTCTAGGATGCTCACTCGAGCGGATTTGACGCCCGAAGGCGTCATCAAGCTTTCGCTCGGCCGCAAGCGTCACGTCCTGCTCAAGCCGGTATAAGAAACCGGCTCAGCGCGGATTGTCGACGAGGTCCTCGGTCGCCGCCGGATATTCGAAAATCTTGCGCAGCACGCCCGGCGCCAACAGCGACAGGATATTGACATTGAGCAACGGCCGGCCCGGCCTGCCGACCACCTGATAGGTGAAGCCGAACATGCCCTCTTTCTGGCCGCCGAGGATCGGGCCGACCACGGGGATCCAGCCGAACAGGTTATTGGCGCCGTAGAGCGGCACGAGCGTGCCGCGCAGATCGACCGCGTCGTGCGCGTAATCGACCAAGCCGTCGATCGTGCCGCCGAGCACCGGCCCGCGGACCACGCCGTCGCGCAGCGCCACGCGGCCCGGCGCACGGGTGAAATCGACCCGCATGCTGGAGAATTGCAGATCGTTGGGCGCCGCGGCGGCGGCGCTGCTTTGCGTGCCGCCGGTCGCGGCGCGCTGCAGCTCGGCTTCGTCGTGCACGGTAAAATCGCGGACGATCATGGTGCCTTGCTGCGTCGGATTGTTGGCCGAAGGCGCATCCATCACCATGGCCAACTGGCCGCCAAGCATGCGCTGATAGACGTCGGTGGCGCGGAACAGGGCGCCGGCATCGCTTGAGCGCAGATAGATGACCTGGCGTCCGTCCGCCTCGCCGTGCAACTCGCCGCTGAGCGTGCCGTTGCGGCCGATCTTGGCGCTGAGCCCGAAACTGCGAATCTCGCCGGCGCGCCGCGACATTTTCAGCTCGACGTTGCTCAGCGCCTCGCCGTTGAAGGCCAGCACGGCGCCGAGCTTGAAGTCGAGATCGATGTCCGGCGCCTGCCCGTTGCCAGCCGCAACGCCGCGCGGTCCCCCGGTCAGCAATTTGATGAAGCCGCGGCCGTCGTAGACCTCGCCGCGCATGGTCACGCGCAGCGCCCCGTCCGGGCTGCGCTCGGCTTTCAGCGCCGCCTTGTCGCCGTCGGAAAAGCCGTAGGACTGGAAATTGGCCGATTGCAGCGCGCCGGAGCCGTCGAGATCGACCACGCCTTTGACGCCGCCGCCGGCGCCCTCGATCACCAGATCGTCGATTTGAATAGAGTCAGCCTTGCTGATGAGCGTCAGCGTCGCGCGCGAGGGCTTGCCGGCCGGCTTGACCCAACCCGGCAAAAAACCATCGATCTGCGCCGGGGTCAGATCGGCGGCAATGGCGAAGCGCCCTTCGCGTCCGGAGCCGCCCTCGATATGGCCGGTGACCCGGATCGGTATGGCGCCGCCGATCGTATTGCCCCGATCGAGACCGAATCTATTGCGCGCCGCGGCGTCCAGCATGCCCTGCAACTTGATGTCGGCATCGCCGGTACTGCGGGTCTGCCGGTATTCGAGATTGACCGGAGCGCCGGCAATCTTGACGTCGCCTTTGAATTGGAAGCCCTGCGGGTTGGCGATGATGTGCAGCGCGGCGGCGTCCAGCCGCTGCCCCATGATCATGTGCTCGGCGGAAAAGTTGGTGGCATCGACGGTGATCGCGTAGTTGGTCGAGCCCGGCGGCAGATCGGGTTTCAGCGGCATGGCCAGCGACACTTGCGCGGCCATCGTGCCGTGGGTGGTTGCCGGATCGAACGGCGCACCGGCGACCTCGCGCAGCCGGTCCATGGCCAGTAATTCGGCCGCGCCCGGCACCGGACCTTCGAGCTTGAAGTGCACCCGCGCCGGCGGCTGGTGCGGCGCCGTGTCGGGCACCTCGAACAGGCCGGCGGAGAGCACAAGCTTGCGGCCGGACGGCAGATCGGCGGTGGCCTTGCCGACCGCGATCTGGGCGTCGCGGCCGACCACATGCACGGTGAGATCGGCGTCGTTGAGCGCCGGCAGGCCCGCGACCGGATGAATGACGCAGTTGGTGGCCAGCGCTTCGATCGACAGGCCGCGGTCCGGAATCGGCGGGCCGCTCGCTTTGAGCGTTTTCAGCGGCGCATTCACCGCAATCGTGATGTGGTCGACGGCGCCGCTTTCGAGATGCTCGTCGAACCAGTCGCGCACCTTAGGCGCGACGAAGACCGGCCACAGCCGCTTGAGATCGGCGACCGACATGTGCTTGCCGGCAAAGCCGGCATTGAGGTGCAAGTCGCCGTCGGCGTATTCGGCGCTCCCGGACATGGCGACGCTCACGTCCATATTGCCGACATCGCCGTCGCTGACGACAAGGCGCCGCTCGGCAGCATTGTAGCTGCCGCTGATCGCGACACGGTTGAGGATCAGTGGATCGGTCGCTTCGCCTGGGCTCGCCAGCACCACCGTTCCGCCGCCGACCTTGAAGGACCACTCGCCGCCCGGCTGCGCCGGCGCCTCGACTTGGCCGAGCAGGGTCACGCGGTTGCCGCCGGCAATGATTTGGAACGGCACCGAAAGCGCGCGCGTGGCGGCGTCCCACTCGAACTTGAATTCGGCATGGTCGAGATCGATGCGGCCGTCGTCCTTGCTGGTGTCGCCGATGAACCCGCTTTCGGCAACGAGGCGACCGACCAGGTTTCGCGGCACGCCGTCCGAGCCGATCTCGCCGCGCAAGCTCACCGAGAGCGGCACCGATGTCCGCAAGCTGCCATCGCCGAGATGAAGTGCCCTGAGGAGGCCGTTGGCGGGAACGTCGCGCGCCTCGATGTGGATGCTGCGCGCACCGTTGTGCACCGGCTGAACGGCCGCAACCAACTGCCAGGGGCGCTTGCCGCTTTCCGAGCTCAGCCTGATGACGACCCCGCCGCCGCGCGGCCGCTCGAGACTGAGCTTGATATTGGCGAGCGACCAATCCTTGCCGCTGCGCTCGTCGTCGACGGTAAGCGTGCCTTCTATGAGCCCGAGTTCGCGCAGATCGTGACCGTCGAGCCCGGTCTCGCCGATGCCGTCGATCCACGACAACACAGCCGCCAAAATCGCGCTGCTGCGGCGCGCCGACGCCGGGAGCGCGGCGGCGGGCGCAACCGTGGGCGGCGCCGCAAGGGATTGCGGTATCGCCGACGCCGTCCGGAATGGCCGTTTCGGCGCGCCGGCACTATTGGCCCTGGAACCATCGACCGGCACGGTCGCGGTGGCGATCGGATGCTTATCGGCGCCGGCAAATACCGTCACTTCGCCGTTGCGCTCGATGCGGACGTTCAGTTGCGCGCCGACCAGGTTCAAGCTCTCGGCACGCAAATGGCCGCTGAGCAGACTCATGGCAGAAACGCGGACTTCCGCCTTGGGCGCCCGCGCCACCACCGCGCCGTCGGGGTCGCGGACCACGATGTCGCGAATGCGGACCGCGGCGCCGCCATTCTCCGTGCGTTCGATCTGGGTGCCGCCGACTTCAACCCGCGCGCGGCTGCCGAAATTCTCCTCGATCGCGGAAGCAAGCCACGGCGTGAACACGTCGAGTTGGATCGGACCGCTGGCGAGCCGCCACCACAAGCCAAGGACGCCCGCCAGCAGCACTGCGGCGAGCACGCCGCTGCCGATGCCGACGCGGCGGATGAGGCGGCGATGGCGGGCAAGAAGCCGCAGATAGGCCGCTAGATAACGGCCGTCGCCCCAGCCGCCCCACCGCAGGCCGCGACGGGCGCCTCGCATGCTGCCACGCCGACGCGGATATGCGACCGGCTCCCGCTGCGGAAGCATCGCGCTCTGCCGATTCCCTTTGGCCATGCCCCTCGGGCGTCCCCTCGTCCGTGGTGCTCTAAAGAACGCGGCGCCCCATATCCGACCGCCCCCGCGGGCGCAAATTGCTGATCATGCAGAATGCCTCTGCGAAAGCGTCGAAAGGAAGGCATCTCTGCCGGAACATAAGGTGACGCGGACCTACCCTGCTGGCACCGGCACCCGATCTCACCTTGGCGCGCGAAGGCGCCGGCTCGGTTTCGCGGCCGATTTCGCCGGCGGGGTGCCTGTGCTCTCCTTCTATCCGCGCGCCGACACCTCGGACCGCACGCACGACTTTCCTGATTGGACCTCGCCAACGCACCGCCCGCATTGGCTGCGCGGGTCTCGCGCGACGGCCATGCGCGGAAATACTGGCGGCGGTCAACGCCCTGTAAGCGGCCGCGAAGTTGCCGAAGCATTTACCCCGGCGGCAAAAATCGCCGCGGCAATTTTCCAAATGTTAACCATAAGCGGGTCAAATCCGCTCCCCGGACGGTCGCCGTTACGCGTGGCTGTCGGCGTGGGAGCGTCAATGTCGCAGTCGATGGCGTTACAGTCGCAGCAAGCCCGTGTAGCGCATCGGACCAGCGTGCCGGCGAGACGCTCCGAACCGGTCCACCATCACCAGGAATCCCGCACCGGCCGCCGCGGCTACACGATCGCACACGCCGGCAGGCAGGTGCGCTTCGGCCCGGTCGCGTTCTGGATCGCCGTCGGCACCGTCGTGGTCATGGCCGGCTGGTCGGTCGTCACGGCGACCTATTTTGCCTTCCACGACGACGTCCTCAAAGGTTTGATGGCGCGGCAGCGGGCGCAGCAATACGCCTATGAGGATCGCATCGCCGAGTTGCGCGAGCAGATCGACCGCACCACCAGCCGTCAATTGCTCAACCAGGAGCAGTTCGAGCGGAAGCTCGATGAATTGATGCGCCGGCAGGCCACGCTCGAATCCCGTGCCAGTTCGCTCGGCGGCGCCGAGCCGGCGGCGACCGGCTCGATCGGCGCGACCCGCGAGCCCGGGCGAAAACCGGCGCCGCTCGGCGACGACTTCATCAACCCGCGGCGCCTCGACGGCAAGCAATCGAGCATTGGCGGCAAGCTCGACCGCATCGCAACCTCGCTTGACCGCGTCGAGCAGGACGAGAACGCGGCAGTTGAAGGCATGCGGGCGCGCTACGAGACCAGGACGCGCAAGGTCAAGGACGTACTGGCGAGCCTCGGCCTCAGATACAATGCTCTGCCGCAGGCGGCCGGCGGTCCGTTCGTGCCGGTCCGGCTGCCGCCCGCCAACGAAGGCTTCGCGCGCGCTTTGACTCGGCTTGCCATCGCGCGCGCGCAAACGCAGGACCTGACCGACACGCTCGCCTTCGTGCCGCTGCGCCGGCCGCTTGCCGGCGAGCTCGACGTAAGCTCGGGATTCGGCGTGCGCATCGATCCATTCCTGCGGCAGCCGGCGATGCATACCGGAATCGATTTCCGCGGCGAGGTCGGCGACCCGGTCCACGCCACCGCCGCCGGCAAGGTGACCAAGGCCGGCTGGGACGGCGGTTACGGCCAGTTGGTCGAGATCGACCACGGCGAAGGGCTGGCGACCCGCTACGGCCATCTCTCCGAAATCGACGTGACTTTGGGTGAGAAGGTGCGCGCCGGACAGGTGATCGGCCGCCTCGGCTCCACCGGCCGCTCGACCGGCCCGCACCTGCATTACGAAACCCGCGTCAATGGCGAGGCCGTCAACCCGGCAAAATTCTTGGCCGCCGGCGTAAAGCTGTTCGGCGGCTCGTAAAAGACCAACCGCCGCGCCGAGCGCCGCGGGGCTGATACGTTGCTTCGAAACAGCAGCGCACCATTTCATGGAACGGGCGAGCGGCTATTCGACGTCTTCGACTTTCTCGCCCCCGCCGCCGAAGGCTTTTTGCGCCAGCGCCGCCTCGACGAATCGATCGATGTCGCCGTCGAGCACGGCCGCGGTGTTGGAGGTCGACACGCCGGTGCGCAAATCCTTGACCATCTGGTACGGCTGCAAGACGTAAGAGCGGATCTGATGGCCCCAGCCGATGTCGGTCTTGGCGGCCTGCTCGGCGGCGGCTTTTTCCTCGCGCTTCTTCAGCTCCAGCTCGTAGAGCTTGGCGCGCAGCATCTGCCAGGCCTGGGCGCGGTTGCGGTGCTGCGAGCGGTCGTTCTGGCACACCACCACGATGTTGGTCGGGATGTGGGTCAGGCGGATTGCCGATTCGGTCTTGTTGACGTGCTGGCCGCCGGCGCCGCCGGCGCGCATGGTGTCGACGCGCACGTCGGCTTCCTTGATATCGATATTGATGCGGTCGTCGACCACCGGATAGACGTTGAGGCTGGCGAACGAAGTGTGCCGTCGCGCGTTGGCGTCGAATGGTGAAATGCGAACCAGGCGGTGCACGCCGTTTTCGGTCTTGAGCCAGCCATAGGCGTTACGGCCCTTGACCTCGATCGTCGCCGACTTGATGCCGGCTTCCTCGCCCGCGGTCTCTTCGATGTAATCGACCTTGTAGCCGTGCTGCTCGGCCCAGCGCACATACATGCGCAACAGCATGGCGGCCCAATCCTGGCTTTCGGTGCCGCCGGCGCCGGCATGCACTTCGAGGTAGCAATCGTTGGCGTCGGCCTCGCCGGAGAGCAGCGCTTCAAGCTCGCGCCGCGCCACCTCGGCCTTGAGCTTGCGCAAGCTCGCCTCGGCTTCGGCGACCACCGTCTGGTCGTTCTCGGCCTCGCCGAGCTCGATCATGGTCGCCTGGTCGTCGAGCTCCTGCTCGATGCGGGCGAGCGCGTTAAGCTGCTGGTCGAGCGCGGTGCGCTCCTGCATGACGCGGCCCGCCCGCTGCGGATCGTTCCACAGCGCCGGGTCTTCGGCCTGCCGGTTCAGCTCGGCAAGCCGCGCCCGCGCCTTGTCGACATCAAAGATGCCTCCTCAGCAGCCCGGCCGACTGCTTGATCTCGCCGACGATGGATTGGATTTCGGAGCGCACGGTGTTCAGGGGCCAGTAATCAGTAGTCAGTGATCAGGTAAGGTAGGTTTCGCGAAGCGACAATGCTTTTTTGCTGATTGCTGATTGCTGACTACTGATTACTGTTTCCTGGGCTCAGTAGAGCCCCCCCGTGCCGCTTGAGCGCACGGCGCGATCGGCTTCCGGGGAGACCGGCATGGCGCCGGCGTCGGGCAGCGGCTTGCCGTTGGCGGTATCGGTGCCGATCACCGAATAGGCGTCCGGCGGCGCGGTGCCCGGCTTGAACGCTTCGAGAATGACCCGCGGGTCGCCCGGTCCGGCGCGCATGCCGGTCTTGGCATCGACGCGGACAAGCTTGATGCCGGGCGGCATGGGGAAGGGAATCGGCGGCTTGTCGGCGAGCGCCACTTTGAGAAAATCCCGCACGATAGGCGCGGCGAGATGGCCGCCGGTAGCGTTGCTGGCGATCCGGCGCGGCTTGTCGTATCCCATATAGACGCCGCAGACGATGTCCGGCGAAAAACCGATGAACCAAACGTCCTTGCCGTCGTTGGTGGTGCCGGTTTTGCCGGCAATCGGCTTGCCGACGTCGCGCACCACGGTGGCGGTGCCGCGCTGCACCACGCCTTCCATCATCGAGGTGATCTGGTAGGCGGTCATCGGGTCGAGCACCTTTTCGCGGTGGTCGATCAGCGTCGGCTCTTCCTGATTGTGCCAATCCTTGGCGTCGCAGCCTTCGCAGACCCGCTCGTCGTGCTTGTAGATGGTGTGGCCGTAGCGGTCCTGGATGCGGTCGATCAGGGTCGGAATCACGCGCAGGCCGCCGTTGTCGATCATGGCGTAGGCGGTCACCATGCGCATCAGCGTCGTCTCGCCGGCGCCGAGCGCGTACGACAGATACGGCGGCAGCTCGTCGTAGACGCCGAACCTTTTCGCGTATTTGGCGATCAGCGGCATGCCGATGTCCTGGGCGAGCCGCACCGTCATGACGTTGCGCGAATGTTCGAGGCCGAAGCGCAAGGTCGAGGGCCCGTAGAACTGGCCGCCATAGTTTTCCGGCTTCCAGATGCCGCCGCCGGCGCCCATGTCGATCTCGATCGGCGCGTCCATGACGATGGTGGACGGCGTATAACCGTTGTCGATGGCCGCGGCATAGACGATCGGCTTGAACGACGAGCCGGGCTGCCGCAGCGCCTGGGTGGCGCGGTTGAACTGGCTTTCATCGAACGAGAAGCCGCCGACCATGGCCAGCACGCGGCCGGTATGCGGATCCTCCACCACCATGGCGCCGGAGATTTCCGGCACCTGGCGCAGCCGGTACTGCCCGGGCTTGTCGGGCAACGGCTCGACGTAGATCACGTCGCCCGGCGACAGCACTTGGTTGACACGCTGGATCGGCCGCGCCGGACCAGAGGCCGGCTTCGCCCATTTCACGCCCTCGAGCGGCACGATGCCGACTTCGCGGTCCTTGACGATGTTGCCGCCGGGATCGCGCGGCGGCTGCAGCCCGATCCGCGCCGATTGCTCGTCGACCTCCAGCACCACCGCCAAGTGCCAGGGATCGATGTCGGCGAGCGATTTTACTTCGGCGAGCTTGCTGCCCCAGTCGCCGCTGATGCCGATCTTGGTGATCGGGCCGCGGTAGCCCTTGCTCTCGTCGAAATGGACGAGGCCGTTGACCATGGTCTTGCGCGCCAGCGCCTGCAATTTGGGATCGAGCGTGGTGCGCACCGACAGCCCGCCCTCGTAGAGCTTCTTCTCGCCGTAGTGCTCGACGAGGTAGCGCCGCACTTCCTCGGCAAAATATTCGGCGGCGAAAATATGCGTGTCGGGCGGCCGCGCGGTGACGACGAGCGGCGCTTTCTTGGCCTGCTCGCCCGCGGCGGCCGATACGAAGCCGTCCTCGACCATGCGGTCGATCACGTAATTGCGCCGCGCCACCGCGTCGTCGTGGTGGCGGAACGGATTGTAGTTGTTCGGTCCCTTCGGCAGCGCGGCGAGGTAGGCGGCCTCGGGCAGCGTCAGCTCGTGCACCGACTTGTCGAAATACAGAAGCGACGCGGCGGCCACGCCGTAGGCGCCGAAGCCGAGATAGATTTCGTTGAGATACAGTTCGAGAATCTTGTCCTTCGAATAGGCGCGCTCGATCTTGAGCGCCAGCAGCATTTCCTTGATCTTGCGGTCGAACGTCACCTCGTTGCCCAATAGAAAATTCTTGGCGACCTGCTGGGTGATCGTGGAGGCGCCCTGCGGGTGGCGGTTGCTGCCGTAGTTCTCCACGTAAAGCATCGCCGCGCGCATGATGCCGTAAACGTCGATGCCGGGGTGCTCGTAAAAATTCTTGTCCTCGGCCGCGATGAAGGCCTCCTTGACGAGTTTCGGCACCGCCTGAATCGGCAGATAGAGGCGGCGCTCCTTGGCGTATTCGGCGAGCAGCGAGCCGTCGGCGGCGTGCACGCGCGTCATCACCGGCGGCTCGTAGTCCTTGAGCTGCGAGTAGTCGGGCAGGCCCTGCGAGTAATGCCACAACAGGGCGGCGACGGCGCCGATGCCGACCAGGAACAGCGTTGTGCCCGCCGCGAACAGGAAGCCGAGGAACCGCAACAACAGTTTCATGGCAAGCGTCCCGCCCGCGCTCGGCCGGCGCCCGAATCCGGCCGATTCGCCCGCCGCTGCACGACCGAACCGCGATGTGGCGGAATTGCCGCAAGCCCGCCGGACAGCCCTTGGTCCGGTGCCTGTGGTGGCGAGGTTTTTTGTTCAAACTGAGGCCGATAGCGCACGACTGAGCCTTCAGTTCGCGCTGCGTGGCGCAGCCGCCACATGGGCCGACAGATACGCATCGATGGCCTTGGCGATCGAATCGGCGGTGCGGTCGCGCCAAGTGTCCGACATGAGCGATCGCAGGTCGTCGCGGTTCGACACGTAGCCCAGTTCGACGAGAACCGAAGGTACGTCCGGCGCGCGCAGCACACGAAAACCTGCCGATTTGAGCGGTTGCTTGTGCAGCCGCGCCACGCCCTTGAGGTCGGCGACGAGCTTGCGCGCGAACTGTACGGAAAACGTCTTGGTTTCGCGCTGCGCAAGATCGATGAGAATGCCGGCCACATCGTCAGGCTCATCTTTGAGATCGACGCCGGCAATCACGTCAGCCCGGTTCTCCTTGTCGGCGACCGCCGCGGCCTCGGCATCGGACGCCTTGTTCGACAGCGTATAGACCGTGGCCCCCTGCGCGTCGCCTTCGCTGTGCGGCAAGGAATCGGCATGGATCGAGACGAACAGCGCGGCGTTGGCCTTGCGCGCGATCTCGACGCGGTCGGCGAGCGGAACGTAAGTGTCGTCGGTGCGCGTCATCAGCACGCGGTATTTGCCGGCGCTTTCGATGCGCGCGCGTAAACGCTTGGCGAAGTCGAGCACGATGTCTTTTTCCAATTGGCCGGTAGGCGCTCGCGTGCCGGTATCGATGCCGCCATGGCCGGGGTCGAGCACGACGAGCGGCCGCGGATCGCCGCTGTTGACCTGCGGCTGCGGCAGGACCGGCGGGCGCTTCTTCAACAGCTTTTCGTCGAGCGCAATCTGCCGCAGAAAACTCGCCCGGTCGGTGGCAACGAGATCGAGCACCAGGCGCGCCGGATCGCCCGCCTGCGCGTCCATCACAAAGGCCTTTTGCACGCGCGCGGGCTTGGCGAGATCAAGCACGATGCGCGAGCCGCCTTCCATCATCAGGCCGAAGCGAAAGGCCTTGACCAGGCCGCGCCCGCTCTCGCCGGCCTGCGGCGGCAGGCGAAACACGACTTCCGGTATGTCGACCACGACCCGATAAGGATCGGCGAGCGTAAAGGCGTGCAGGTCGATCTTGCGGCTCAAATCCATGACGAACCGCGTCTCGGTGAGGTCGCCGCCGAGCCGCACCTGGGTCGCAATCGGATATCTTCCGGATTGAGCAAAGCCGGCGCGCTCGAGCGCCGACATCGCGGCCAGGACGAGAAGGATGGCGACAACAAGCCCGCTCGCCGCCCGAACAGCCATCCGTTGCCAACCCCTCATCTGCAGTCCGACCATTAGGGAGGCGTGGTTAACCGAAACTTAAGACTCCGGGGAAACGCGCGCTGGAAGCAGGGGTTACGTGCCGAGTTCCGGCAAGGTCCCACAGGCGGCCTTGCCAATTCCCCGCCGAGGGCTTTATGAATGACGCGCTGACGGGTTCCGGTTGCGTCGCGTCAGGGCATCCGGCACGTCCGCCGCGACGGTCTCCCCAAAGATGATGACGGGAGCGAGGCGGACGGCGCTTTCGACCCCTCCGGCGCCGTTGTGCGGCAGCACGGCGGGCAAGAGAAGCGACGCCGATTCCCTAAGGAAGAGGACAACCGGAATCCCGCGCGTGACGTCGGTTTCGGCAGTTCCGTGCTGCCGCACTGCATCGCGCGGTGCCGTCGGCAATTGAGAACCTGCGGTGGCGCCTGACGCGCTGCCGTCCTACATGCGGTGTGGAGTTCATGTTCGAGGCGCGAATCTCCCCGAAAGAGATTGGGATTCGGTCGGAATCGACGCGGTGCTCAAGCGGTGCCGGTCGCTTCGTGTGTCGAATCGGCTTGGCGTGCTCGAGATTCCCGACCCGTTTCATTCACCGACAATCGGGCCGTCCGCTTTCAGCCATCGCCGATGCGGCGTGGCCGGGGCGCGGTCGCGGCCTTCGTGAGATTGACCAATGGCCAACAAAATGCTCATCGACGCGACCCACCCGGAGGAAACCCGGGTGGTGGTCTTGCGCGGCAACCGCGTCGAGGAATTCGATTTCGAGTCCGCGCTCCACAAGCAGTTAAGAGGCAACATCTATCTGGCGAAGGTGACGCGGGTCGAGCCGTCACTGCAGGCCGCGTTCGTCGATTACGGCGGCAATCGCCATGGATTTCTGGCGTTTTCGGAAATCCACCCGGATTATTATCAAATCCCGGTCGCCGATCGCCAGGCCCTGATCGATGAGGAACAGCGCGCGCAGCGCGCCGAGGACGACGAGATCGACCGCCGCTCGCGCCGGCATCGCGGCCGCGGTCGGCGCTCTGCCGCTCGTCGCGACGATGACGCGGTGCGCAGCGAGGTCGCCGAAGCGGCCGACGACGCGGAAAGCGCCGCAGCGCCGTATGAGATCGGCGCGCAGCCGGAATCCACCGAGGCTGCAGCCGAGCAATCGGAAGCTGCCGCCGGTTCGAGCGAAGCGAGCCCGGTCGCCGGGGCGGAAGTGCCGGCCGACGCACAGAACTCCCAAGCGCCCGCGATGGCGCCGGCCGGTGCCGAGCCGGGCGAGCCGTATCCTTCGACCGCGGAAGCCACCTTGGAGGCCATGCCGGATGCGGATGTAGCTGTGGCGTCCAGCCCAGATGAGGCGGCCGGCGCGGCGGACGCGGTGGACGCAACCGCAGCGGTGGATGCCGCTGCCGAAGCTCCGGTCCAACCCGATATCGCCCCGGGCGGCAGCGAAGACGGCGAAACCGCCGAAAACGGCGAGGCCGCCGAAAATGGCGAGACCGCCGAGAACGGCGAGGAGATGGTGGAGTCGGTCGGCGGCGCCGATGTACTCGAGGAAGTGCCGGATCGCGCGACGCGCTATCGCCGCCAATACAAGATCCAGGAGGTGATCAAGCGCCGGCAGGTCATGCTGGTGCAGGTGGTCAAGGAGGAACGCGGCACCAAGGGGGCGGCGCTCACCACCTACCTGTCGCTCGCCGGCCGCTATTCGGTCCTGATGCCCAACACCGCGCGCGGCGGCGGCATCAGCCGCAAGATCACCGGCGCCGAGGATCGCGCCAGATTGAAAGACATCGCCCAGGAACTGGAAGTGCCCGAAGGCATGGGCGTGATCCTGCGCACCGCCGGCGCCAGCCGCACCAAGGCCGAGATCAAGCGCGATTTCGAATATCTGCTGCGGCTGTGGGAAACCGTGCGCGACCTGACGTTGAAATCGACCGCGCCCAAGCTCGTCTATGAAGAGGGCTCGCTGGTCAAGCGGTCGATTCGCGATCTTTACTCCAAGGACATCGACGAGGTCACCGTCGCCGGCGCCGAGGCCTACCACGAAGCCAAGGATTTCATGCGCATGCTCATGCCGAGCCATGCCAAGAACGTGAAGCTTTACGGCGACGCGCAGCCGCTGTTGTCGCGCTACGGCGTCGAAGGCCAGCTCGACGCCATGTTCTCGCCGGTCGTGCAGTTGCGCTCGGGCGGCTACATCGTGCTCAACCAGACCGAGGCGCTGGTCGCCATCGACGTCAATTCCGGCCGCGCCACCCGCGAGCATCATATCGAGGACACCGCGCTCAAGACCAATCTGGAAGCGGCCGACGAGATCGCCCGCCAGTTGCGGCTGCGCGACCTTGCCGGGCTCATCGTCATCGACTTCATCGACATGGACGAGAACCGCAACAACCGCGCGGTGGAGCGGCGGCTGAAGGAATGTCTCAAGCAGGACCGCGCCCGCATCCAGGTCGGGCGCATCTCGCATTTCGGCCTGTTGGAAATGTCGCGCCAGCGCATCCGCGCCAGCGTCCTGGAAAGCTCGACCGAGAAATGTCCGTATTGCGGCGGCACCGGCCACGTCCGTTCGGTGTCGTCGCTGGCGCTGCAGCTGCTCCGCGCGCTCGAGGAACAGCTGATGCGCGGCGCCACCCATAATCTGGTCGCCCGCACGCGGCCCGACGTGGCGCTTTACGTGCTCAATCAGAAGCGCGCGCATCTACGCGGCCTGGAAGAGCGCTTCGCGGTCACGATCACGATCAGCGCCGATGAATCAGTCACCGCGCCGCTGCCTTTCGTCATCGAACGCGGCGAACTGGTGCACACGCCGGAGGCGGCGCGCGCCATCGCCGAGCAGGCCCAGCCGCTCCCCGCACCGCTCGAAGAAGAAGACGACCTCGAAGAGACCGCCGCCTCGCCGGGCGAGGAAGCCGAGGAAGCCGCCGCCGAATCGGCGGCCGAGACGCGCGACGGCGGACGGCGCCGACGGCGGCGCGGGCGCGGGCGCGGACGCGAGGCCGGC